>NZ_JAHNZV010000242.1 GCF_022267535.1 Psychromonas antarctica
ATGAAAAGTATGCTATGTTTATTCATGCTAGCCTCCACGTTATATTATTGATATATATATTATGGCTCTGGTTGTAAAACTAACCCACGGTAGAGGCTAGCACCTTAGTGGGAAGTCATTATGTCTAGCTATCTATTCTTATTGTTTTTATCACCAAATGTCTTTTAAAAACTTAACTTTCGCGTCTTGCGTGGGTATTTTGTTTATATTTAATATACGGTGTTGTTATATTAAATTTGGTGAGATATGCTATGTAGCTTATCAATACATAGCGAGTTATATAAAGTGCTGGCTATATAATATGTTTACCTATTCAATGCTTTTTACAAAGAGAATGATTATTATGAGCGCAAGAGTATGTCCTACGATCATAGGGTTAAAGTTTGATGAAACGAGTATCGAAGCAATAGATTCAATAAATACTATTTTAAAAAGCAAAGAGACAGGTTGGTGGGTTAATACCATAGGCCAATTGATTGTTATTTTTGGAGGGTTAGCTGTTAATGCCAGAACGCCAGGAAATGCCATAGAAAATAGCCACATATTTCAAACAGTATCTAGTGATTTAAGTCAAACATCGTACAGTATATATTCAGCAAATTGGGAGTGTTTTTTTAAGTCATTCTCTGCTCTTGATAGATATGCTAATAATCAAATTGAGACAATCGCTGGATTGCAAATGTTAAGAGCGGATATTACGGCTAAAGAAAGGGCGTTTTGGAAAGGTGTTAATTATGGATGTAAAATAAAATGAAAAAAACAACTTTCATATTACTTGTTTTCATTTCACTTGGTTGTAGCGCATCTAATGAAGAGAAGATCGCTTTTGGTCTTAAAGTCCTAAATGAAACTTTCAATGCTTTTGAAGAGCGTCACTCAATTTGTATTAAGCAGTCTAAACAAAATAAACTGTCAGCGGAAAGTATTGAAATACTAAAAAAACTTCCTATTTCAACTGGGGACGGTTTAGGGTATTTGAATCTAAAAGCAATTAGGAACTGCTCAAAACCTGAGTATAATGAAGTTATTCGTTTGTTACTTACTCTGGAAAGTGCAAATAAAAAATTAATGAACAGTGCCGTAAGTGAAAAGATTGAAATGCTTAAGTCGCTAATGTTTCCTGCTTCTGAATTAACCTCAGAAAAGAAATTCTATGAACTTCCAAGTAATGTTAAACAGAAATTGCTTTTAATGAATGAATTAAATCAACCATTTGATATGGTTGATGGCTTCGAGAAAGCATGGCTAAATTAAATAGCTAATCGGGTAGCCGGAGGTGTCTAGCCTCCAGCCCCCACACCACCCTGCATGCGGCTCCGCACAGAGCGGTTCATCTTCCTTCATGAATATTGGATATTGATCCACATTTGTCTCAATGACACCAAGCCTTGCT
>NZ_JAHNZV010000243.1 GCF_022267535.1 Psychromonas antarctica
AGGCGACTTTTGCACCGCTGGCTAAAGCCTTATCTGAAAATGAAGCTACTATTATTAATGAGTTAAACGCTGCACAAGGTGCAAAAGTCGACCTTGGTGGTTACTTTCATACTGATCCTGTTAAAGTGACTGCAGCCATGTGTCCAAGTAAAACTTTAAACGCGATTATAGCGGCGATTTAAGTTGTGTTAACTCACTGCTAGTTTACAAAAAGGTGCTCATTGAGCACCTTTTTTTTGAGCGATAGCTTGTATTATCAATTTTATCAATTAGATATTCTATTAGGCGTATCAATAATAGCGCTGAGCTTGCGGTTTATTCTTTGGTCGCTTCTAAGATATAACAAAAAGGTTCTATCTGTGCGGACAATAATATCCATTCAGTTTTAATTTTTATATTTTTAAAGGGGGCGCTATACTTCAAATATTATTTTGCTAGTGAAATCGTATTTGTTTTCTTTTGAAATTTTAAGATGTAAAAAATATCTACTTCGGTATAACAATCACTTGGTCACTGTACTTGCATATTTAATAACGTTAAGGGGATAATCGTTATGAGATTAATTTTAGTATTTATCGGTAGTGTTTTTTTAACTGCTTGCTCTTTTTTTCCCCCTTATCAGCCGCAGCCTGAACCTCTGCAGTTAGGACGATTACCGACTCCCGATCGGTCAGTTGAGATAGCTAATTTAGGGCCTTGTACTGACTCGAAAGATCGCACTTTAAAATTTAATTCGACTCATCCAATAACTGTCTTAGTACATGGTTGTAAAGGTTCGGCAGGGCGGTTTCGTTCATTAGCCCAGCTTTATGCATTTCATGGTCAGCAGGCTATCTGTTATAGCTATAATGATCGAGATAGCCTAACTGAAAGTGCGGATAAACTGGCGATTGCATTACAAGAACTTGCAATACAGACTCTTGATAAAAATATCTCTGTTATCGGTCATAGTCTTGGAGGTTTAGTTGCGCGTAAATCGATGGAAGATAATCATTCTCACCATTGGGAACGTGCTGATATAAACATAAATTTGATCACGGTTTCAGCTCCTATAGCGGGGATAGATGCGGCAAGCAGTTGTGGTTCTTCTACTTTTAATTGGTTAAGTTTAGGGGTGATCCCTGCTATTTGCTGGGGTATTACTGGGGATAACTGGTATCAGATAACGCCGAGATCTGATTTTATTAACTATCCAGAGCCGTTGTCCGCTTCAGTACAACGTTATTTAAAAGTGGTTACTAATGAAAAAAATAGTTGCCGTACAGTAGATAGTAAAGGTAAGTGTATAAAAAGTGATGAGGTTTTTGCCATAGATGAACAATATCAACCTGTAATAGATAACTATCCGCAAATAACCAGTGT
>NZ_JAHNZV010000244.1 GCF_022267535.1 Psychromonas antarctica
ACAGAGTGTGCTTAGCCGCTGGATTAATAGATTAAATGGTGAACTAGCGTGATTGATACAACATCACCAATTTATTGAAAAGGCAACACATAACCCCATGATTTATCAAATAATGCAAAATGAAAGACTTGACCCTAATCGGCCTTTAAATTCACAATCCGTCAAAAAGGAGTGGCTGTCCTCAGTTATTCTGGCTCACTTATTCTTCCACACTAATTTGACCTATCAACTTTATTTGTCCTCCTAGTTGCTTGAACTTATCAATAGAAAGTTTTTCGACTTGTTTAGCTTCTTGAGTCTTATCAAATATGCTTTCATATACAGGAACTGGCTTTTCGTATGTTTTTAAATAAGCTTGAAATCCTGCATTGGCATCACTCATTTTTTTATCAAATCGAATAACCTTAGGAAAGACTAAATCTTTTACGCCTATTTCATTGGAAATCCTATTTTTCACTGACTCTAGAGCTATTGCATCATTGGAAATAGCTAACTCATTAGCATTCATTTCTGTGATAAATAATTTTGTTGGGGAGCTCATTTGAATAAAACATAGAAGTCCATATGTATCTTGATCTGATTCGCCCCAAAATTCAAAATCAAAAAAAACTTCAGATTCGGATTCAATTTTACGCACTACACCATTAATAGTTCTAGTCATGTTATTTCACCAACTCCGGTTTGAAAATAATTAAGTTTACTCCACCATCAGCTTGTGCTGCAGGCGCGATTATTCCATTGTAACCACTCTCTTCAGCAAACTTTCCAAGTGGATTAGTTATTTCATAATTCCACTTTTTATTAGGCCCTGTACGTACCAAATCGTCAAGAGAGATACCAAGTTCAGATCTGACGGATGGATTAGTTAAATCGAGTAAATTATCAATTTTCACGTTGTACTTGTTATTTACCAAACCGTCTATTGAAGCACCATTTCCAGTAAACTCAGAGTTCACAATTCGTTGTGATGAACCGAGGTATAAACCACCTTGTCCTTCACCAGTATATCGGTGAATTGCTTTTTCAGTATTGAATATGGGGTGAATTTCTAGAGGATTTCTCCCTTTAGGTACAGATCGGTATAAACCGCCTTCGAATGCAGCTCCTGTAATGTTGTTTTTTAAAGCTCCCAACGGTCCCAACGCCCGAATACCAACAACCGACGCGCCTATTATAGCCACTCCGTGATAAGTATCTAGCTGTTCAGGAGAATAGCTATGCCCTTCAGCCATTTTCATCATTATTTCTTCACCACCGGGCGAAGCGCAAGGGCCATAAACGGGTGTACAAGTCAAAGCTATATAGTTTTTTTGCGTTAGAGTTAACTCCC
>NZ_JAHNZV010000245.1 GCF_022267535.1 Psychromonas antarctica
GCACCAGAAGTCATTAGCTTAACCTTTCGGGGATGGCGATGACCACGGTGTGGTTCATGACTGGGGTGAAGTCGTAACAAGGTAGCCCTAGGGGAACCTGGGGCTGGATCACCTCCTTACGTAAAGAAACACATCCTTTGTACTTAGGTACACTGGCGCAAGTAACGTTGAGTGTTCACACAGATTGTTTGATTAGAAGTAATAGAGTCGTATAGAATCTACACCCAGACTTGGGTCTGTAGCTCAGTTGGTTAGAGCGCACCCCTGATAAGGGTGAGGTCGGCAGTTCAAATCTGCCCAGACCCACCAAGTCATTGCTTAGCTCAGTTGGTTAGAGCGCACCCCTAATAAGGTAAAAAGCGGGTGAGGTCGTTTGGTTGATTTCAAATCTGCCCAGACCCACCAAGTCATTGCTTAGCTCAGTTGGTTAGAGCGCACCCCTAATAAGGTAAAAAGCGGGTGAGGTCGTTTGGTTGATTTCAAATCTGCCCAGACCCACCAAATCATACTGAGTGATATTCTATACAATAACCATGTTGGGGCTATAGCTCAGCTGGGAGAGCGCCTGCCTTGCACGCAGGAGGTCTGCGGTTCGATCCCGCATAGCTCCACCACTTATTCTTTTTTGATTAAGTGTTCTAACATGAACCTCTTTCTAGAGGAAAGGCCTAAGTTAAGTTTTTTAAAATTTAACTTAGGCTTTTTTTAACGAAAAAGTCTGCTCTTTAACAATTAGGAAAGCTGATAAAGTTCTTATTTATCACATGACAATTAACTTATTCGTAAGTTAATAAGTGTGATAAATAGAAACGAAAAGTTCATTTTTCACGTAGTGAAATGTGAACAGTTCTCGTTTATCAACACTCAGGTGTTGGTAAATGAATCAAGCAAAAATAAATATTATTCAAACTGATACTTTGGATAATGTACGTATCTACTCAGTTAGTTTCGATTAACTGATAGGTGCACGAAAAACGTTTAGCAAAACATCTTTTTGTTTTGCACCACGTACTGTTTGACGAAGTCAAATAGAGTGGGAGTTTTTCATATGTAAAATATGAGAAATCGCAAGCGTCTTGGAAACGAAAAAATACAGATTTATTAAGTTCTAACACGATTTAGGTGACACTCGGACATTGACAAAAAGACGTCAATCTCCTGTTGTACACCTAAAAAGTAAAAAGACACTTTTTAGGTGTTGTATGGTTAAGTGAATAAGCGTGCACGGTGGATGCCTAGGCAATTAGAGGCGATGAAGGACGTGGTAATCTGCGATAAGTCCAGGGGAGTTGATAACAAGCGTTATATCC
>NZ_JAHNZV010000246.1 GCF_022267535.1 Psychromonas antarctica
GACCCTGTAAATAATTCTGTGTAATTACCATTTTTACAGATGCTTTTTCAAGCGGTCTTCAAATTCTATTATAAACCGATTCATCGCAGCTCTCCAACTGTGGATCGGTTTTGACCATTTTTTCGATGCCGCTTTGATTGCTAAGAAAATCACTTTCTTCGCAGAATCATCACTTGGAAATACCTTACGGTTCTTAATGGCCTTACGGATTACGCTGTTCAGTGACTCTATCGCGTTCGTTGTGTAAATCGCTTTTCTAATGTCTCTAGGGTAACGATAAAATGTATTTAAATTATCCCAGTTACTATTCCAAGACTTTGATATCTGAGGATATTGATCATCCCACTTAGCAGAAAAAGCATCAAGGTTAGCCAAAGCAATTTCCTCTGTGTCTGCTTGATAAATTAGCTTTAAATCGGCGGTGACTTCTTTGTAGTGCTTCCAGGACACAAACCTCAATGAATTACGTATCATATGTACGATACAGAGCTGTATGTGGGTTTCTGGATATACTGTATTAATTGCTTCAGGAAACCCCTTTAAGCCATCTACACAGGCAATTAATATATCTTCCACACCTCTGTTTTGTAATTCGGTTAATACATTGAGCCAAAATTTTGCACCTTCATTCTCAGCAAGCCACATCCCAAGTAGCTCTTTTTCACCCTCAAGATTTATTGCTAAAGCAAGGAAAACAGCTTTGTTAATGACTCGATTATCCTGCCTAATTTTCACGACAATACAATCTAGATAAACAATAGGATAAATGGCATCTAACGGCCTGTTTTGCCACTCAGTTACTTGTTCAATGACAGCGTTAGTGATTTTGGAAACGAGTGTGGCAGATATATCGGCACCGTACATTTCTTGGAATGCATCAACGATATCACGTGTTGTCATACCCCTAGCATAAAGGCTTAAGACCTTGTCATCCATGGATGTGAAACGGGTTTGGTTCTTTTTAACTAACTCTGGCTCAAAGGTGCCATTTCTATCGCGTGGGGTGACTAGTTCAAATTGACCATCTTCAGTTTTTAATGTTTTAGATGTGTTGCCATTTCGATAGTTATCAACGTTACTTTGTTGGTTTTTTCCATAGCCAAGGTGCTCATCGAGTTCAGCATTCAGTGCGGCTTCAACCGTTATTTTGGTTAGCATTTGAGTGAAATCAAGCAGGTCTTTTTGAGACTTTAAACCTTTTGATGCTTTAAGGGCGAATGCTTCTATCTCTTCTTTTTTCATAATTACCTATCCTTAAAATGATTAAATTAATGATAGGCAATTACACAGATTTCAGGACAGGGTC
>NZ_JAHNZV010000247.1 GCF_022267535.1 Psychromonas antarctica
ACAAAATAAGGGGCGTGGACTTTAGTCTGAGAGATCCCCACAGCATTATTCATAAAAACTTTCCTCAATCAGCGCTGAAAATGCGCTTATTAATAATTCTTCAGAAACATCATATTCTCTATGATGTATTATTCGCCGGCCAAGAAAGGCATAAGATAACACTCGCTTTCTTTTAGTTGTATTTGCTTGGAAATGTCGTTGAAAACCTTCTGTTTCAGCTGCACGCCCAAGCATAAGTAAATAAAAAAGTGCAAGCATTGCAATTAATAAAATAATTTGAAGTCTTTCACTATTTCGACTTCTGCTGCGCCTTAAACCCATACCATAATATTCATTTTTACAATCTCGAAAAGACTCTTCAATGCCCATTCTGCGCCGATATAAATTAACTAATTGATGCGGGAAATATTGCTCCTTAGGTAAATTAGAGACCAAAAACCAAGGTTCATTCGCTGATTTAGCATGTTTCATATTGCTACGATCCTTAGTGACAACCCCTTTTCTATTGAGGTTCTTACGTTGCATGTTTTTACCTTTAAATAATATCCCTCGACAAGGATGCTCATGTGACATTGAGAGAATAACTGGAGGCAATTCTGATGCTTTATTCGTGGCTTTATGGTGGTGCTTATGAACGGCTAGCCAGTTAATATCACCTTCGAGCAGACATTTTACTTCTCCTCTTGTTCTGGCAAGCCAATACCAATCATATGATTCAATGAGTTTAAACCACGGTATTTTAAAACCTGCATCGGTACAAATAATGGGGACAGCATGTGCAGGCAATATTTTCGCTAGATTTGATATAAAAGTTTTATGTGCGATGGGAGAACAGTGCATTTCTTCAGCATAAACCTCCTCGTAAATAGTTATTGCTCGGCCGTCAACACTGACTGCAGCTCTTAACATCACAAAGTTATAGTTATATACAGTTGACCAATCAATATGAATAAGAGGATGCTTAATGCCTGCAAAGTAACTTGCAATCATTTGATAATATTTACACCTAACATTATGTAATTTAGTGTTTTTCAGCAGGCGATCAACTCTTTTTATCGCATGTTTTTCACTGCGACTATGTAATTCACCCGTATTTCTGCCTATGGCTGTCAATGATAGTTCGCTACCATGCGCCACTGAATTTACGCAAGTGAGTAATGAAGTTGAAATACGAGGATCTAAAGTTGTTGAATCAAGAGTAAATAAATCTGATAATACTTTCATAGCGCTTATATTTGGTTGGTTGTTTTGTGGTGAAATATATTTTACCAAATATCAAGCGCTTACCCAA
>NZ_JAHNZV010000248.1 GCF_022267535.1 Psychromonas antarctica
GACACTTTTTAGGTGTTGTATGGTTAAGTGAATAAGCGTGCACGGTGGATGCCTAGGCAATTAGAGGCGATGAAGGACGTGGTAATCTGCGATAAGTCCAGGGGAGTTGATAACAAGCGTTATATCCTGGAATTTCCGAATGGGGCAACCCGGCACATAGTGTCATCGTTAAGTGAATACATAGCTTAACGAAGCGAACGAGGGGAACTGAAACATCTAAGTACCCTTAGGAAAAGAAATCAACCGAGATTCCGAAAGTAGCGGCGAGCGAAATTGGAACAGCCCTTAAGCTGTTTAGAGGTTAGTGGAATGTACTGGAAAGTACAGCGATACAGGGTGATAGCCCCGTACACAAAAACGTCTTTACAGTGAAATCGAGTAGGTCGGGACACGAGAAATCCTGACTGAATATGGGGGGACCATCCTCCAAGGCTAAATACTCCTAATTGACCGATAGTGAACCAGTACCGTGAGGGAAAGGCGAAAAGAACCCCTGTGAGGGGAGTGAAATAGAACCTGAAACCGTGTACGTACAAGCAGTAGGAGCGGACATTGTGTTCCGTGACTGCGTACCTTTTGTATAATGGGTCAACGACTTAATTTCAGTAGCAAGGTTAACCAAATAGGGGAGCCGTAGGGAAACCGAGTCTTAACTGGGCGAATAGTTGCTGGGATTAGACCCGAAACTTGGTGATCTAGCCATGAGCAGGTTGAAGGTTGAGTAACATCAACTGGAGGACCGAACCCACTAATGTTGAAAAATTAGGGGATGACTTGTGGCTGGGGGTGAAAGGCCAATCAAACCAAGAGATAGCTGGTTCTCCTCGAAAGCTATTTAGGTAGCGCCTCGTGTATCACTGTTGGGGGTAGAGCACTGTTTGGGCTAGGGGGTCATCCCGACTTACCAACCCCATGCAAACTCCGAATACCAACAAGTGCAATCACGGGAGACACACGGCGGGTGCTAACGTCCGTCGTGGAAAGGGAAACAACCCAGACCGCCAGCTAAGGTCCCAAAGTATATGTTAAGTGGGAAACGATGTGGAAAGGCTTAGACAGCTAGGAAGTTGGCTTAGAAGCAGCCATCTTTTAAAGAAAGCGTAATAGCTCACTAGTCGAGTCGGTCTGCGCGGAAGATTTAACGGGGCTAAACATATCACCGAAGCTGCGGATGC
>NZ_JAHNZV010000249.1 GCF_022267535.1 Psychromonas antarctica
CAGTCCGCCAATGTGTTTGTTCATTCAAATAGTTTGCTGAGTCTTTTTAAAAACCAAAGCAGGCTAAAGCCTGCGCCCCAGAGAAAGTAAAAAACCGAATGTTGCCTTTACCCTGTTGAGGGGCGCGAACTTCAGTCCGCCAGTGTGTTTGTTCATTCAAATAGTTTGCTGAGTCTTTTTTAAAACCAAAGCAGGCTAAAGCCTGCGCCCCAGAGAAAGTAAAAAACCGAATGTTGCCTTTACCTTATTTAGGGGCGCGGACTTCAGTCCGCCAGTGTTTGTTCATTCAAACAGTTCGCGGAGTATTTTGTAAAACCAATGCAGGCTAAAGAGAGTACAAGCAGCATGTTCTCAAACGTTGAATGAACCTTATTAAGGGGCGCGGACTTCAGTCCGCCAGTGTTTGTTCATTACAAATAGTTTGCACAGTATTTTGTAAAAACAAAGCAGGCTAAAGCCTGCGCCCCAGAGAGAGAGCAAACAACATGCTGCCACACGTTGAATGAACCTTATTTAGGGGCGCGGACTTCAGTCCGCCAGTGTTTGTTCATTACAAACAGCTTGCTGAGCCTTTTTCAAAACAAAGCAGGCTAAAGCCTGCGCCCCAGAGAAAGTACCAACAGCATGATGCCTTTGCCTTATTGAGGGGCGCGGACTTTAGTCCGCCAGTGTTTGTTCATTACAAACAGCTTGCTGAGCCTTTTTCAAAACAAAGCAGGCTAAAGCCTGCGCCCCAGAGAAAGTATAAACCGAATGTAGCCTTTACCTTGTTGGGGGGCGCGGACTTCAGTCCGCCAATGTGTTTGTTCATTCAAACCGTTTGCTGAGTTTTTTCAAAAACAAAGCAGGCTAAAGCCTGCGCCCCAGAGAAAGTATCAACAGCCTGTTGCCTTTACCTTATTAAGGGGCGCGGACTTCAGTCCGCCAGTGTTTGTTCATCCAAACCGTTTGCGAAATTGCGGACACCCAAACCTTTTATTAACATTTAATTTTGTTTAAAAGGTATGGCTGTCCTACTTTTTCCCTTCCTATTTTTTTCCTTTTTTTACTTCCTGTGATTAATTTGTCACAATATGTTGATGAAACAGCGGAACTAGGTATTATAGTGCGCAATTAATTAATATGGATTTAATAATGTATATTTCTAAGTATCAAGGTGTTGATC
>NZ_JAHNZV010000025.1 GCF_022267535.1 Psychromonas antarctica
ATTTCAATGAACAATAACTTGTTGATGAACAAGCAGGGCAAATAAATCCATTTGGCCATTTCCATTTAAAAAGAGCATTTATACACTGAGCTTCTGTACCGTAATTCTTGAATAAATCAGGCAAACTATATCCATGCTGGTGTTGAACTTTATTTTTACTCATGTTCACACTCCTAATTTGAGTATGTTATGAGTATAGTTTACTTTTCATCCAATATTGGCTGAGTAATGTGGGTAATCAGGTAAGTTTTTTACCGAACCGTGGGCTCAAAGTGTCGGTTCGGTAAGTTCACAGGATGGTTTGGGTCCCTTTTTTAATAGTAATGCTTGCCAGAATTGTCACGTACGAGATGGTCGTGGCCATGCACCGCAGGCCAGTGAAGGTCAATTAGGCAGTGATTTCTCTACGCTATTGATTCGTGCTTCACGCAGTAAAGTAACGGTTGAGCAAGCGGGGCGCTTGAAACACGCTTTGCAGGCCAATATTGGTGATCCCTGTATCGGCGGGCAATTGCAGCACTTAGCTATTATGGGGGTTAAACCGGAAGCAAGTCAGCAAGTTAGTTATCGTTATAAAACAGTCAACTTTAAAGATGGAACACAAGTTGAGCTTCGTGATCCAATTTGGCATGTAAGTGGTAACGGCTGTTCGATTGCACAAGATACAGTCCTTTCTGCCCGCGTTGCACCACCGATGATAGGCCTTGGCTTATTGGCGTTAATTGATAAAGAAAATATCTTAACCCAGCAAGATATTGAAGATAGCAATCAAGATGGTATATCGGGTAAGGCTAACCAAGTGTGGTCGAAAAAAGAACAGCAAGTAATGCTCGGACGTTTTGGTTGGAAGGCAGGGCAGCCTAGTTTAAGACAGCAAACAGCGGCGGCTTTTTTAGGGGATATGGGGATCACCAGTGATCTTCATACAGCCGAAAATTGTCTGCCAACTCAACTGGATTGTCTTAATGCTGTGACCGGTAATAGCAACATCCGTGATCAAGGAAAATTTGAAGTCTCTACGCGGATACTCGATAAAGTCACTTTTTATACGCATCATTTGGCGGTACCTAAACGCCGTAATGCTTATGGTGCAGAGGTTATCGCGGGGAAACAAATTTTCAAGGATCTTGGATGTGGGCAGTGTCATACCGAAAGTTACACCACGCAAAAAAGTAGTGTGTTTAGGGCGCTGTCAGAACAAAAGATTTATTCTTATACGGATCTGTTATTACATGATATGGGACCCGCATTAACCGATTTTGATAAACACAGCAAAACAGTTGATGGTAAAATCCCTGTCGAATTTTTAGCTCAGGCTAATGAATGGCGTACGCCCCCTCTGTGGGGGCTGGGTCTAGCCAAAACAGTGGATCCGCGTGCTAACTTTTTGCATGACGGACGAGCTCGGACTATTTTAGAGGCGCTACTTTGGCATGGTGGGGAGGCACAAAAAAGTGTCAATGAACTGTTGATACTGGACAAAAAACAACGTGAAGCATTACTGACATTTTTAAATGATTTATAAAGTGCTAATTTCATTTTTCACGATTGGTTGCAGCCGATCTAACAAATTACGAGTCTGGTTTTATGGATATGCCTCCTGTTTTGAAAATAAATTTATCGATAATGGAATGGCGCATAAATAACTTCTGCTCGGGATAAGTAAATCGATATAGCGCGGTTAAGCCTCGTGTAATTCAGCGACCAATCGTCCACTATTGCTATGCGGAGTCGCTTGTAAACGACAATCTTTCCTGCGCAATACTTGATCAAGTCATTAATTCCTTTACTATAAGTGACCTCTGTTCGGAGTAAGTCACTCGTAACATAGGCGGTATTTCTGTGTGTTTCGACGTTAACTGAGCGGCCAATAGCTCGTTATTACTACGCTAAGTTACCTTCAGTGACACAAAACTATCAGCACCGTATGATGTGATTTATTAGCTTAATGTTAACTCTGAATTTTTACAATTGATGGTCAATAAGGATAACAATGATCCGCCATATTTTATTGCTTCGTTTTAAAACGGATACAACGGCCTACGCGTTAGCAGAATTACAAGCTGCATTTGCGGCTATGACTACAAAAGTAGACGGGCTAAGCGCTGTCGAGTGGGGAGAAAACAATAGCCCAGAAGGTAAAAATAAAGGCTATACGCATTGTATTATGATGGCGTTTCGTGATCAATTATCACGCGATGAGTATATCCCTCATCGCGCACATGATGCCTTGAAATTGATATTACGTCCTTTGGTTGATGACATTATCGTACTCGATTATAGTTATTAACATTCTGTTTTATAACAGTAATTTAAAAATATGAATTAGGTGTTTATGTATAAACTGATAGCTATCGATATGGATGGCACTTTGCTTAATAAAAATAAGCAGATCACCTCGCGCACTTACAGCGCGATTCAAGATGCAAAAGCTGCGGGCATTAAAATAGTGCTCGCCTCGGGGCGTCCTTTAGAAGGGCTACAACCCTACCTTGAATATCTGGGGCTGATTGCTGAAGATGACTTTGTTATCTCCTACAATGGCTCGCGAATACAACGCGTAGGCAATGGAAAAGTGCTTCATGAAGCAACTCTTCATGGCTCTGATGCCAAAATACTACATAAAATTGCAACTGAGTTTAATGTTTTTATACATGCTTTTTCAATAACTGATGGCTTGATCGCCCATAAAAATAATCCATGGACGGATATCGAGTCGACAGTAAACGGGGTCCCTGTCTGCGAAATGGATTTTCAGCAACTTGATGATAATAATGCGCTGATTAAAATAATGCTGGTTGGAGAGCCTGAGGCACTTGATAAAGTAGTCGTTAATTTACCCGCATCACTGAAGGATAACTACACGGTACTGCGCAGTGAGCCATTCTTCTTGGAGTTTTTACATATCGATAGTAATAAAGGGACTGCTGTCGAACATTTAGCTAATATTATGTGTCTAGACGCCGCTCAGGTTATGTGCATCGGGGATGCTGGAAATGATCATCACATGTTAAGTTTTGCTGGGTTTGCTGTGGCGATGGGCAACGCCACACTTGAAACTAAAGCATTGGCGGATTATATCGCGCCAAGTAATGATCAAGATGGTGTGGCTGTTGCAATAGAGGTTTATGCGTTACAAAAATAGTGCAATCTGACCATTTACATATGCATCTCATGTGCAAATGGCCAGCGTGATGCTCTAATACAGCAGACTATACAATTTACGTCGATACTGACTGACCAATACGGCATCATCAATCGTCGCTAAAAGATCTAACATCATTTTTTTAGCGTCTCCGTTTTCGTAGCCTAAATCACTAACAAGGATTTTGTAGAGCAAGGCCAACGCTTCGCTATTTCTTTTTGCTCGTTGGTATTGAATAGCAAGCTGATATTCAATGGCCTGCTTATCTTGCGCCGTTTGCAATTGTGCCTCTAAGGCGTCTATTTCCGGTGTTTGTGCTGATTCAAGGGCTATTTGCAATTGTGCTATCAAGCTGTGGTAGATCATATTTTGATCCGCTAGCGGAATAAGCTCTAAAATAGGACTGGCGATCTCATGATCTCCCAAAGCAAGATAAATCTGTGCTAATGCAAGGTTGATCTCATTATTTTCAGGTTCAAGTTTATTCGCCTCTAACAGCGTTGTTTTTGCTTCAACTAATTTACCTTGTGCAAACAAGGTTTGTCCCTGTTGTAGCAATTCCAAGGTTAGGTTGGGTGTATGTTTGTTAATAAACTGACGAATAAACTCTTCATTCTGTTCACCGGCAAATCCATCAACACCTTGTCCATCTTTAAACATAAATGCACTCGGTACACTTTGTACACCAAAATGGCTGACGATTTGCGGCTCAGTGTCGCAATTGATTCTCGCCAATGTAAACGCGTAATTATTTTCACCATGCAGTTTGTCTAATAAAGGCAATAAAGCGGTACAGATTGGGCATCGTGGTGACCAAAAAAACACCAATACTGGTTTTTCTTTTGAACCTTCAATAATAATTTGTGGGAAAGTAGAAACGCTTACGTCATAGCTATTTGCTTGCATGTTGACCTCAATTGTAATGAGTAGGAGATATTATTGCGTAGATTATCGTTTAAATAAGTGAACGCAAGCACCAATCCGATGTTTTTGATCACTGATGATTGATCTATTCGCTTTATTGCTTGTTTTTAACTGCCTGCAAAAGTAACATTAAGCCATTCTAAAGAGGAGCTCTTAATATGTTAACAGGTAGTATTGTCGCACTCGTGACACCAATGGATAAAACTGGCGAAATAGATTTCCATGCATTAAAAAAACTTGTTGAATTTCATATAAAATCGGGCACTTCGGCGATCGTGGCTGTTGGTACAACAGGCGAGTCGGCAACATTAAATGTTGATGACCATGTAAAAGTGGTCATGAAAACTGTCGAATTTGCAGCGGGACGTATTCCTATTATTGCTGGAAATGGCGCAAATTCGACATCAGAAGCAATTTCATTGAGCAAATTATTTGCCAATAGCGGAATTGTTGCCGGTTTAAATGTGACTCCCTATTACAATAAACCGACCCAAGAGGGACTTTATCAGCACTTTAAAGCTATTGCTGAATCTTGTGAATTACCGCAAATATTATATAACGTACCCGGTAGAACTGCTGTGGATATGTTGCCTGAAACGGTCGCTCGCCTATCTAAAATAAAAAACATTATAGGCATTAAAGAAGCAACGGGGAATTTGACGCGACTTGCAGAGATTAAAGCCTTAGTCGATGATGACTTTATTCTATACAGTGGTGATGATGAAAGCGCCTGTGATTTCATCGTACAGGGAGGCCATGGTGTTATTTCTGTGACTTGTAATATAGCGCCTGTTGAGATGAGAAAGATGTGTACAGCAGCATTAAATGGGCAAACTGATTTAGCTCAAGAAATAAATGCTCAGCTATTACCTTTGCATCAAAAGTTGTTTGTAGAGGCTAATCCCATCCCGGTAAAATGGGCTTGTGCTGAACTGGGGCTAATTCCAACGGCTGATTGTCGTCTACCATTAACCATCCTATCTCAGCAATACCAAACAGCCGTCCGTGACGCCTTAACTGAAGCAAAATTACTTTCATGATTAAATTATTTAAACAACGTAGTACAACTGCTGCCGTTATTATTGCTTTATCCTTAACGGGTTGTTCTCGTTTCGATACGCGCATGCAAGCAAACGGCACTTTTGATTATCAAAAAACACAATTAACACCGCCGTATCAAACTGCAGATTTTTCTAATGATGAGGCGCGAACACAATTCGCCGTCCCTGCTTTAACTGATATGCAAAGTAAACTGGGTTTTTTAACGCATGATGTAGACATACGTCCGCCCACTCAGCTTATTGCTGTGATCGACGGCGTTTCTCTTGATGCATCGGAGAAGCAGCAGACTAAGATTTGGTTTAATGCTTTTAAGCAAAATGATGATATAGCCACTAAAGTTTGGCAACTGCTTGAATCCTACCTTGCAGAAAATAAAGTGCCCGTCATCGCTAAAGATAATTTATCACAGCAGCTTGAGACGGGTGTTTTCAGTCAAAAAACTAATTTTGGCGGTTTTTTAAATAGCAGTGAAGTCGAGCAGCAATCTAGTTATCGATTTACGCTTGAGAAACAAAGCGACGGACATAGTGTCGCATTAAATGTGCAAGCTTTGACTTATAGGGAATCTAGCGAAGGGAAACCGTTAAAGTTTAATATGTCCAATAAGAACAAAAAGAATATAGAACTTCGCTTTGTTAACGATTTATTGGTATTTGCCTATAAAGAACAAGAGTCGAATGAACTAAAAGATCTCGATTCACAGCCCCTACCGATTAAACTCGGCTTTGATGATAATCATCAGAATGTCTGGGTGATTGAAACTCAATTTCTTGAAACTTGGCGAAAGCTGCCCGCTTTATTATCTCTATTAAATTTTGATGTAGTAGAAGCAGATAAAAACTTGGGCTATTTTTTACTCAAATATAATCCACCCAATAGTGACTATTGGGCTGAAAATAATTTAAATCCTTTTGAACTTGAAAGTGCGGAATACTTTATTCAGTTGGGCGAGTTGACGGGAGGCAGTACTTCCATTTCATGGTTAGATGAGGATAAAGCCCCGATATCAGATCAGAAAGTAACTGAAATTTACCTCAGTATTACCGATCGAGTGCGTAACGTTTTATTGTTACAGGACAAGCAGACTAAGCCACTTTAATTTATCTTCCAAGAAAAACCAATTGGCTAATGGTCCGTTGGTTTTTCTTTATGATTATCTTTTTTGAGTTCTTGCTCAACGGCAGCTTGTCTTTTCCGCTCTGCAATGGCTTCTTCAACTTTAGCGGGTAACTTCATATTCCCACTTTTTATTAACAACATAACATTACTTATAATCGTTCCCAAGAGTAATGCCATGAGCAACAAAATAATCCAACCACTCATAATGATTCCTTTAAATTAAGTATAAAAAAGCAGAAAATAAATTCTGCTTTTAGTTTAGTTAGACTTGCTTATCCGGGTTGATATTAATAAATTGCTAATCAATTAAGCCGTAATCTTTACGCAGTATTTCAACTATTTCAGCTTTGGGGTTGTCTGACAGTTTAATTTTTTGACCGATAACTTTCTCTGCTATACCGATATAAGTTTCAGAGATCTTCATTAAAACAGCAACAGGCAAGGCATTATCACGTGCTAATGCACTGCGTTCAGCCATGCGGTCTTTATTTAATAGTATATCGGGGTCTGGGAAATGATTTAATAATAGCTGACGAAAGTCTTCTTTAGAGTTTTCTACAATTTTTCCTTCTTTATAGGCTGCGCCATCCCAGATACGAGAAGAATCCGGGGTGCCGACCTCATCCATATAGATCAGTTTTTCATTGCCTGCCTTGTCAATCACATAACCAAATTCAAACTTAGTATCGACAAATATCTGCTCAATTTTGCCGAGCTCATTGCTGATCACATCAAAACCTTCTTTTAATAATTTTTCATACTCGCTGATATCTTCTACTTTACTAAAGTTGAACGCGGCAAAGTTATCTTCAATATTTTGACGCGTAATATTGACATCATCAACTGCTGGCACACCGGGGATCCCTTGAAGAATACCTTTGGTTGAAGGGGTGATCAGTAATTCAGGCAGCTTTTGATCTTTTTGTAATGCATCTGCAATGTGGATCCCACAGAATTCGCGTTCACCTTTTTCATAAGCACGCCACATCGAACCGGTAATATATTGACGACAAATCGCTTCTATCATCACCGGTTTTGCTTTTTGTACTATCCATACAAAGGGGTGCGGAATATCTAAGATATGACTATCAGCTAAGCCCTGTTCTTTAAAAAGCTTAAACCAATGATTAGAGATTGCATTTAACGCAGCACCTTTACCGGGTACACCATTCATTCCTTCTTCGCCATGCCAAATGCAATCAAATGCAGAGATACGATCACTGATAACCATAATGGCAAGAGGCGCATCACTTGCAACATCATAACCCTTATCGCGGATCAATCTTTTACTGTCAGCATCCGTTAACCAATAAACAGAGCGTACTTTACCGCTGTGCACTGGTTTGTCTGTGCGAATGGGTAAATCGTTATTAACAGCTAATACTTTATCGGCAAGACTCATAAACAATATCCTATATATAAAAGCAGATGAAAAACAAACTGGTCATGTCTGTAATGAAATAGTTTTGGTCGCAAATCATAGCAGAATATTATTGACTTATCATGTCAAAAAAAATGTTTACAGGTTAATCAGTTCATTCCACAGAACATCACTAAAAGCCAGCAAACATATAAATAAGGCTGCTGATAATGGTTCCTCACAAATAACACATAAGCATTGGAATTATTTTGGAGGCTAACTTTAAAAAAATTCGTTATATGCTCTCATTCCGCATTAAATAAACGCTAAGCAGAATGCAATGTTAAGACGATGATTATTTTGTATCCATTAGCCGCCCGCTCACCGTATAATAGCGGCAGATACCGTTAAATAGCGCCTTTTAGGAAAAAAAATGATAGAAGAGCAACAAAACAACCCGTTACATGGTCTTAAACTTGAAATTTTACTCACTGAATTAGTCGATTTCTATGGCTGGAACATTCTCGCAGCGGCGATGCGTTTCCACTGTTTTAAGACCAATCCTTCTATTGAAGGTAGCCTTAAATTTCTCAGGAAAACAGAATGGGCAAGAGAGAAACTGGAAGGGTTTTATCTCTCCCGTTTCAAACGCATGCCAAGACCAAGTGATGAAGAGTTTGAATTGCCACCCCGTGAGCGTGCCTTTGCGCTTTCTATTGTGCCGCGCGATCCAATGATATTGACCGTGGAGTCGATAGAGCTTTCTCAGGCTAAAGCGGCTTCAATGCATAAAGAAAAAACGGCACCACGAGCGAACTCCACTCATCGCAATAGTTTCAAACCTGCGCATAAATCAGCTCGTGGAGGAGAGGCTGCAAAGAGTAGTGAAGCGCCATATGATCCCACTAATCCATGGAATAAATAAGCAATAACCAAAACTACAGCTTAACCTGTTTATACCTAAGCTCTTAATGTGCGTGCACATTGGGCAGCTTGGGTATCGGCTTTAGTGCTTCGCTCAGCACTTTCTTATCACTCCGAAATGGCTGTTAATTGAGTAAACCCGCCGTCTCAAAAATTACCACTCTCTCACATAATCGTCAATTTAAGTATCGGGTGATTGTATAGGGTGTGATACCTGTGTATATTGCCCCTCATACAAATTTCGCAAGTTAACTGATCTCTTAATGAAGAAAGCTAATATTAATGGCTAAGCAACATAAGAATGCAACTACGACCGCGGAGATTCGTGCTTTTATTCACGCATCCGATCTACCTACGGCGGTATTAGCACGTCTGCTGAAAATTTCGGAATCGACAGTACGTAAATGGCGGAAGCGCAGTGATACCAATGATGCATCACATATCCCCAAGCAATTAAACACCACCCTGAGTGTGCCGCAAGAGTTTGCCATCGTGCATTTGCGCAGCCGATTAATGCTTTCGTTAGATGAATTGCTGGTGGTGTGCAAAGAGTTTATTAATGAAAACACTTCTCGTGCCGGACTACAGCGCTGTTTAAAGCGCCATGGTGTATCCCGCTTAGCGGATATGGATCCAATGCTTGATATGATCGATGATGATTTTGTATTGGTCGATATAGAAGAAAATGAATCCAACCAAGTGATCAGCTCACAAATTTCCCCGCAAGCGATGTCTGATGTGTTAAATCAAATGCGCCAGAAAAGCAGAGAATGCACGCAAACTCCCAGTGAATTGGCAGAATATGCCTTACATGCCAAATCAACGGAGTTAAGTTGCCTAGATGTGGTGCAAGTGAATGTGACCACCTTGCCTAAATTTATCGGCCAGACAGCGCAATACAGATTATTAGTGGCGAACGATCCCGATGGCAGCTGGCTTTATGTTGATCTCTATTGTGATGATGAGAAAAATGCAGCCAGACGCTACATGAAACACGTTTTAAAAAAAGCGCCATTTCATATCCGTCGTGTACTTGCCGGTAATTACAATGAATTTTTAAGTCGCTTTCGTTTATTAGATGAGCAATAACAACCGCCATTTACGTTTATAACGATTACGCAACAGATCCTAACTGGAGTAATAGAATGTCAGACGAAAAAAACAACAATAATGCCACTGCAGTTGAAGATAAGCAGTTAAATTCGCGTTTACAAAGCACTCCAATAGCGATTGTCGGTATGGCATCAGTTTTTGCTGAAAGTAAAAACCTAGCGCAATTTTGGGACAATATTGTTGAGTCGGTTAATGGTATTAAAGATATACCAGAAGATCGCTGGGCGATTGACGATTATTACTCCAGTGATAAAAAAGCAGCGGATAAAAGTTATTGTAAACGCGGCGGATTTTTACCTGAAGTTGACTTCGATCCCATGGAATTTGGTCTACCACCTAATATTTTAGAGCTTACCGATATCACTCAGTTAATGTCATTAGTGGTGGCGCGTGATGTCTTAGCGGATGCCGGCATTAGTGATGAAAATAGTTATGATCGCGATAAAATCGGCATCACATTAGGTGTTGGCGGTGGCCAAAAGCAAGGCGGCCAGCTAGTGTCTCGCCTGCAGGGCCCGGTTTTAGATAAAGTGTTAAAAGCATCGGGTGTTAATCAGCAAGATCGCACTGTTATTATTGATAAATTTAAAAAAGCCTATATCCCTTGGGAAGAAAATTCTTTCCCTGGCATGTTGGGCAATGTGATTGCTGGTCGTATCGCCAACCGCTTTAACTTTGGTGGTACTAACTGTGTGGTTGATGCTGCTTGTGCTGGCTCACTTGCGGCAATTAAAATGGCGGTATCAGATCTGCTTGAATATCGCTCGGAAATGATGATTTCTGGCGGTGTGTGCTGCGATAATTCTCCCTTTATGTATATGTCATTTTCAAAAACACCTGCCTTTACGGATGCTGATAATACTTGCCCTTTTGATGAGAAATCGAAGGGGATGATGATTGGCGAAGGGGTCGGCATGATCGCCCTTAAGCGTCTTGAAGATGCTGAGCGTGATGGCGATAAAATTTATGCGGTGATTAAAGGCATTGGTAGTTCATCTGATGGCCGTTTTAAATCAATTTATGCGCCGCGCCCAGAAGGGCAATTGAAAGCATTAAAACGCGCCTATGCGGATGCGGGTTTTGACCCAAAAACCTGTGGTTTGATTGAAGCGCATGGCACTGGCACTAAGGCCGGGGATGCTGCAGAATTTACTGGCCTAAATCTACTTTTTAGTGAGCATAACGATCAAAAACAATATATCGCATTAGGCTCGGTGAAATCTCAAATCGGTCATACGAAAGCGGCCGCAGGCACTGCAGGTATCATTAAAGCAGCGTTGGCGCTGCATCATAAAATACTGCCTGCGACAATTAATGTCGATCAGCCTAATCAGAATTTAGATATTGAAAATACACCGTTGTATGTCAATAACGAAACACGCCCTTGGATGCCGCGCGCTGATGGCATTAAACGTCGAGCGGGCATTAGCTCATTTGGTTTTGGCGGTACTAACTTCCATTTTGTATTAGAAGAGTACAGAAATACGCAGACCGCGGCTTATCGTTTAACGGCTGTGCCGCAAACTATTTTAATCAGTGCGGCAGATAAAGCTGCTTTAATTGCTTCTTTATCACTTTGCTTGGAAAAATTGGCTATTCCAGAAGACCAAGCGGTGTATGCGTTTAATGCTTTAGTCTGTGAACATCCACTTAGAAAGCTGGCAGATGATGATACGCGCTGCGGTTTTGTTGCTCAAGATGCGGCACAGGCAAAAATAGCCATTGAGCAAATCTTAAAACAATTAAACAGTGATCCTAGCAATACATGGAGTACGCCAAGCGGTCTATATTACCGTGACTCAGGTTTAGCAACGGCGGGTAAGGTGGTTGCTCTATTTTCTGGTCAAGGATCGCAATATCTTAATATGGGACGAGATCTACTTTGTAATTTCCCTCCTATGCTTGCTAGTGCGGCGCAAATGGATAAACAGTTTAGCGTAGCAGGTTTGCCTCAACTTTCAGAAACACTGTATCCCATTCCTGTTTTCAGTGATGCGCAGCGTAAGGCACAACAAGAACGTTTACGTTTAACCCAATATGCACAACCTTCAATTGGTGCATTTAGTGTCGGTTTATATAACACCTTTAGCCAAGCGGGTTTTAAATGCGATTTTACTGCTGGACACAGTTTTGGTGAGTTGACCGCATTATGGGCGGCAGGTGTTGTCTCTGATTCTGATTATATGACGTTGGCGCGTAGTCGTGGTCAGGCAATGGCGGCTCCGAGTGATCCCAGCTTTGACACTGGCACAATGATCGCGGTGATCGGTTCGCCTGACGAAATAGCAGATGAGATTAAAGCAATTCCAGATATAAAGATTGCTAATTATAATGCTAAAAATCAGGTTGTGGTTGCCGGCGTAACGGAGCAAATATCTGTTGCTTCTGCTGCGCTGCAGGCCAAAGGTTACAAAGTCGTTGATCTCCCTGTTTCCGCTGCATTTCATACTGAATTGGTTGGCCATGCGCAAAAGCCTTTTGCTGAGGTCATTGATAGTATTGAATTTAAGACTCCGTCCATTCCTGTTTATGCCAATGGTAGTGGTAAAGCGCATGCTGAGAGTGGCGAAGCGATTAAAGCAAGTCTAAAAAATCATATTCTTGAACCTGTACACTTTAGTGAGCAAATTGAAAACTTATATCAAGTTGGTGGACGCATATTTGTTGAATTTGGGCCAAAAAATGTATTAACCCGTCTCGTGGATAATATTTTAGCGGATAAAAATGATGTCACGACGATTGCCATTAACAGCAACGCACATAAATCGGCTGATCTGCAACTTCGTTTGGCAGCAGTGGAAATGGCTGTCCTTGGTCTATCTTTGCATAATATTGATCCATACGATGCACTTCAACGCCCATTAGTTGCGCCTAAAAAATCGCCATTAGCGATGAAATTAACGGGTGCGGCTTATGTCAGTGATAAATCCAAAAAAGCATTTTCAGATTGCCTTAATGATGGTTGGACCTTAAGTGGATCTGATCCTAAAACCGTTGAAAAAATAGTGATTAAAGAAGTCATTGTGGAAAAAGTCGTTGAAAAGATAGTTTATCTAAATAGCGATGGTACGCCGCTTAATCAAGTACCTACAGCAACTGGGCAAAGTGAATTAGCGCAGTCCATTGAGCAGACTGTCGCCTCGTTTGTAAATCAGCAGGCACAACTACTCAACGTGCATCAAGAATATATGCAAGGACCTAAAGCCTATGCTGAAACTTTCCAAACTGTTCTGCAAGCACAAGCGGGCGCAACACAATTACCGGAAAGTTTAGACAAAACGCTAGCAATGTATCATCAGTTCCAGAGTGATACTTTACGTGTTCATGAAACTTATCTGAATAATCAAACAGCTAATATGGCGCATATGTTATCTGCGTTACCCGAAACAGGTACTCAGGCTGCGATTGCATCGTTAAATACGGCAACAACGTCCCCTGTAACTGCTGCGCATAAAAAACCGCTAGTGGATCTTTCTGAACAAATTGCGGCCACGCATCAGACTATTCAGAAAAACAGTGTTAAGGAGACGGTTACGCCAATTCCAGCAACGGGACCTGTTGTTAATGCTCCGGTATTTGATCTTAATAGTATTGAAAAAGTAATGCTTGCGGTGGTTGCCGATAAGACAGGCTATCCCGCTGAGATGCTTGAACTTTCCATGGATATGGAAGCTGACTTGGGCATCGACTCGATTAAACGAGTAGAAATTCTCGGTGCGGTGCAAGATGAAATTAGTCATTTGCCTGAGCTAAATGCGGAAGATCTTGCTGAATTACGTACATTGGGAGAAATCGTTACCTATATGGGGTCGGTTGCCGCAAGTATCGCTGCGCCTGCTAGTGCTGACACAATACTTGCTGCACAGCCATCTGTCACGCTAGATGTCGCGCAAATAGAAAAAGTAATGATGAGTGTGGTGGCAGATAAAACCGGCTATCCCGCTGAGATGCTTGAACTTTCAATGGATATGGAAGCGGACTTGGGGATCGACTCAATTAAACGCGTTGAGATTCTCGGTGCGGTGCAAGATGAAATCAGTCATTTGCCTGAGCTAAATGCGGAAGATCTTGCTGAATTACGTACATTGGGAGAAATCGTTACCTATATGGGGTCGGTTGCCGCAAGTATCGCTGCGCCTGCTAGTGCTGACACAATACTTGCTGCACAGCCATCCGTCACGCTAGATGTCGCGCAAATAGAAAAAGTAATGATGAGTGTGGTGGCAGATAAAACCGGCTATCCCGCTGAGATGCTTGAACTTTCAATGGATATGGAAGCGGACTTGGGTATCGACTCGATTAAACGTGTTGAGATTCTCGGTGCCGTGCAAGATGAAATCAGTCATTTGCCCGAGCTAAATGCGGAAGATCTTGCTGAATTACGTACATTGGGAGATATCGTTACCTATATGGGGGCGGTTGCCGCAAGTATCGCTGCGCCTGCAAGTACTAGTGCTGACACAACACTTGCTGCACAGCCAACCGTCACGCTAGATGTCGCGCAAATAGAAAAAGTAATGATGAGTGTGGTGGCAGATAAAACCGGCTATCCCGCTGAGATGCTTGAACTTTCAATGGATATGGAAGCGGACTTGGGGATCGACTCGATTAAACGTGTTGAGATTCTCGGTGCGGTGCAAGATGAAATCAGTCATTTGCCTGAGCTAAATGCGGAAGATCTTGCTGAATTACGTACATTGGGCGAAATCGTTACCTATATGGGGTCGGTTGCCGAAAGTATCGCTGCGCCTGCAAATGGAAATGCAAGTGCTAATGTGCCATTTGCTGCACAGCAAACCGTCACGCTAGATGTCGCGCAAATAGAAAAAGTAATGATGAGTGTGGTGGCAGATAAAACCGGCTATCCCGCTGAGATGCTTGAACTTTCAATGGATATGGAAGCGGACTTGGGCATCGACTCGATTAAACGAGTAGAAATTCTCGGTGCGGTGCAAGATGAAATCAGTCATTTGCCCGAGCTAAATGCGGAAGATCTTGCTGAGTTACGTACATTGGGAGAAATCGTTACCTATATGGGGTCGGTTGCCGCAAGTATCGCTGCGCCTGCAAATACTAGTGCTGGCACAACACTTGCTGCACAGCCAACCGTCACGCTAGATGTCGCGCAAATAGAAAAAGTAATGATGAGTGTGGTGGCAGATAAAACCGGCTATCCCGCTGAGATGCTTGAACTTTCAATGGATATGGAAGCGGACTTGGGGATCGACTCAATTAAACGCGTTGAGATTCTTGGTGCTGCGCAAGATGAAATAAGTGCTTTGCCTGAATTGAATGCACAAGCGTTAGCAGAACTGCGCACATTAGGACAAATAGTAGAGTATATGGGGACAACGCTTGGAACCTCTGGCAATAAAAGTGAGGAGGAAAACGAAGTAAAAAAGCCTGAACAGAGAGTCACTAAATTCGAGCCGGTGCCAAGTGCCGTGGTTAAGATTCAGCATCTTGATCCAACAAAACAAATAGAGCGCAACATGAATGGCGAAAATTTGTTACTTGTTAATGATGGTGAAGGTGCGAGTGTTCGTCTCGCTGATAAACTAACGCAACTAGGTTGGACGGTGACGGTATTAACCCCTGTTTGGGTTAAAAGCGTCAGTTCAAAGAACTTTGCTGACAATATCAATCAGGTAGAACTTGCCGAGCTGAATGAGCAAGAGTTAACGACTATTCTCGCCACTCAAACCCGTTGGACAACGGTTATCTATTTGCATCCGAAAGCGACTATTAGTGCGATTGAATATCCACAAATTAGTAAGCAGGGTCTACAACTCGCGTTTTTATTAGCAAAATTAACGGGTATTGCTAAGGTTGAAAATAAAGATGCCCGTTCATCATTTGTTGTTTTAACCCGTCAGGGGGGGAGTTTTGCATTAGACGATAGCGAATTAGATGCTGATTTAGTGCAGAGTGGTTTAACTGCTTTAGTTAAAACATTAGCTCATGAATGGCCAAACGTATTCTGTCGTGCGATTGATATAGCCAGTAAATTTGCTGGCGATAAAGTAGCGAATCTCATTATCGATGAACTTTACGATGCCGACATTAAACCCGTTGAAGTGGGTTTTAATCACAATGGCCGTTTAACATTAATGGCAGAGGCAAGCGATAGTAATGCTTTATCGGCAGGCAATCAGATTAATCAAGATTCCTTATTTTTGGTTAGTGGTGGTGCAAAAGGTGTTACTGCGCAGTGTGTTATTCGTTTAGCACAACAATACCAATCAAAGTTTATCCTTTTAGGACGAACGGCTTATAACAGTGATGAGCCGAATTGGGCGTTAGGAATAACCGACCTTGCAGCACTGAAAAAATCTGCGATGCAAAGTTTGCAGAGTGCCAATGAAAAAGCGACTCCGGTAACGGTGGCTGCGCAGATTCGTCCCATTTTAGCTAATCGTGAAATTAAGCAAACATTAGAGGCAATTAATGCTGCTGGTGGTCTTGCTGAATATATCTGTGCTGATGTCACTGATAGCGATAATGTCGTTGCAGCGGTCTCTCCTGTGACAGATTTATGGGGCGATATCACGGGGATTATTCATGGTGCAGGCGTACTGGCAGATAAATTTATAGAGCAGAAAACACTCGCCGATTTTGATGCGGTATATAACACCAAAATCGAAGGGTTATTATCTTTGTTGGCATGTTGTCAGCAAGATAAGCTTCAACAATTAGCGTTATTTTCATCTGCCGCTGGTTTTTACGGCAATGCAGGCCAATCAGATTATGCCATTGCCAATGATATCTTAAATAAAACGGCATACCGTTTTAAAGCGCTACATCCTGCAGCTCAAGTACTGAGTTTTAATTGGGGACCTTGGGATGGTGGAATGGTGACCGCGGATCTTAAACGTATGTTTACAGAGCGCGGCGTTTATATTATTCCGCTTGATGCGGGGGCACAGTTGTTTGTTAATGAACTAGGTGCCGATAGCAATCGCTCCCCACAACTCCTCGTTGGTAATGATATGGGAGGGGGGCCTGTTGCGCAGCCGGAGGATTCATCAAAAAAGTCGTTAGTGAGTCACTTATCTAGAACTCTTTTAGCGGCTAACAATCCTTTTATTGCGGATCACCAGATCGGTGCTGAACAAGTATTACCGACGGTTTGTGCTATTGCTTATATGGTGGAAGCAGCGCAGGCTATCTATCCTGATTATCTGTACAGCGGTTTTGAAAATTATAAACTCTTTAAAGGCATTATCTTTAATAATGCCCAAGCAAGAAAATTGGATATTGATCTTCAATTAGTGGCACAAAGTCCAGAGCTATTATCTATTGAAGCTAAGATATCGAGTACAGATCGCAGTGGCAGAACCGTTTTCCATTATGTAGCCACCTTGTTGTTTGTTAAACAGCGCTCAGTGTTACCTCTTTATAGTGGGGAATTAAGCCAATTACAGCTAAGTAAACAAGCAAGCGCCGCGACTTTGTATAAAGATGGCACGCTGTTTCATGGTGAAAGCTTTCAGGGAATTTTAGCGATTAATGCCTGTGATGAGCAGGGATTGCTGTTGAGTTGTAAAATTGAGTCCACGGTTTTAGCTAAGCAGGGGGAATTTGATCTCAGTAATTTTAATCTTTTTGCCAACGATCTTGTTTATCAGGCGTTACTCGTCTGGACAGGTAAACAGCTTGGGCTTGGCGCGCTACCATCTACGACGAGTCGCTGGACCGTCTATCAAGAAGTGCCGGTTGATCAACCTTTTTATTTGAAACTGATGGTGACAGAGCAAAAGGGAACGCTGCTGGTTGCCGATATTGCTCTGATTGATATCGATAAACAGATCTTAGCAAATGTAGTCGGCGCAGCAGTGACATGCAGTGGCAGTCTAACTGAGCTATTTAAAGTCGTTAAAAGCAATGACTGAGTTGCGAAGTCTTAATAATCAACTTGCCGTGATTGGTTTTGATGCGCAGCTAGCCGGACTCAATGGTATCGATCGGGTTGCTGCGGCCTTATATGATGGCGCGCCGCAGACACAAACACAATCAGATGGTGATTTTGTTAATGATGATACGCTATGCCAGCGTCTGCTAAGTGCTTGTGAACTCAGCGCTGACAAAGTGGCCGTGGTTATTGTTGGTATCCGCGCTCAGGTGACCGTAGTGGAATCGGCTTATTACCGTTGCGATAGGGTCGATGACTTGAGTGACGCTTTAGCGCTAAGCGATAGACTTATTGGCAACGATAACGTCGCTGTCTTATTAGTTGCGAGTAATCAGCAAACTGTAAATCAGATACAAGAAAAAGCGTCGATTAGTTTTGATTTGGGTTTCAATGCCTATGGTGCAACGAATGGTCTTTGTGCCCTATTACTGGCAAGTCGTGAGTTTGCTAGCGTACAACACAGCTATATTTATGCCAGCATAAACAGCGCTATAAGTGGCGATACCAGCCAACCTTTTGATGCAATAATCAATCAGGCGATGACAGAAGCTGAAATAAGCAGCGAACAGATAAGTTTGCTTGAGGTGTCTGCTTGCGCTGATAAAAATTTAAAAACATTAGAAGAAAATGGGTTACTGCGAGCTTATCAAAATGATTGCAGACTCAATAGTGCAATAGGTTGCAGTAAAGCCGTGTTTGGTGAAAACCGTGCCTTGTCAGAACTGCTTGGGTTATTGCATTGTACTTTGTCTTTACAGCAGAGATACCGTCCTGCTATTAATGATTGGCAGTCACCAATACAGCTTGAAAAATGGCAAAAATCCCCTTTTTATCTACTTGCAAACGCCGTGCCTCTTTTCCCTCAATCTAATGGGGAGCCTTGTTATGCTGCTTATAGCTGTGTATCACAAAACCATTATAGCCATCTTATTTTGCAAGAAAATAATGACCAACAGATACACCATAATGGCTATTTAGCCCAATCGGATCTGTCGCTATTTATTATTAAGGGAGAGACACAGAGCGAATTACTTTCTAAGTTAAGTGACGTGCTCTCTCAGTTAGATGTCTTACTTGGTAACGCGCGCAATAAGCAGTTTAAGAAATTAGCGAAAGATCTCTATTTGGCCTCTATTAAAAAACCGAGTTCAAGCTATTGTACCGTGCTTATTGCGCAGTCACCTGAACAGTTGGTGAAAGAGGTTGAATCGGCGGTAACAGGTGTGCAACGCGCATTTGCACAACAAAGCGATTGGAAAACGCCACGCGGTAGTTATTTTTGCGTAGCACCGATTGCAGATCCAAATAATATTGGATTTTTATATCCCGGTATTGGCGCTGGCTATTTAGGGCTGGGGCGCGATCTTTTCCACTTATTTCCTGATATCTATCCCAGTGTAATGGCGTTATCAACGGATCTTGGTAGCACTTTAAAAGATAAATTATTAACTCCGCGCTCTGTCGTTGCATTGCAATCCAAAGATCTTAAGCAGTTGGATTTAATACTACGTAAAGATCTTGCGACTATGGCGGAATGCGGTGTTGGTTATGCTTGCGTATTAACTAAAATTGTAGAGCAAGTTATTCATATCAAGGCTAATGTTGCTGGCGGTTACAGCATGGGTGAAGTGAGCATGTTCACTGCATTAGGATGTTGGAAAACCCCTGGGGTAATGAGTGCTCGTTTAGCTACTTCTGAGACTTTTAATAAACAGTTGGCAGGTGAACTACAGACCATTAGAGCATTGTGGAATTTACCCTCGACCGTTGAAGGTGGCGAGATGCAGATTTGGCAGTCCTATCACGTTAAAAGTACCTTACAAGCCGTTAAAGCGGTGATTGCTGATAATAAGCGCGTTTATATCACTATTATTAATACCGCAGAAAGTCTCGTGATTGCTGGTTATCCTGCGGATTGTTTAGCCGTTATTGCACGATTGGGCGTGCGTGTTATGCCGCTTAATGTCGCTAATGCTATTCACTGTGCTCCGGCTTATCAGCACTACCAGCCGATGGTTGATTTGTACAATATAGAACTGGCGACACGAATTGAAAGCAAATGTTATTCAAGCAGCTGTTATCTACCGGTGCCTTTTAATCAAAAAGCAATTGCGGTGAGTATCGCCAAATGCTTATGCGATCCGGTTGATTTCCCTCGTCTTATTAACGCGTTAGCGAAGAAGGCTTCAGTATTTATTGAAATGGGAGCGGGGCGCGTACTGTCGGTTTGGGCAGATAAAATATTAAATGATAGTGATCTGGCTGGAGCGCATCTTTGTGTGGCTATGAATGCCAAAGGTAGCAGCGATCAATATACTTTTATACGGGCATTAGCCAAATTGGTTAGCTTCGGAATTAGTGCAGATTTACACAGTTTTTTTAACGGAACGATTATTCAACCCGTTAATCAGAGCAAGTTAACCGCTCGATAAAGAGCGGTGGTTGCGAAAGAATCAAAAACGTTAACGCGTTGTAAAGAGAGAATTTATGGAAAATATTGCAATAGTCGGTATCGCGAATCTATTTCCCGGTTCAAGTCAGCCAGAGCAGTTTTGGCAGCAGTTGCTAGATAAAAAAGATAATAGAGAAGCAATTAGTGCGACTGAGTTAGGCGTTGATCCTGATAAATATTATGGCAAAAAAGGCGATACAGATAAATTCTATTGCCTCTCTGGCGGCTATATTCGTAATTTTGAATTTAATCCTGCTTCTTTTGCTGCGCAAGGATTAGAGGCTGATTACCTTAACCGTCTAGATAGTCTTAATCAGTGGAGCTTGTATGTGACTGAACAGGCGCTTAAAGAGGGAGGCTATTGGGGCAGTGAAAAATTGAATAAGTGTGGATTGATCCTCGGTAATCTTTCCTTTCCAACTATGTCATCTAATCATCTGTTTTTACCCTACTACCATCATATTGTAGAAGATGCGCTTAGACTGCTTACTGGCAAAACTTTTCAGTTAAATAATTTCACTGAAGCTGCTGATATTGATCCCGACTGTGGCTTGATTGCAGGTTATCCTTCTGCATTATTGGCAAAAGCGGCGGGGCTAGGCGGTAGCCATTTTTCACTGGATGCAGCGTGTGCATCTTCTTGTTACAGCATTAAACTGGCTTGTGATTATCTGTATACAGGTAAAGCCGATATGATGCTGGCGGGCGCGGTGTCAGCTGCGGATTCTCTGTTTGTTAATATGGGGTTCTCGATTTTCCAAGCTTGTCCTGCCAATAATAAACAAGCGCCTTTTGATCAGAACTCGCAAGGATTGTTTGCTGCCCAAGGTGCGGGAATGATGTTATTAAAGCGTCATAGTGATGCGCTGCGAGATGGAGATAAAATTCACGCCATTATTAAAGGTGGCGCGTTATCAAATGACGGTAAAGGCGAGTTTGTATTGAGTCCTAACAGTAAGGGACAACTGCTTGCCTATCAACTTGCTTACGACGATGCACAAGTGAGTCCTTGCGATGTAGATTATATTGAGTGTCATGCAACCGGTACGCCAAAGGGCGATCGCGTTGAGCTTAGTTCGATGGAAACCTTTTTTAGCCCCTACGGCAATAAGCCATTGATAGGCTCAGTGAAATCCAACTTAGGACATCTACTAACGGCTGCTGGAATGGCGGGTATGAGCAAAGCTATTTGCGCATTAAACACTCAAAAAATTCCAGCGACTATCGGTTTAGAAAAACCAATTCAAACCAAGATGGGCTATTTAAGTGCGGCACAAATGCCTACCGAAACAATAGATTGGCCTGCTAATAAGAACAAAATACCCACAGCGGGAGTCAGTGTGTTTGGTTTTGGTGGTAGTAATGCACACCTTATTCTACAGCCGGGTAATACGCCAATTAGCAACAATAGTGAGTCGGTTAAAGCTCGTCAGCCACTGGCCATTGTTGGTATGGATTGTTTAGTCGGCTCATGTCGAAACCTCAGTGAATTTAAAAATCTAATTGAAACAAAGCAAAATACTTTTTGTGAATTACCACAAGAACGTTGGAAAGGAATTGAGCAGGACCAATCGATTTTACAAAATTTAGCACTTAATAAAGCTCCTCGTGGTGGTTATGTGGAAAGCTTTGATATTGATTTTATGCGCTTTAAAGTACCACCTAACAACCAAGACAGACTTATACCACAACAGCTGCTAATGCTTAAAGTCGCTGATAATGCGATAAAAGATGCAGGGCTTTTAGAAGGGGCTAATGTAGCTGTACTGGTGGCAATGGGAATGGAGTTAGATCTTCATCAATATCGTGGACGGGTTAATTTAACCACGCAGATAACACAAACCCTTAATGAGCAAGGCATTGTCTTAACTGCACAACAGCAGGAAGAATTAACTGAGATTGCCAAGCAGAGCATTGCAGCTCCTGCGCAGCTTAATCAATATACTAGTTTTATTGGCAATATTATGGCGTCACGCATCGCTGCACTATGGGATTTTTCTGGTCCCGCTTTTACCGTTTCCAGTGAAGAGAATTCTGTTTATCGCAGCGTAGAAATTGCCGAAAATCTATTTCAAACATCAAAGATTGATGCCGTGCTTATAGCGAGTGTCGACTTAGCCGGATCGTTTGAAAACATAAGTTTACGCCAACACTATGGCGCCGTTTCAGAAGAGGCCACTCACCCTGATAATTTATTGGATGCAACGCACTGGTTAGTTGGGGAAGGCGCAGGCGCCTTTGTACTCAAAACAAAGGATCAAGCTGAGGCGGATAAAGTCTATGCCACTATCGATGCGCTTAGCTTTGCCAACGGTTGTGATATTGATGCGATAAAATTGGCGAGTGATAAGGCCTGTACATTAGCTGCAATTAATCCATCCGAGATCAGCGTTGTAGAAGCATTCGCTAGTGGTTTTGGTGACAATAACCAAGTGGAAAAACAAGCCTTCTCAAAGTTATATCCGCACAGTAAAATTGACAGTATTAAGCGTCAGGTCGGCCATTTATTCAATGCGTCAGGAATGGTTAGTATTATCAAATCTGCCTTATTACTCGATGCTTCTAAAGCAAATACGCACACAGCAATTAACGGTTTGGGACAAGATTTTAGTTGCGCACATTTGATTTTGTCATCAACTAAAACAGCGCATCAAAGCGCGAGTCAAGATGCGGCTAAACAGCCGTTTTCATTAATAAAATCAATTACCTTGGGCGGCCCGCAAATAAAATCGGCTATTTTAGCGCATAAAGAAAATCCACTTTTTAAAGAGATGCGACGACAAGTGACTGCTAAAGCATTACCGGCGGTGAAAAATCGAGTGGTACTGCCTTCCTTAAGCCGTGATAAACCTGTTAAATTATTAACGAATGACATTAAACAGACGGCCGCCATTATTGATCAGCACGCTTCTGGAGTTGATATGCACAGCAATGCACATTGCGATATTTTTCAGCAAAATAAAACCCATCAAGCATTTATCCGTGCACGTCAGGTCGCGGGGCAACAGATTGCAAAACTTATCCAGTTACAGGTTGAGTTGCTCACAAAAAGGTCAGTGCAACCTATTACTGAAATAAAATCTAAAGTGACAGCGACTGTTATCAATAACACAAAAAACAGTGAATATGATTATCCGCCATTACAGCTAGTGGAACGCTTTAATCAGCCTAAACAGGTTATTTATGATACGGCGGAGCTAGTCGAATTTGCAGAAGGTAAGATCAGTAATGTATTTGGTAGCGATTATCAGGTTATCGATAGTTACCGACGCCGTGTGCGTCTGCCAACCACAGATTATCTGCTTGTTTCGCGTGTTACAGCGCTTGATGCCGCGCTTAATGAATATCGAAAATCCTTGATGGTAACTGAATACGATATTCCACTTGATGCGCCATTTTTAATTGATGGTCAGATCCCTTGGTGTGTCTCAGTTGAATCGGGACAATGTGATTTAATGCTAATTTCTTATATTGGTATTGACCTGCAGAATCAAAGTGAGCGTGTTTACCGTCTACTTGATTGTGAATTAACCTTTCTTGAAGAGATGGCCTTTGGTGGTGAAACGCTGCGTTATGAAATCCATATCGATTCCTATGCCAAAAATGGCGAACAATTGCTATTTTTCTTCCACTATGACTGTTATGTCGGTGATAAAAAAGTGCTTATTATGCGTAATGGCTGTGCTGGTTTCTTTACGGATCAGGAATTAGCGGAAGGGAAAGGTGTGATCCATAACGATCACGACAGAGCACAGTTTAAAGAGGCTAAGAAATCTCACTTTGAACCGCTTATCTACAACTCTCGTCATCAATATGGTTATGCAGAGATGCTTAAGCTAGTTAATGGAGATATCAGTGGTTGCTTTGGTGATGAATATAAACAGCAAGGACGCAACCCGTCTTTAAAATTTTCATCCCAAAAGTTCTTGATGATTGAGCGCATTACCAAAATCGATCCTCAGGGGGGGCATTGGGGATTGGGCATATTAGAAGGACAGAAAGATCTCGCGCCAGAACATTGGTATTTTCCATGCCACTTCAAAGATGATCAAGTGATGGCGGGTTCCTTGATGAGCGAAGGTTGTGGACAGATGGCAATGTTCTATATGCTTTGGCTAGGAATGAATATTAATGTCGATAATGCGCGCTTCCAACCGATGCAAGGTGAGTCTCAAACTGTACGTTGTCGTGGACAAGTTTTACCACAGAGCAATACATTGACCTATCGTATGGAAGTGACCGAGATAGGCATGTTGCCGCGGCCTTTTATTAAAGCCAATATCGATATTTTATTAGATGGCAAAGTGGTCGTTGATTTCAAAAACTTATGTGTTGAGATTAAAGAACAAGATCAACACTCGCCTTATCCGGTTACCTTGCCAAATAATGTTATCTTGGCAAAAAAGGCCATCAGTGTATCAGTGGATTGTGCATTAACTGAGCTTGAAAAGCATGCAAATTCGATTGATCCTCTGACCATTCAGCAACTCTATGGTTTACAAACTATTGATGAACGCGGTGTATTGCCCTTTAAATACCCCGAACGGCCTCTTATGCGTGTCGAATCAGATTTAAATGCGGCGTGTACAAAAGGCGTTGTGCCGATTAAACACTTTAGTGCTCCGGCGCGAGTCGGACAAAACCGTGTACCTGATACTGTTCCCTTTACACCTTGGCACCTATTTGAATTTGCGACTGGGGATATATCTAAATGTTTCGGTCCTGATTTCGATGTCTATGCTGGACGCATTCCTCCGCGTACACCTTGTGGTGATTTGCAGTTGGTGACGCAAGTTATAGATGTGCAGGGCACACGCTTAGACTTTAAAAAGCCAGCCAGTTGTATAGCTGAATATGTTGTGCCAGAAGATGCTTGGTATTTTAGCAAAAACAGTCATCCGAACTGGATGCCTTATGCGCTGATTATGGAAATAGCTCTACAGCCAAATGGTTTTCTGTCGGGCTATATGGGGACAACATTAAAATATCCACAAAAAGATCTCTTCTTCCGTAACCTCGATGGTAGTGGTGAACTTTTAAAGCAGATTGATTTGCGTGGTAAAACGATTGTGAATAAATCAGTATTACTCAGTACAAGCATGGCAGGTGGCGCAATTATTCAGAGTTTTACCTTTGAGTTGCTGGTTGAGGGAGAAATATTTTATAAAGGTACCGCGGTCTTTGGTTATTTCAGCGCGGAATCATTAACCAATCAGCTTGGTATTGATAATGGTAAAATTAGTCAGGCCTGGTTTAAAGAAAATAATACCCCGGTTAGCGATATTGAACAGTTTGATCTTAAAGATAAACAACTGCCATTTTTTAAAGAACAGGCCGATAAGCCTTATTATCGTTTAACGGGTGGTCAGTTAAACTTTGTCGATAATGTTTCTATTGTTGAAGGCGGTGGTAGTGCTGAACTCGGCTATATCTACGGTGAACGTAATGTGGATGCGAGTGATTGGTTCTTCCGTTATCATTTTCATCAAGATCCCGTCATGCCCGGTTCATTGGGTGTGCAAGCCATTATTGAATTGTTACAAACTTATGCATTAAAAAATGACTTGGGTGCGCAATTCCGTAGTCCGCGTTTTATCTCGTCATTAACGCATCTTAATTGGAAATATCGTGGACAAATTAGCCCGCTCAATAAAAAAATGAGTTTAGATGTGCATATCACCGCGGTTATCCGTACTGATAATGAAGTGCGTTTAGTTGGAGATGCTAATCTATGTAAAGATGGACTGCGTATTTATCAAGTAAAAGATATTGTATTAAGCATCGTCGAAGCATAAGACGAATAGTAGATTAAAGCATAAGTTAGGAAAACAGATGTCAGTATTAAGTGTTAATCAGAAAAGCCCGATTAATTGGGGATGGAAAGTTGATTCAGCCAATATGGCGTGTGCTGAAACCGCTCTCAAAGAATCGCTGATGGCGATCAATCAGCCGCTTTATATCGCACAAAATGGTGACGAAATTGGTATCTCACAGCAACTTAGCAGTCCAGGAGAGCATCCGGTAATCGCATTTGCACCCGCTGTTAATGCTGATGATTTTGGTGATCCTGATTTTATTGCGCAGCATAACGTTAAATACGCTTATCACGGTGGCGCCATGGCTAATGGCATTGCATCCGTTGAGCTGGTGGTAGCATTGGGTAAAGCGGGGTTACTTTGTTCATTTGGTGCGGCAGGTTTAGTACCCGATGAGATAGAAGCTTCGATTAAACGCATTCAAGCAGAACTGCCCAATGGCCCATTTGCAGTGAATCTTATCCATGCGCCCAGTGAAGAAGCCTTAGAGTCTGGCGCCGTTGATATCTTTTTAAAACTGGGTGTAGATACCGTTGAAGCCTCTGCTTATTTAGGGCTTACCGAGCATATTGTTTATTATCGCTTAGCTGGCTTATCAGAAAATAGCGATGGTAGCGTGCATATTGGTAATAAAGTAATTGCTAAAATTTCGCGTAGTGAAGTTGCTAGTAAATTTATGTCTCCCGCGCCACAGAAGCTGGTGGATATACTATTAGCACACGGCAAAATAACCCCTTTACAGGCAAAACTATCGCAACAGGTGCCGATGGCAGATGATATTACCGCCGAGGCAGACTCTGGCGGACATACTGATAACCGTCCATTTTTAACCTTGCTGCCGACTATTATTACCCTGCGCGATCAGTTACAAGCTCAATATAACTATCCAACCGCGCTACGCGTGGGTGCGGGCGGTGGGATTGGTACGCCGCAAGCCGCATTGGCAGCGTTTAATATGGGCGCTGCTTATATTGTTTTAGGATCTGTCAATCAAGCCTGCGTGGAAGCAGGGGCGTCAGATCATACTCGCCAACTGCTTGCCAATGTAGAGATGGCCGATGTGACCATGGCGCCTGCCGCTGACATGTTTGAGATGGGGGTGAAATTGCAAGTAGTAAAACGTGGCTCTATGTTTGCAATGCGGGCCAATAAACTCTACGAGTTGTATAGCAAATATGATTCTATTGACGCAATTCCTCTTATCGAACGAGAAAGAATCGAGAAACAAATATTCCGTCAGAACTTAGATGATGTTTGGGCGACGACTATTTCCTTTTTCCATGAGCGTGATCCACAGATGTTGGCGCGCGCCAAAGATAACCCAAAACGTAAAATGGCACTGATATTTCGTTGGTACTTAGGGCTTTCTTCTCGTTGGTCAAATGTCGGCGAAAAAGGACGGGAAATGGATTATCAAATATGGGCCGGCCCAAGTTTAGGTGCATTTAACAGTTGGGTAAAAGGCAGTTATTTAGAAGATTACCAACAACGAAAAGCGGTTGATATTGCCTTACATCTACTAAAAGGCGCTGCTTATTTACAGCGTGTCAATCAGCTAAAACTACAAGGGGTGAAATTATCTACTCACCTGCAGAATTATCAGGTTGAATAAGTGATTGTTTAAGATTGATTCAAATAATAATATTTAGCCTCACTTTGTGGGGCTTTTTTGTTTTCCCGGCAAAGCTTGCAAACCCACTCGCTAGCAAGAAAGTGAGAGATAAAGGACGCTTTAGGAAATTAGAGGTACATGTATACCCATCCTACTTAAAGATGTAAAATGAAGGACTGAAAGTTATCATTGATTCTACTTGTTAAAGCATGTCCCATTTGGGGCAACGTATCGTCAAAAAAGGCATCAATGCTCTGTCGAAACTCCTTTGCAGTTGCGAAATATTTATTATTTCTGTAAGCGCTCTATAACCCCACCTATTAAAGCTTTTATTTAACTGCCACGATACCCTTTTTACTTACAGGATATCGTTATGCACATAAAACCTCTGACCAAAATACAACAAGGTTGGCTTGATCATATTAACCAAGCATCTGAGCAAAACTTATCAATGTCAGCCTATGCAAAGCAACATAACCTTGCATTGAAGTCTTTTTATAACGCACGCTCTGCGCTTATAAAAAAAGGAGTATTACCTGCAATAATAAATAATACGTTGATGCCAATAACAATCCCCCCCTTAGGTGCGGAACAACTCAGCTCTTCATGCAGAGTCACGCTATGTAATGGTGTGATTGTTGAGCTTGCAGACATAGATCTGGTTTCGTTATTCAAAAGTGTGAGCCAATTATGATCAGACCCGCTAATTCAATCGAAAAAATATACCTCTGTCGTGATCCTGTTGATTTCCGCAAAGCAATTAATGGGCTTTCAATGATCGTTGAAGAAGTCCTTTGTCTTGATCCATTTTCTTCGCAACTGTTTGTCTTCACTAATAAACGGCGCAATAAAATCAAGATACTCGTGTGGGATAAAACTGGCTTTATTTTATGGTTAAAGGCACTTGATAAAGCGCAATTTAAGTGGCCCAGAAAGCATCAAAATACAGTATTTACTGTCAATGGGCAGCAGTTAAATTGGTTACTTGATGGTATCGATATTTTTGCGATGAAACCCCATAAAACCTTACGTTACAGCACGGTTTTATAGTGTTTTATTAGACTGTTTTTGGTATAATATACGCCATGAAAAAGACAGGAAATCAACCATCAACCATCAACCATCAACCATCAACCATCAACCATCAACCATCAACCATCAACCATCAACCATCAACCATCAACCATCAACCATCAACCATCAACCATCAACCATCAACCATCAACCGATATGAAAACGCTTCAAGAATTACTGCTTGAGGCGCAATCTCTGCTGCAAGAAAAAGAGAAATTAATCTCAACGCAAGCCCTGTTAATCGCAGAAAAAGAAGCTCAAATCAGTACGCTGCTTGAGCAGTTAAAACTGGCTCGCCACCAAAGGTTTGCATCAAGTAGTGAAAAACAAAGCGCTCAGCAGGGAGAGTTATTTGATGAAGCAGAAAAAATTATCGCAGAAGAGCCGATTGAAGACGATGGCTTAATTGAAGATGAAAGCGAAACAGAAACAGAAACAAAGAAACCAACGAAAAAGAAGAAACGTGGTCGTGCACCATTACCAGCACACCTACCACGTGTAGAGATTGTCTACGATTTAGCTGAATCAGATAAAGTATGTCCACATGATGTTCAACCTTTACATCTAATTGGTGAAGACGTCTCTGAACAGTTAGAAATTATTCCTGCAAAAGTACGGGTTATTCGCCATATCCGCTTTAAATATAACTGCCGTTGTTGTGAACAAGGAATTCATCAAGCGGAAATGCCAAAGTAAGCCTTCCCTAAAAGCAATGCAACAGCCGGTGCGCTCGCATATATTGCAGTCAGTAAATACCAAGATGCTCTTCCGCTTTATCGCCTCGAAAATATATTTAAACGGGCGCAAGTACATATTCCTTGGAAAAAGTTCTGGACACCCAATGATTTTGATTAATGATAATTACCCTTATATCTTTTAGTGATGCGGTTTTGCATGTTGGGAGGTGGTTTGTTATGACTCAATCTCGTCAATCGCAAGTATCGCTATCGGATACCCCTTATTACCATTTTATTTCACGTTGCGTGCGTCGTGCTTATTTATGTGGTGAGGATAAATACACAGAAAAATCCTTAGAGCATCGCCGGCAGTGGGTGGTTGAACGAATGCATTATCTTGCTTCAGTATTTAATATCGATATTTGTGCCTATGCCATTATGTCGAATCATTACCATCTTGTGCTTCATATCGATGAATACGCTAACAACAAAATCAATCATAAAGAAGTCTGCGAGTGGTGGTGTCGGCTTTACTCAAAACCTGTTCTATTTTGTTCCTGACAAAATAGTGGGAAGGTCGCTTTATCTCAAGCGCTATTGGATGAAGACGTTTTGCTAACGTGTATGGCCTATGTTGACTTAAACCCTGTTCGCACCAAAATGAGTGATAGTGTCGAAACCTCTGAATATACCTCTTCTTATGATCGTATCCATGGTGTTGTCCAGCAACAGAAAAACCATTGGCATACCATTTTAATAAAAAACCCTTATTTGGTTTTGTGGGTGATGAACATGAAGGAAACCCGCAAGGCATACCATTCTCATTATTGGATTATCTCGGATTAGTTGACAGGAGTGAACGGATTATTCGAGATGGCAAACGCGGTGCTATTTCAATGCAACATCCTCAACTATTATCCAAACTCGGCTTAGATAGCGAGACGTGGATATCGCTCGCGAGTAGTTTTGGCAAAGAATATCAAGGCGCAGTTGGCTTTTTAGAGGCATTAGCAGAGTTTGCTAGTCATACCGGTAAGCACCAATATTTATAATGCATGAAAAACCAGTATTACTACCAAACTTTCTTTAAATTTAATTTTTATGATTCAAAATTAGATTATTTATACTATGGTTTCGTTATCAGGTTTAATAAGTGACTGTTTAATGTTGATGAAATAATAATATTTAGCCTCACTTTGTGGGGCTTTTAGTCCCTATTTCCGAACTGAGGTTATCTATAAATAAGTCGCTCAATGCACATATAAAAAGGGCATAAGTGCCATCTTTACTGATATTCGCAGGACTATTTCAATGTTTTGTTCGTGAATAGTTTGTTAAAATGATTTATATTATATAATATGGTGATTTTTAAGCTAGGATAGAGAGTGGTAACTGTCACTGCTCTTTTAATAAGGTTTTACGATGATATGCTTTTGGGGCAAAACATTTGCTACCTTTTTGGGGTTTATGCTTATTGATGGCAATCCATTTGCCATACTCTTGGGCATTTTCTTCGGACATATTTTTGATCGTGCCGTTGTTAATTATTTTAATGAAAATAGTGTGTTATGCATAAATACTTTAAGTCATCAGGAAAGGCAAGAATGCTTTTTTTATAGTACATTCTCGGTGATGGGACATATTGCTAAAACAAAAGATCAAGTAACACCAGCTGATATTCAGGTTGCAAATGTTTATCTTGATCAAATGCCGCTTCAGGGGCAGACCTCTATAGACTGTGAGTATAATTTGTTGAACGCCTTACAAACAGCAAAGCATCGTATGCAAGTTGTAAGCACTTTTGCCGTCGCGAATGATAGCTGTTTGTTAAATTCTCTGCAAACCACAAAGCACCGCATGCAGGCTCATAGTGCTTTTTCTGCCGGTAAGGATAAAGATTTTTCACTGCTGCAAACATTATCCGAATTTGTACACATGGCTGGCGAGGATAGGAATGTTCTGCAGATGTTTTTGGGTATCCAAATAAAGATGGCCTATACAGATGGACTGATTCATAGTGAGAAAAGAGAGACCTTATATAACATTGCTGAACACTTAGGTTTTTCATCTTTTGAATTAAATCGTTTATTGCGTATGATTGCAGGACAACATCATTTTCATCAAGAAAATCAACAAGAAGAAAGTGAAGATGACTCTTATAAAATCCTTGGTATTAAGAATAAAGCCTCGGATAAAGAAGTTAAACGTGCATATCGAAAACTGATGAGTCAATATCACCCTGATAAATTTGCATCAAAAGGTTTACCAAAAGAGATGATGCAGCTGACAAAAGAAAAAACCCAGTATATCCAACGTGCATATGAAACATTATGTAAATCGCAAGGTTTAAAATAGATGTCAATCAATCTCATATAGCATCAATGTAATATTGGTGGGGATAGTCCCTGAAGAGTAAGTCTTAACGCGCTATCGTTGTTGAGTCTTGCGCCCGAAGCGTAGAATGATAAAAATGGCAGCAAAACTCCTCAAAAAACAGTAATCACCAGAAAGCATTAGTGTTACTCCTGCATTACCATTAATAGGAAACTTAGGTGTCTGAAATTAAACAATTAAATAGTAAAATAGTATATCAAAACAAATGGATGACTATTCGAGAAGATAAAATTATTAGGCCTAGTGGGGCTGAAGGTATTTATAGCGTATTAGATAAGGTGGATTTTGTTGTCATTGTGCCTGTTCAGGACAATCATATTTATCTAGTTGAGCAATATCGATACCCTGTAAAAGGTCGATATTGGGAATTACCACAAGGTTCATTAGAAGGTGATCTCGAATCTCAATATGTAGATGCGGCAAAGAGAGAACTGCGTGAAGAAACTGGGTTAATATCTAGTAACATGGTGTATGTTGGATATCAATTCCTAGCTTGTGGCCATTCAAGCCAAGGGTATCACATTTATTTGGCTACAGATTTAGAGCAGGGGGCAAACGATTTAGATCCTGAAGAAGAAGATTTGCTGACAAAAAAAGTCACTATTGAAAAATTCGAAGAAATGTTACGCACTGAGGTAATAAAAGATGCGACCACATTAAATGCCTATAGCTTGGCTAAATTAAAAGGGTTGTTGTGAAACGCTGTTAAAGCACACCGATGGCTTAGGGTTAGTGCATCCGTGCTAACACAACAAGTTTACAAGAGGAAATCTAAGCGCGGGTGTTGATTGGTGCTTACATAAAAGTTAATCAATCGACCTAAGAGACTCTTTTATTTCGACTGTTTACGTGGGGATGTGTATTATTTGTAATCTAATCACAGGTTTTATCAGCTGAAAGAACACGACGTAATAACGCGCTAATAGTTTGGTAACGATGTGCTAAATTGCGGTTGCGTTTTTGTACTAAATATAAAGTTTCTTTCACTTTTTTTGCGGTTTCCCCAATATAAAGAGACTCTCTTTTGGGGAAGTTTTCTACGGCACTCTCGGGAAGCACTGTAAAGCCAAGCCCTTTAGCCACTGGCAATAATATTTGATTGAGCTGGTTAATGTAGCCAGATTTTGGGAGTTCATCTAAATTTAGGTTTGCTAATTCTTTTTCGCCGCATAAATCAAAATAAAGAGACAAATAATGCATTGCATCGGGATGATCGATTAAGCCACAGTTAAACAGTAATTCGGCGGTGATTTTTTTATTCTCATACTGCCTTGGCAACAGCAAACATAATGCTTCTTGTGCAATGATTTCACTTTGATAGAGGTTGCTATTTGGAAGGTGTGTGACAATGCCTAAGTCAACAGTACCCGATAACACATCATGCAAAATTTTCTTATTGGGTGCGGCTTCAAGATGAATATTTAAATCAGGATATTGCTGTTGTAACGACAATAGCTCAGGATACAGCAATAATGCCAAAGAACCTGAACAAGACAAAATACATTGGCCTGAATAGGGATTATCAAAACTTAATTTATCAATCAAACTCGCTTCATCTTTCGCTGTTTTTAGTGCGTATTCATAAACAATTTTACCCTGCTCAGTAATTTCAAAGCCTTTATTTTCTCGCTTAATAAGAGAATGATTACAGGCATCTTCTAACTTTTTTATATGCTGGCTCACACCTGGCTGGGTCATGTACAACTTTTCAGCCGTTTGCGTAAAGTGGCCAACGTCTATCAATGTTTTAAATGTATTCAACCAAACTGGATTAAGCATGGTAACGATCCTTTTGATAACATAAAATTATTACAATCATAATTAATGATAATTTATAGTATACATTAGATTGGCGTATATTTACCTCACAGAAGCAAAGTGCTCCTCTTACAATATTATGAACAGTTTTGGATTTGTAACTTCAGCTAATAAGGTGTGGTTGAAACCGTGCATGCAAATCTAAAATGGATCTGTGAATTAGATATTCTGAAAAACAACAGATTGAGCAATCTAACAAACTCATTCTCCAAGGAGATAGATAATGACAAACTTACTATTTAAACCGTTGCAAGTGGGTAATATCTCACTTAAAAACCGTATCGTAATGCCACCAATGACACGCTCCCGTGCATGTCAACCGGGCAATCTAGCCAATCCAATAATGGCAGAGTACTATACCCAGCGTGCGTCTGCGGGTCTTATTGTCACGGAAGGAACGCAGATATCAGCGTTGGGTCAAGGTTATGCTTGGACACCGGGTATTTATACCCCTGAGCAAATCACTAGCTGGAAGAAAATAACACAGGCTGTTCACGCAAAAGGCGGAGCCATATTTGCGCAACTTTGGCATGTTGGACGTGTCTCTCATCCTAAAAATACTGGTGGTGAACAACCCATCTCTTCATCTGCTATTAAAGCTGAAAATGTAAAAGTGTTTATTGATGATGGTTCCAAAGGGCCCGGGTTTGTAGATGTTGTAGCGCCACGAGCAATGACCCTATCCGACATAAAACAAGTCGTGGAAGAATATCGTCAGGCCGCTCTCAATGCCATTGAGGCTGGTTTTGATGGCATAGAATTACATGCTGCCAATGGTTATTTGATCAACCAATTTATTGATTCTGAAGCCAACAATCGTAGCGATCAATATGGTGGATCTATCGAAAATCGTTTACGTTTCTTGGGAGAGGTTGTTGCTGCCATGGTTGATGCGATAGGCGCTGAACGTGTAGGTGTGCGACTTGCACCGCTTACCTCTTTAAACGGCACGGTTGATGCAACGCCAGTTGAAACATATATAGCCGCTGCGGCATTACTAAATACGTATAATATTGTATATCTGCATATTGCAGAAGTGGATTGGGATGATGCACCGGATACGCCGCACGCATTCAAACAAGCATTGCGTGCAGCCTATCAGGGCATTCTGATTTATGCGGGTCGCTATAATGCCGAGAAAGCAGAACAGGCGATTAGTGATGGCCTAGCGGATATGATTGGTTTTGGCCGTCCATTCGTCGCTAATCCAGATCTACCCAATCGTATGAAAAATGGCTATCCACTAGCAATTCACGATGCCAATACACTGTTTGCTGGCGATGAAAAAGGGTTGACTGATTACCCTGAATATAAGGCCTAATTTATGCTAATGTTACCTTAAGATGCTGATATTTCATCTCGAAGTAACATTAGGTTAGAGACTAGGCAAATAAATAATCCGCTATAAAAGAATTATTTTACATGCTTATGTAGATGACTCAGGTTGTTTTTTGTAAAAAGATTAAAATGACTACCACGCACACTTCATGCGACTGCGAAACTGTGTTTCGGTTCGCATTCATTAACAGAGGCGCTACGCGCTACACAGAGAAAAAATTAACATATTAAAACTCAAGTTTCGGGATTCAAAACAAACAATAAAACCCAAATAACTCGATGATTTTAAAGAGGTTGATGTCTCATTGTGGTAAAATGCTTGTTAACTAGACAAAGGATAATACAACAAGAGACATCGAATGAATTCTGCCACAAAGACCTTGAACTTACCATCATTAACCGCTGACTTACTTAGCCAAACAAACCTTAAAATTGATAACACATT
>NZ_JAHNZV010000250.1 GCF_022267535.1 Psychromonas antarctica
CGTTAAAACTCGCCAAACTACTCAAATCTGAAGATTTAACTGCCATTTATGTTCCTGAGCCTGAAGATGAAGCGGTACGTGATCTGTCTAGAGCGCGAGAAACTGCAATGAAGGATCTTAAAGATGCAAAGTATCAGCTTAAAGCATTACTGCTACGCAACAACATCAATGCAACAGTGAAAGATAATTGGTCATTACAACATTTAAGATGGCTTGCTGAATTAGTCTTACCGCATCCTTGTCAGCAAATAGTACTGCAAGAAGCCGTTTCAACAATCACTGAACGTTTGAAAAGGTTAAAGCGACTTGATAATGAATTAACACACAGTGTACAAAACTGGCGTTACTATCCAGTAGTTAAGGCATTACAAGCAATGCGTGGAGTTCGGTTACTAGTGGCAACAGGTGTTATTGCTGAACTGGGGGATTTAACGCGATTTGATCACCCAAGAAAATTAATGAGTTATCTCGGGCTTGTACCGAGTGAACATTCAAGCGGCGGGAAACGCCGACTAGGTGCTATTACCAAATGTGGTAACAGCCGTGCAAGAAGACTACTGGTCGAAGGTGCACATACTTATAAATACAACGCCAATATCTCTAAAGAGATGCAATTAAGGCAGGAAGGACTGCCGAAACAGATCATTGATATCGCATGGCAAGCGCAGCTAAGGCTATGCAAACGATACCAACGGTTAATGCATAAAGGTAAACATCGTAATGTTGTAGTGACAGCAATAGCCAGAGAAATGGCAGCTTACATCTGGGCTATATCAAGAGAAGTTGTATTAAGCCCTGTTGATACACGATTACGACTAGCAAGGTTACCGGCATGAATGAAAGTTTTGAATTAGCGTATGGGATCAAGCATCGGGAGTGGCACAATCACCGACGGCGTTAGGACGGCAACGAAAACGATTATCGTTGAACCACGAAAATAGACTGAAGACAGGTGTCACGACGAAATAAGTAAGGTAGGCGCTGCTAACCTCGGTTAGTAATCCACGAATACCAGCATGACAACCGACGAAATTACTTGCTTCATTCTGTACGTTAATTCTCTTATTAACAGAGAAAATCGATAGGCTCTAAATAAATGGGCAGGGAAAAGTAATATTTAACTTGACGTGGGAAGTCATACCAACGCC
>NZ_JAHNZV010000251.1 GCF_022267535.1 Psychromonas antarctica
CTGATGTTACGCACTTACGGCCAGCATCTGCTTCCAGGCTTTAAGTGCTTCTTTTTGAGCTTTTATATAAAGCTTTGTTTTCAATCCAAATGTGGTTAAGCCTTTTTTTACACTTAACCCTTCCAGTTTTGCTGTTGCAAGCAATGACATGAAAATATGATTGCTTTGGGTTTTCTCTTTTTTAGCAGGTGATTTAGCAAGACCCGTATTAGATTTTATATTTTTGTGAAAAACTTCAACTTTCCATCGTTTTTGATAGATTTCTTCAATAGACTCTTTATTTAGTTCAATATCATTGCTGATCAAATATAATATCCCTTCACTGCCATCTTTGTTTTTAAAAATTTGTCGGTGCAAAAGTATCGGAATATCCATTCCTTTTGCCCAACCACAAATCGGAGAGTCTGACCAATCTAATGAATCAATACGTTGAAAGCGTCCTTGTAATTTATCTTCTTTGCTAAGTGCTATTAAGCGATTACTTTTTAATGCCAGTACAAAATATTTTTTCATCTTCTCATGGATAAATTTCATATTACCAATGGATGAAAACCAGCTATCAGCTAAGACATAGCGCCATTTTAATTGATTTTGTTTGCATGCTTTGAGGATCGCAATTAAATCATCGTTCTTCGTCGTATTACTTTTCCTTTTTATTTTCCTTGTTTTAATATCACAGTATTGAATAGGCTTTGTTATTAGCTTAAAAGCAACAGGAAGGCTTGCTTCATTCGAGTGATAAATACAATTCAGTAAATTAATACCTTTAACAGAACGGCCCACAGTATGATCAAAGTGCCAGCTAATAAGTTCATTTTCACTAGAATAAGGTTTCTCTTGAACAGTATCATCAAAGATTAAAACGCCATCATCTGATTCTATTTCACGAACCTCCTTTTTTACATTTTTCCACAAATCTGCCGAGCTAAACTGCTTATGTGATAGAAAGCGAGTAATTTGATCGTGGCTAATCTCTCCATCTAAAAGATTAGATAAGCCCGTTGCAGTTGTGTAACTGAATGAGGTGACAAGATAATCAATGTACAGCTCAAATATTTGTTTATTTTTATTCATGGCTCTACTTTAGCGGTTTTCGAAATGAAAGTTTAGTGATAATGCGTAACATCAGT
>NZ_JAHNZV010000252.1 GCF_022267535.1 Psychromonas antarctica
GAGGGTGTAAAAAGAATTGTGTAAACGTTCATTATCTATAACCTTATCAAAGGCCATTATAATGAGTAACACAATGAATAAAGAAAAACTGCAAGCACTCGCAAATGAGTTAGCCAAAGACCTTAAAACACCGGATGATCTTAATCAATTGAGTGCAATGCTAACGAAGATAACCGTTGAGGCGGCGCTCAGATCCGAAATGGACTTCCACTTGGGGTATGATAAACACAAGCCTTCTGGCAACCACAGTGGTAATAGCCGTAATGGTTACTCAACCAAAACGCTTAAAGGTGATCATGGCGAGATTGAGCTTCAAACCCCTCGAGATCGCAACGCTAGCTTTGAACCACAACTCATCAAAAAAGGGCAAACCCGTATTACAGGGATGGATGAACAAATCCTAACGCTCTACGCCAAAGGAATGAGTACGCGTGACATTGTCGCTGCTTTTCAAGAAATGTATGGTGCAGATATCTCTGCCGGCCTCGTTTCTCAAGTGACAAACTCAGTTATCGAGCAAGTTGTTGAATGGCAAAATAGACCGCTAGATGCTGTATACCCCATCGTTTATTTAGACTGTATTGTGTTAAAAATACGCCAGGATAAACGCGTGATCAACAAAGCCATTTACCTTGCGCTGGGCATTAATGTTGAAGGCCATAAAGAATTATTAGGCATGTGGATTTCTGAAAATGAGGGATCTAAATTCTGGCTTTCAGTGCTGACCGATCTTCAAAATAGAGGCATGAAACACATGCTAATAGCTTGTGTTGATGGCTTGAAAGGTTTTCCTGAAGCGATTAATGCAACGTTTACTGATGCAAAGATTCAGCTCTGTCTCGTCCATATGGTGCGAAACTCATTGAAGTTTGTTCCTTGGAAAGATTACAAGCAAGTAACCAGTGATCTGAAGTGTATATATCAATCAGTCACCGAATCAGAGGCCAAGTCAGAGCTAGAGCGCTTCTGTGATAAATGGGATGATAAATACCCTCAAATCGGTCGTTCATGGCATGCTAACTGGGAGAACTTGAATACGCTGTTCGATTACCCCGCAGATATCCGTAAGGTGATTTATACGACGAATGCGATTGAATCATTAAATAGTGTGATTAGAA
>NZ_JAHNZV010000253.1 GCF_022267535.1 Psychromonas antarctica
TTCATAGGTCAGTTGTTTATATGTTTTCATTGTTGCATCTCTTGCCGGAGAAAAAGCGATTAGCATATATTCAGCTGACCGTTTTTTCTACCTATTCAAGTTATGCACTTATTATTTGAATCCAAGATATTATTAGAGGGGCGCAAACAACAGAAGTATTGGGCGATGGTACACGCGTAACCGCCCTTAATTATATTTCTCGCGCGACCGGTGAAGAAAAGCAGCTAGTGCTTGCGGGAATCTTTGTACAAATAGGCTTACTGCCAAACAGTGATTTCTTAAAAAACAGCGGTGTTGCCTTGTCACCTCGCGGTGAAATTGAGGTAAACGCCAAAGGTGAAACTTCACTCGTAGGTGTATTTGCAGCAGGAGACGTAACGACCGTCCCTTATAAGCAAATCATTATTGCTATGGGCGAGGGCTCAAAAGCGAGTTTAAGTGCATTTGATCACTTGATTCGCACACCCATTCCAAGTGCGAAGATCGCCGTTTTAGCGTAAATATCTACTGATTTATCTGATTTATCTGATTTTATAAGCATCTCATTACTTTCCTATGTCCTCAATTAGCAAAAAAAGGACATTATGGATGATGCAGAAGTCATTCACAGATGTTTCCTGTGATTTTCTGTCGACAGAAATATTGATGAAATCTTATGGGTTGTTGTAAAACTACAAAAATGGTTCCAATCTAGGAACCATTTTATGCATACCTTTCAATAAAAGGCATGCCGTTAAAAGTTGGTGTTTTTGCGCTGTTTAAATCCGAAAGCGAGAAGGCCAAGACCTAAAACGAAAACAATGCTAGGCGCTGGGACATCAACAGTATCAACGCTACCTTTCCAAACAACACCTGTAGCGAAGTTTTCACTATTAACAACCGCAAAAGTAAGGTTATCGTCACCTGAGATGTAAACTGAATTTATTAAATAACTCAAGTTTCGGGATTCAAAACAAACAATAAAACCCAAATAACTCGATGATTTTAAAGAGGTTGATGTCTCATTGTGGTAAAATACTTGTTAACTAGACAAAGGATAATACAACAAGAGACA
>NZ_JAHNZV010000254.1 GCF_022267535.1 Psychromonas antarctica
CGAAAAAATGGTCAAAACCGATCCACAGTTGGAGAGCTGCGATGAATCGGTTTATAATAGAATTTGAAGACCGCTTGAAAAAGCATCTGTAAAAATGGTAATTACACAGAATTATTTACAGGGTCAACTTTATATTTGCCCCTTTGAGTTCCTGTAATAATTTCATTTCCCAATTTTCATTTGTACCTATGTAGACAACACCTTGTATGTCATTTTGGATTTCTACACTTGGCTCAACAATCGCCGCAACTTTATCTCTGCCTAATCTAGCAATGAAATAACCATGCTCAAAAATCACATTCTGGCGCGATCGTGCTTTTAAATCAGTATCTTTGGCTTTTCGACCTTCGTCGCATGGAGTATAAAGAATAATCGCGTATGCAACGCCACCATTCTTTATTAGCTTCTCAATGATAGTGTTACCACCATTTGCTTTGTCCACAAGTATCACTGGCTCCAACCCAAGCTTACGAATAAAATTTTCTACTCGTAACCTAAGCACTTCGTCGTGACCATGAACAATGAAAACTTTTTGTTTGTCTGTAGTTTGGTGTTGGTTCATGTGGTTTGGCTCATGATTAGATTGTGCATTGATTGCAAATGGCATTAATTCTTTATTTTTATCTTGCTGTACGAGTTGCTGTGCTTGTTGAGCTAAATGCTGTATCCCTTGCTGAGCATGTGGCACAAACTGTTGGGTTTGAGGTTGTTGTGCTATAGGTTGTACGCTTAGGTGTGGTTGTTCAGCTATTAATCCTGCTTGCGTCATTGCGCGTTGCTGTGGGGTTTGAGTCGCATTAGGAGTGCCCGCAATCAAATTATTTGCGATATCAAGAGACTTTTCTCTATTGCTATTATTAAAGGTAGAGGTATAAGAATAAGGATTGTTTTTATGGTCGTTACTCCCTCTGTGAGGGTGTAAAAAGAATTGTGTAAACGTTCATTATCTATAACCTTATCAAAGGCCATTATAATGAGTAACACAATGAATAAAGAAAAACTGCAAGCACTCGCAAATGAGTTAGCCAAAGACCTTAAA
>NZ_JAHNZV010000255.1 GCF_022267535.1 Psychromonas antarctica
TTGCAAGGCTAAAGCATTTTAGAGCGATAGCTACACGATACGATAAATTAAAAATAAACTTTGAAAGCATGTTGGCATTAGCATGTGTAATGATTTGGCTGCCAATGTGAAAGATCAACAGCCCCTAATACTGTTGGATTTTTGTTAATAATAGTAAAGCCAGTTTGTTTACTTGGGAAGCATAAAAGAGCGCTTTTATTGCTTTATTGTGCCCATTCCTTTAATTGCTTGATCTCTTCTGCCCAAATGTTGGGATCCGTTGTTTCTAATATCAGTGGAATGTTGTCAAAACGAGGATCTTGCATAATATATTGAAAACAAGTCCAGCCAATTTCGCCGGCACCTAATGATGCGTGTCTATCCACTCTGCTTGCAAAAGGGATCTTACAGTCATTAATATGCATGGCACTTAAATATTCAAAACCAACGATACCAGCAAAGGTGTTAAAGGTGTTTTCACAGTCCGTTATAGTACGCAAATCATAACCAGACGCAAAAGCGTGGCAGGTATCAAGGCAGATCCCAACCCGTTTTTTATTATCGACATGTTCAATGATAGTCGCTAGTTGTTCAAATGAATAGCCTAAGTTAGTGCCTTGCCCTGCCGTATTTTCAATGACCGCTTTCACCGAACTTATCTGCGAAAGCCCGATATTAATCGATTCTGCCACACGCAGTAAGCTATCATGCTCGTTTATTTTATGGAGATGGCTACCGGGGTGGAAATTGAGCAGTGTCAGTCCCAGTTGCTGACAGCGAAACATCTCGTCAGTGAATGCATCTCGAGACTTCTGTAACGCTTCTTTTTCGGGGTGACCTAGATTAATCAGATATGAGTCGTGTGGCAGGATCTGTTCAGCACAGAAGTTATAGCGAATACAAGCGGCTTTAAATTGTGAGCTTACGGCAGCGTAGCTCAACTTCCATTTTTTGTTCTGATTTAATACGGGTAACTCATCCATCAGGACTTAATTATGTCAAATCCAGAGCAACTTAGTAGCGTTATTACTGCATTTGA
>NZ_JAHNZV010000256.1 GCF_022267535.1 Psychromonas antarctica
TAACCTGAATTCTGGATAACAGAATAAAAAATTGAACTAAATGCCCACCAAGCGATCAGATCTTTCGACCAAGAAACGATTTGAAAGCAAACAAGGTGGGCATATGAATAACTTAGTGGAATTATTTTGCGATGTCGATGACTTTTGTCATCAATTCTTACCTAGATGGGAAGCACAACTACTTTCAGACGGAACTCGTAAGCGAAGACGTAAATCTAAAATGTCTACCAGTGAACGCATGGCAATTGTGATAGCATTTCATCAATCAAACCATAGAGATTTCAAGAACTTCTACATTGGTTTAGTGCAACGTTACTGGTCAGAGTACTTTCCAGAATTACTCAGTTATACCCGTTTCATAAACACAATGTCTGAGCTAATTGTTCCAATGTGCTCTTACTTTCAAACTGTTAAAGGTAAGCCAACAGGGATTGCGTTTGTTGACTCGACGAGTATTAAGGTGTGCCACAATATCCGTATTCCACGCAACCGAGTATTTGCAGATACAGCTAAACGCGGAAAAGGCACAATGGGTTGGTTTTTCGGTTTTAAGCTTCATCTTTTGATTAATCATAAAGGTGAAATCCTTTCTTTGAATATAACACCAGGAAACACGAACGATCGAACTCCAATACCAGACTTATGTAAAAATCTTACAGGTAAGCTATACGCTGACAAGGGATACATAGGAAAAAAATTGAATGAAAAATTGCAAGAGTCTGATATAGATTTAGTTACAACGGTACGTAAAAATATGAAAGCTAAAGCAATATCAGCCTTCGATAGAGCTATGTTATCAAAGAGATATATAATAGAAACAGTGAATGATCAGCTAAAAAACATATCTCAAATAGAGCATAGCCGTCACCGTAGTGGAACAGGTTTTATGCTTAATATTATTGCAGGAATAGTAGCTTACTGCGTAAAAAAACAGAAGCCATGCATTAAGCTGTCAACAAGCGAATCGGGTGTAATGACAGCTTAATAAATGCAGTTTCTTATCCAGATCTCAGGTTA
>NZ_JAHNZV010000257.1 GCF_022267535.1 Psychromonas antarctica
TAAGTGTTACACGAATCCCAGACTCCGCCAAAGGCGCAACACTCGATACAGGTGGTTGGTTAAACCTTGCCTGACAGGGACTTACACCCTGCAAGATGCATCAAGCTTTGCTTGACGCACTAACGCCACCTTAAGCGGCAAAAAATTGTTTGCTAAAATGTTGAACGGAGTGAAAACAGCAAACTGTTTTTTGTCCGTTTAAAGGTCTTGTTAGCTCACATCGTAAAACTTGCCAACATAATCAACAAATTCACTAAGATTTAAATCTAATATGCCCCAATCCCTATCATCAATAGGTACATCTTGCAAAGTAGCAATCTGACGAATAGAGTTGGTGATACTGAGCCATAACATTGCATGTTTATGAGATACTTGAAACGCTACAGGTACTAATTGTTCAAAAGTAGGTAAAACCTCATGTACAGATTGAACCAACATATTGGCTTTTGCCCCATCCAAATTTTTAAAGCTGGCGTTCGCTTTAAACCGCTCTATATGATCTAGGTGCTCACTGATTGGTTTACAATGAATAAGGTGCTTACTCCAATGAAACATAATACCAAGGTCTCTTCTGTCATGAAAAAATGCTTCAAAAACAAAGGATACAGCCTGACCTAGTTCATCTTTTAATTCTTGTTTCGCTCTTCTTTCAGGTATATACACAACAAGCACATAAAATATCAAACTGACTATATAGCCAATACACAAGTTAAATACTATCGAGTTACCAACCTCAAATTGATAAAAAACTCGCGCTACTGGTGAGTCACTTAGGACTGAAATCAACAATTCATCTGATGACTTAAATAGCAATAAAAGAGCAATTATAAACAAGCACCAAATCAACCTATTTTCTACAAATTTCAAAATAACCTCTAGTGAGCATCGTGGTAGAACGATCTGTTACCAGACCGACCCCACACAGATCCGGACGTGCGGAACTACCGCATCCGGCTCTTCAGTTATATATTCACTCGTGTAAAACACGACCCTAGTACCAGTCGACCAG
>NZ_JAHNZV010000258.1 GCF_022267535.1 Psychromonas antarctica
TTAGCTCAGTTGGTAGAGCGATAGAGACACTGTTAATGTGTTATTCCATTAGTAGTAGAAAAGAACAATTCCTCTTTAGCTCAGTTGGTAGAGCGATAGAGACACTGTTAATGTGTTATTCCATTAGTAGTAGAAAAGAACAATTCCTCTTTAGCTCAGTTGGTAGAGCGATAGAGACACTGTTAATGTGTTATTCCATTAGCAGGAAAAGAACAATTCCTCTTTAGCTCAGTTGGTAGAGCGATAGAGACACTGTTAATGTGTTCTATCCATTGATAGTAGAAAAGAACAATTCCTCTTTAGCTCAGTTGGTAGAGCAACGGACTGTTAATCCGTGTGTCGCTGGTTCAAGTCCAGCAAGAGGAGCCACTTTCATTAAGTTTTGAATGTTTTGAAACTTAAGAGTGTGAAAACACTATAAATATTTTTAATACAAAAAGAACAATTCCTCTTTAGCTCAGTTGGTAGAGCGATAGAGACACTGTTAATGTGATGTATTCATTAACAGAAAAAGAACAATTCCTCTTTAGCTCAGTTTGTAGAGCGATAGAGACACTGTTAATGTGATGTATTCATTAACAGAAAAAGAACAATTCCTCTTTAGCTCAGTTGGTAGAGCAACGGACTGTTAATCCGTGTGTCGCTGGTTCAAGTCCAGCAAGAGGAGCCACTTTGTTTCAGTGTTGATTTCGAGTCGAGATTGAAGGTGTGAAAACACTATAAACATTTGAACATTCCTCTTTAGCTCAGTTGGTAGAGCGATAGAGACACTGTTAATGTGTTATTCCATTAGTAGTAGAAAAGAACAATTCCTCTTTAGCTCAGTTGGTAGAGCGATAGAGACACTGTTAATGTGATGTGTTCATTAACAGAAAAAAGAACATTCCTCTTTAGCTCAGTTGGTAGAGCGATAGAGACACTGTTAATGTGTTATTCCATTAGTAGTAGAAAAGAACAATTCCTCTTTAGCTCAGTTGGTAGAGCGATAGAGACACTGTTAATGTG
>NZ_JAHNZV010000259.1 GCF_022267535.1 Psychromonas antarctica
AGATGTTTTTTGGCCTGAGAAGTTACTTATCGAGCTGTAAAAAGCAGGGTGTCAGTGGTTCCACAGCTCTTGCTCTATTGTTAAATGATATGCTACCAAATATATTTACCCCTGCTGAGTAGTTACATCTGAACCATAAAAGCGAGCATGTTTAATAATATTTTCGACTCTTTCATGGGATGCAAGAAATGCAAAGTCTCGTGTATGTTCTTGTCTTACACCATCAATAATCAGATCAGTAACTCCATAATAATGAAAGGTACTTAACATACCTTCTTCCATCGCTCTATTTAAGCGAATTTCATAAGCTATATTATGGTCAAATAAACTAAAGATATCCTCACCATCAGTTCTTTCAGGAGTAGCCGTCATTCCTAATAAAAATCGCGGATGGAAATATTTGAGAAGCCGTTTATATGAATCAGCCCCAGAACGATGAGACTCATCAATTATGATGTAGTCGAACTGATTTTTAGCAAATTGTTCTAAGTGGCTTTTTTTGGAAATAGTTTGCACGGTAGCAAACAAAAAATCTTTACCCAGCTCTTGCTGGGATCCAGAATATACTCCCATTGATTTATCCGTTCCAAAAACATTCTGGAATGTTTCTAATGCCTTGAGTGCGATAGTGCCGCGATGCACTACAAACAATAACCGTTTTGGTTGAAATGCCTGTGCATCAAAGGCTGATAAATAGGTTTTACCTGTACCTGTTGCTGAAATAAGAAGAGCTTTCGTCACTCCACTATTTCTCAAAGTATTAATATTGTCTAACGCTTCTTTCTGCATAGAATTTGGCGATATTTTAGATTCAATAAATATGGTTTTATGTGCTTTAGATAATAATTTTTGTTTATTATAACTCAAGTTTCGGGGTTCATTTTTAGCCAATAAAAGTGAACCATCCCTCATTCTAGGGCTTCTTGCCGCAAAGTAAAGTTATCCATTTGCATGACTTGCGTAAAAAAATCGACAACCGTCTG
>NZ_JAHNZV010000026.1 GCF_022267535.1 Psychromonas antarctica
GTAAGAATAGTAGTTGAAGTGGCAATCGACTTACGTTATTTTTTATGATTAAAAAATGATACTAAGTTTTAATCTTTACAGATAAAACTTAATCGCAAGTCTAATTCTAAAATAATAATGAAAAGATAAAAATTTCGTTATCATTGATACGCATATTAAAATTATGATTTTTTTAAAGGGCTTGAATTAGCATAAGGAGCGAAATAGAGGAATTGTTGTGTCGTCATTGTCTATAGAGGGAATATGCTTTAGTCCTTGATGCTTAACTAAAATACAAGTCACATTGTCTCTCGCATTTCTTACTAAAGAGGCATGCATCAAAGCCATACCAGAATCAATAATTGAACCCGAGCACAAAGCTTGCTCAATTTCGGTATCACTGACTTCTTTATTCAAACCATCACTACACAAAAGAAACACATCGTCATGTTGTAAATCATACGTTTTAATTTCTATATCAAGATATTCAGCTACGCCAACAGCCCTAGTGATTACATTTGCAAGCGGGTGCGTTTCAGCATCTTCAGGTTTTAACAACCCCTCATCGACCATTTCATTAACTTGGCTATGATCTTTAGTCACTTGTGACAATTGTTGATTTCGTAATAAGTAAGCGCGGCTATCTCCAGCCCATAATAAATGACTACTGTTGTTTTTGATAAATAATATAACAACCGTGCTACCGACGCATTGTCCTGAAAATTCGGTGTCACTCATGCGCAGTAATTGTTGGTTAGCGTCCTGAAGCGCTTCAACTAAGATATCATCACTCATATCTTCAGGACTGGTGCGTTCAACAACACGTTGCACCTTATCGATAATGAGCTGACTTGCTACATCGCCAGCAGCGTGTCCCCCCATCCCGTCTGCAACAACCCATATTCCGTGGCAAGGTAGTTCAAGGTAGGCATCTTCGTTTACTTTTCTAACAGTACCGCGATGGCTCTGTGCATGACTAGTTTGCTGCATTTAATTTCCTTTTAAACAATTTCGCTAATATTCCAATCACGTAGTTCCCAATTTCCATCTAACATAGAAACAAATTGACTCACTTGAGGTAATCCATCGGTAACAATAAAACAAGGATTAATCAAATCTGATCCCGTAGTCCACCAGAGACTATAATTTTTGAATTGATGGTAATATTGTTGATGTATCAGTTGCAAAATAGTCGGACTAAACTGCCCTTGAACTACCCAAGCTTTTTTTATTTTGTGCATCGATTCTATATTCGAAATACTGATTTTATCGCTATCGATCAGCTTTACTTCATCCGCTAATTTATCAAACCAAATTTCCAGATCAAACTCATCTTTTAAGGCTTCTAAAATTTTAGTTTCTAAAATCACATCCCATTCATTTTCATGCCAAGCTTGCACGGCCGTTAGCGTATGTTTTGCTACAATCGTGAATGGGAAATATCGATTCACTTTATCCACACTTGGCATCAAAGTGCCTATCGCAGCAGAGTCTCCACAAACACCTGCAGATAATGAAAAATGCCAGATCGGGCTGGTTAAATAACAGTCGAGCCAATTATCCTCGAGTTGTTCTTTACTGACAGCTATAACTGCTTGCAACCATTCATTCCAAATTTGTAAAAATTCAATATCAAAATTGCTTTGAATAAAGTCCCCTTTTGTGGGGATCTTGCCACAATAACCAATAGATCTATTTACAACCGGCTCGGACATGAGAACCTCGCTAGACTACGTTTCCAAAAAGGGTTATTAACACTACTTGGGGTTAATAAAACTTTGGCAACATTCCCATTTAATGAAATCTCTAATTGCCCATCCTTTTTTGTTGCCGGACGTTGCCTTGCTACTGAATCTAAAAATCTAAACAATGACCAATCCCCTACAAACTCTTTGTTAACAGAACGTCCTCCATTTGGTGGTGTAAACACAACGCGTGTTTTACCACTATAATCGCCAGGCCAAACAAACTGAATATTGCGGATGGGATCGTGTCTATAGTTCAACTCCTGTCCATTGATCTCTAATTTAAAATGGCTTATGTGGCGATCCAGATAAAGCGGCTTAAGAGCGAACTCAACTCGTGGCTGTTTCATCCCATTTTCAAAAAAGTTTTCTCGAATCACTTCTGCTCGCTGGAACATAATTAAAGCATCACTATTCAATCCAACATCTTTAGAGAAGCGCCAGGGTGTTTTTCTGGTATTAACAACAGCTTTCAAGTGAGCATTAAAGAATGCATCCAGCGTTCCACCGTATCCAAAGAATTTACTAAAATCTTTTAGACGTACTTCTTTGCTGGCTATGCTATTAAATGGATAGCGACCTGATATTGCTCGATGACACTCAGCTAATACTTCTTTTCTCCACATTGTATTTAGTTCTTTTTTCGCCATGTTCTGCTTGATCTGCTTATTTTCAATAACTTTACTTTCAAGCCACATTGAAATACTGTCATACCAGCTGAGCACTGGAAAAGGTATATTGCCGATTTGATCATTTAAATCTCGTCCAACTTGTGCATAATTAATTTCAAATTCATTATTAGTGAAACCATAAACACTGTCAGAGGCTAATTTTTTCTTTTCTATAGAACGAACTAAAGTGCGAAGAATATCCTGTGACTTGTCGATCTTACTAAGATCAATATTCACTATATCCGCGAATGCATCTTCAACTTCTTTACCCGGCAAATGAATCTCTATATCTAAGGACTCCTTGGGTAAAAGTCGACTGATACGTGCTTTTTTTGTGCGTAATAATTCATCAGAAGCACTTTTAGCAACACTAGCCGCTGCTTGCGCATTTTTGGAAACAGGTATTTTGGTCAATTGTACGTTTTTACGTACTTCTAGAATAATGCTTTGAATCGGCGATTCAGAGCTGGCAAGAGCATTAATAATATCGCGCGCTTGTCTTTCACTCGAAAATGGTTTTAAGGTTAAATCCGTTAAAAAGTTCTCCCAATAGTAGATATAATCTTGAGTATATTTTTCTTCTAATTGTTTAGTGATTACTTTCTGACTCGCAGCATCAAGTTCATTCTCATTGCCTCCATACACCCAACTATCCTCTACTAAATTTTTCACTATTTTATTTTTTTCAATATTAAAAATGCCGTGAAAACCGTTATAGGTATATAAACCAGGAATAGCCTGATTTACTTCCGGACCTCTTAATGATGTGAATGCTTTTAAGCTTTCTAGGCTAAGAATATTTGTAATCTTAAAATCTGGAATATTACTTGGAATATAATCGGATTTTAATCTGTGATAAGCACGCTCAACAAGACTTAACATACTTAATTTTTGACGAGCTTGTTCAATTGCATTGTTGTCTTTGTCTCGAGCCCTAATCCCCAGATCAAGCATAATTGCGATATGCATGTTTAATTCATCACGTACTTTCTGGTTAATATCACCCATTATTTTGCGTTCAAAATAGACAGAGAACCATGCTTTTATATCTTCTTCAGCATAATTTTCAGGTTGGTAGAACATCAAGTAAGTTTTTAAAGTCAGATAAAGATAATTAAGATTTTCACCGTTATCAGTCATTTCGTCTAATAGGACAGAAGTCAAATATGGGGATAAATACCCATTCAAAGCGCGTTTATATGCACCAATTGCAGGTTGCTTGAGCTTATTTCCTTGATATAAACCCCAGGTGTGTGCATCTTCATTGAGCGGCTCATGGCCAAAACCGACCGGTAAATCCCTTAATATTGTCAGACCTTTGGTTAATTCAATAATATCGCTGCTAACCTTAATGCCTCCGGAGGTAGCTTCAGTATAATGAATAATTGATGATTTAGTATTGTCAACTAGTTCGCTATTCCAGTGATAACTTTGCCACCATGCAAAAGTAAACCCAATCGTGAGTATCGATGCCAACACCACAACAGCTCGCTTTAAAATTAGATTTTGTTTATCGTGATACTTATTGGTAGTCGCTAGGTCTTTTTCTGGGAAAATGACATCCTCTAAAAGGCGCTTAATAAAATAACTTCGAATTGGTTTTGTATTAGCCGTATTTACATGCGTGCGATTAGAAGTTAGTAATTCTGATGACAGTTTATCAATTGGGTTACCTTCTTGCGTTGCACTTGTTAAATAGACACCACGTAACATTGGCGCAACTTCATAGGAATTGGGTGAAAAGATCTCTTTTAAGAAATCATCCGCTGCATTTTGCAACAAACGCAACTGTTTTGGAAATTCATAAATAACACGTTTACGCTCTGGATTCCTTTCGCTTCTTAATCGGCTGTTAATTCTTGCATTGAGGTTTTTCAATAAAGCGTGGAACTCTTTATTAAAGTAGCTAACTGCACTCTCTTCTTCGGTATCAGGATGTAACGGGAAAGTAACCCCCCAAATCTGCTCGCAGTCTTCTTTTTCTAAATCATCAAAAAACTCATTAAATCCGGCTATCAAATCACATTTAGAGAATAAGACATAAACAGGGAATGTCATCCCGAGTTGATTTTGTAACTCTTGTAATCGTTGTTTTATGGCTCTAGCATGTAAATTTCTCTCTGTCTTAGTTTGGTTAAGTAATTCACCAAGACCCATACTAATAATAATGCCATTGATAGGTCTAACGGGCCTGTGTTTTTTAAGTAGCCCTAGAAATCCTTGCCAAGCACGAGAGTCCTGTTTTTTATGGCTATCTTGCGTCGTATAACGTCCAGCTGTATCAATTAACACCGCTTTATTAGTAAACCACCAGTCACAATTGCGCGTACCCGCAACCCCCTGAATCATATCAACCCCCATTTTTTCTTTTAATGGGTACTCCAAACCGGAGTGTTGGATCGCCGTTGTTTTTCCTGATCCTGGCGGACCAATCATGATATACCAAGGTAATTCGTAAACACCTTTATGCTTGCCAAATTTTGTGTTTTTTAAAATCTCATGTGCTTCATTCATCCGCTGCTGTAGCGTTTCGATCTCTTTTTTAATGGAATCATCACAAGCACTATTTTCCTGTTCTATGTCCCCATTGATCATATTGTTGACCATTTCTTCGTTATTTTTTTTCTCCTTCATCTTATGGGTTAAATTAAAGATCCCCCAACATAGCGCAATCAGCAATAAAGCAACTAATCTTGCTGCTGTCGATAATAGAGGTTCATAACCCGCAATAGCAATCAAAGGCCCACCAAACCAAATTAATAATGCCAAACATAACAATCCTAAGGTAGTAATAACCGTTTTCGATTTAAGTTTAAACATCGTTTTTTTTAAAATAGATTTAAATGACACGAAACATTCCTTTGGTAATGGTGATTAAAATAACAAATCGATTTCAATTCTTCGATTAATAGCTCGATTTTCTGCGCTATTATTTTCTACAATTGGTTGATTCGACCCTAGTCCTTCCGGCCATAAACGGCCACTTAACATCGCGCTGCGCGCAAGCACATCGGCAATTGAAGTGGCTCTAGCGAGTGATAGATGCCAATTTGATGGATAGCGAGTCGTAAATATTTTTTCATCGTCAGTGTGCCCTGTAATGAGTATTTTTCCTTGCACACTTTCTAAAGTTCGAGCTATTTTATTGAGTACCACTTCGAAATCAGCACGCGGTTCTGCACTACCAGATGAGAAAATGAGCCCTGCCCCGATCCGGATGCGCACACGGTCATTTAATTGTTCGACACTCAATATTCCCCGCTGTATTTCCGTCTGTAGGTGTTGTTGCAGTAAAATATATTCACTACGATTATGCGCGGATTTATTCGCTTTATCTTCCTGCCACGGGACTAGATTTGTTAACTGCTCGTATGCAGATGATGAATAGTTATTGATGCTGTAGCTAAAACCCATGTAAACAAACATAACCGCAGCAGAAAATAAGCTAACAATAACCCATAAAGGAAATCCAGCTTGAAGCTCAACCCCTTTTGCTACTTTTGCTTGCCATCCAGGAGATAATTCACGATGAAAGTCAGCTTTATTCGCTTTGACCGCTAAATAGGCCGCTTCACGGTAATCTTCAAGTTGCCGTTCACCTTGTTCTGCAAATCGCATCTTTCCGATAAAGCCTAGTGACAAGCAAAGAAACATCAATTCTAGCAATTGATATTTCTGGGTTGAATACTGCAACGCATCATCAAGTAAAGTGTAAAAATACTCTCCACCGAATGTTTCATTGTGAAAAGTCGATAGGAGGCTTTCAGCAGCCCAGCTGCTATCTCCGCCCCATTTTGTATTCAATACGGTTTCATCTAAAAAACAACAAATACAATAACGAGATGATTCTATCGTTTGCGTATCAATCCCCTCACTTCTGAGTTCTTGCTCGTAGCTTTTTACTAACTCCACACATTGATAACGTAACCTATCAATATCATTGTGATTATCAGCTATGCGCAACTGGCAACATAAGGATAATAAGTTACCAGCGCAATCAACTAAAGGATTACCCGAGATAGTAAGTACCGGATTATGTACGGCACCGCTATTAGCATTTTTAAAGACGAACGTTTTACCACTATCTTTATTTTTTCTTGCTTGCTGATCACTGGTTGCATTATTGGGTTCCCCTATAATTGGCGTAGGAGCTCTCCTCCCAGGACGGGGTTTGACAATGGTTTTGTCATTCATTGTTGTCTATCCTTGATAAATGAATTAAGAATTAATAGCCCATAACTGAAGCTTTAGAGACGGATAGTTACCCGATAAATGCAGTGCAACACCACCACTAGATTGTAATTTGTGCCAATGCACATTGGACTTATCCAACTGGAAGTAGTGGTAACCGGTGTGAAATGGTACTTGACGAGGCGCAACAGGTAGGCTCGATAGTCCAATTCCAGTCAACTGGTTATTAACCAGTTCTCTTATGGTTTCTACAGATCCGATCTTAATCTGTGAAGGCAATCGCTGACGAAGATCTTCGTTAGTGACATCGGCTTTTACGGCTAAAATGAAATCCGCACGGTCTAATAGTTTTTTATCGTTTATCTGTGCAACATGAATCCCAAATTGGCTCTCTTTCAATGGTAATTGAATTGCAGTTTGTTCTAATACACTACTCAAGCCGGTGTTAATAACCTTCATACAGTGGCTGAAAATAGCGGTTAATTGATCATGTTGATAAGAAGCCATTTTTACAACACGCTTCTGAGGTGTACTAAATGTAGCTAATTCACCTGCAAAACTAGTTAATGTCTGATAAAAATTAGCAGGATGTAATCCTGAGATAGCATTAAAGTGTTCAAAAATAGGTTGGTATCTGTTCAGTAATTGCAGCATTAAGAAATCAGCAATTGAACTTGATGCCCCTTGCCCTTGACTTAGCCGACTGGCAATGGTGTCTGCTCTTTGTTTAATCATTCCTGTAAGCTCTTGAGTCAACTTAAATAAGCCTGGAATATTTTGAATGACATAACATGAAGGAATAAATTTTTCGTCTAAATGCACTAGGCCTTCTTCGGAAACCTCAACAATTCGTGCAATAGCAAATGATATGTAACCGGATCGATCTTCATTTTCTAGTTTAAGCAGGCAATTTAACTTAGCCACTTGCACTATTTCAATTGCATCGCTGCCAATATTCGTATCCATTACGCTTTGGTCATCATATTTATAGCGTGTAATCACAGGATCTAAATACCCTGATATATTTAACCCCGAACTTTTGTTAACTGGGATGGCGACATAAACTAATTGATCAACAATGCCACTACTAACATTAATTGATTTAGGGAGAGGTGCTTGCTCAGGAAGTGAAGCAAGCGTATTATCTTGAAAAATACATTGCAGGTGATTTAATCCAAATTGTCCTAATGACAATAAGTTTTTATCCACTTCAAAGTCAAAAACACCCCAGCAGTAAGGATTGCTAGTTTTGTTAATGTATGCCTGTTGAAATTGTAAATAACGCTCTTGCTGTTGAAAATGCTGTGGTCTTAGAAACATTCCTTCCGACCATGCAACGCTGTTAATATCACTCATAACTTGCCTACTATCTTAAATTTGAACTTAATTGATTATATAAACTGCGAGTTTTTCAACATTGATAGTAATATCGTCATAACTTGTAGGAGACACTTCAACAACACCGCGCCAGCGAGATTTGTCAATATCTCGGTATGCAACAACAACACCGACATAACGCGCATTTTTATTTAATACCAATGTATGAGTCAATTTTTGTTCGGGTTGTAATTCGAGTTCTTGTTTATTAAGTAAATCAGGACCTAATATAGATTTAGAATCTTCGTATAAAGAGAAAAAATCTTGATTATCAAAAATAGTGCGTGATGAAAGCTCATAAATAGTAACAACGACAGGTGAAGATCTATCATTGAGATCGGGATTAACATCCTTAGCGACATCAAAAACGAGATCCGTAGATGGGGAAACAATTGCATTCGCTGTTGAGGTAAATAAATTTGATGAAGTGCAAGAAGACAACAAAAGTATGCTCCCCATCATCACTATTGTATTGATACATTTATTAAATAATTTCATTTTATATCCTTAGCATTTACGCTCTAATAATGACTTAATGGTTTGGTCATACGCCTTAACAAAATCATCAGTTAACGCACTACTCCCTTGTATTGAGATTTCATCTTTCAAATTTTCATGTAGTTGCACAAATAGATTCCAATTTCTTGCTTGCGTATTTTTAGGAATTATTTTGTCTAAATAATTTCCCTGATAATTACTTTCTTTTATTTTTTCGGGATCAAATTGCGCTAACACCCCTTGAAGCGCACCTAACGTTCCAGCAGCTAACGCTTTATCGTGGTTTTCAGTATCATTAAAAGCTGCTTGAATCGCATTTTTAGACGATAAAAAACTACTGCTATTGCGTAGATATAGGTTTTGAAAAACATCATCAATTGTTGCTGAAAATTTCAATGGATTATTTTCTTGTTGTTGAAAAGTAGTCTGATTAATTTTGAATTCACTTTTTAATGCCGCGCGATGTCTTAATGAAGTCATTAAACCAGTCAACATCAAATTCATAGATTGACCAAGCTCAAAATATATTTCATTTGGCAAAGAACTTGCCATAGTAATGCTATCTGAAATACCCAACCCTTTTAGAAATTCTTCTATTGCAGAACCAGTGCATTCAACGCCAGCATTAGTTACAGGAATTTCAGGTGTTTTTTTCTTGGTGATTAACTGAGCACATACTGGTGCAACAGATTCCTGTTCATTTACCGTCATATCAGACACTGCAACTTTCTGATTACTGACTTGCGGAATAGTTTCATGATATGCAGCGGCTGATTCGGTCGCATGAGCAGATATATCGTTATCTACCAGCAAATTAAGATCCCACTCTTCAGGTATCGAAATGGGCACACTATAATGATCATTTAAATCATTATTAATTACAGGTAATACAGCTTTACTACGGGGTTTTATTAAATCTTCAGCAAAAAAATTTTCCGAGGTAGATTCTACTCCCGACAGTTTATGCGTCTCTGCTACTGGCGTTGTAAAAGTATCGGCATTTGCTAAATCATTAGATTCATCAGCACTAAGTTTAACACTCACTTCATAATCACCGATTGCTAAAAGATCCTCTGTGAATAATTTGTGTTTCTTGTCAGCCCCCAACGCTTCCACAGAACGATTGATAAAAACACCATTTGTTGAAAGATCGTAAAGATAAAAGCCATCTGGCTCCTTTACTATTTTAACATGAGTCCCAGAGACAACTTTCTCTGGATCAGGCAAACACCAATCATTATTATTTGAACGGCCAAATGTTGCATTTCGCTCAACTGAAAATGTAGAAACTTGCTCAGGAGATAAGCGGTGATAGCTCACTATTTTAAAATCAACTTGCATCTAACACTTATCCTCTACCTATAAATGACTAAAAATAAACTCACAGAGATATTTGATTTAATTGTGATTACACCGGCATTGTAAGCGTTTTTTATTTGTGATCAACCATAATAGCATTAATAAATGAAATTATAGTGAAATCAAAAAAACAAACATACCTTTATAGTCTTTTGTAAGCGATATTTAGAAACTAAATTCGAATCATTATAAATCAATGGTATAAGCAGCAATAAAGCAAAAAAACATGTGTTAAAACAACATTAAAACAAAAACTATCATTAAAAACTTTATGAGGATGATTAAAACATGCTATCTTCACAAAATAAAAACCAGCTTTACTTGACCTTTACTTTTGAATGACATTTAAGGATAGGTATTTTAACAGTGATGAAAACTCATGCCTTTGAGAAACTAAAAAAAATTTACGTTTTTTTTTAAAAACAAAGACAGCAAATTAGCTGAGCAGCACTGTTAAAAATAGAGAAGCTACGAGATGAATTGAATTTACCTTAAACCATTTAACAATCGATTTTAAACGGATATTAAAAAGTATTATGGAAAAAAAACAAACTTCAAATACCAGTGGCGATAAAACCGTTATTGCCACAAAAGGTAATCCACCGAGTGCAAAAGATAAAATTGTAAATTTAATAGGGACTTGTTTTAACAAGCGTTATTTGATTGAAAGTCAAATCGGTACCGGTGGCATGAGTGACGTTTATCGTGCGGTTGATCTTCATTTGCAAAAAGCAGGAATCGACGAACCATTTGTTGCTATCAAAGTATTACAAACACAATTCTCTGGTATAGAAGATGTAAAGAAAATTTTAATAAAAGAAGCACTAAAGACACAAAAATTATCTCATCCAAATATTATTAGAGTATTTGATGTCGACACCGACGGTGAGTATGACTTTATGGTTATGGAATGGTTAGACGGTGAGTCATTAGATCAAATCATCAATAGTTCCAAACCGATGGGGATTTCATTTACCAAAACTAAAACGATTATTAAACAAATCGCAAACGCCTTAAGCTATGCACACAAAAATGGTTTGATTCACACAGACTTAAAACCTTCAAATATATTTCTAACTCGTAAAGGTGAAATTAAAGTTTTTGATTTTGGAGTGGCACACTCTCTTCAACTTAATTACGATAAATATGCAGTCCAAGATAAAAATACAACTTCTGCATTAACGGGTCATACACCTGCTTATGCAAGTTTAGAACAATTAAATGGTGAATTACCTTGTGAAAGTGATGATATATTTGCCTTCTCGTGCATTATTTACGAATTATTGTCCAGTAAACACCCCTACCAGCGTATTGCAGCAAATAAAATCAATACAAGCAAGACGAAACTCAACAAGCCCAAAAACATGAGTTACTACCACTGGTTAACGCTAAAAAAAGGCTTGGCTCTACAAAAAAACAATCGAATCAGCAATATTAGTGACTTAATTAGCGGCCTTTGCAAAAATCTTTATCCAAAAATAGCGGCGAGTATTGCGATTATGTTTGTCTTTTATGCAATGAGTAAAACTTACCTCGAACAAAACAAAGAAATTACAGATTTAAATAATAAAGTTTCAGTCTATGAACAATATAGTTCTAAAGTCGCAAATTATTTGACCTTAACTACGTCTGACTTTTTAAGTGAAATCAACATCATTGAGACTGAAGCGCCGCTAATTACGCAAGCATTACTTCGGAAGCATCAGCAAGAGTTCATTGATATTGTTGAACAAAAAATCAAGAATGCTCCGACAGCAGGCAAAGGGAAATTTAAAAACATTGATGCTGTGAACGCAATTCTTGCAGAGGGTTTAAATTATTATCCTGACTCTCTGCGCCTAAGAAAAATTCAAAATGAGCAAAATACAAGTAGGCTATCAATTATTACAGCATTAATTGATAGCCTCGACCAATTATTGATTCAAGGTCGTTACCAAGAGCAAGGCGCATATACTATCCCGAATCTATTAAGTGATTTAGCACTATTAGTGCCGGATGAAGAATATTTTGCAACTGCAGAGGCTTTTGAATTATATGAAAATAAATTTAATAAAGCACTAGATAGTCGTAACTACAAAGAACTCAACACTCTGATTGAAATAGGAGAGCTAGTTTTTCATAACAATGAAGATGCACAATCAATTTTACAAAAAAGTAAGCAAATGGCATACGCCGTGACAGAATTTTCAAAATATACTGAAGCACTAAAAAAACAACCGAATAGCGCCATTTTCCCTTATGAAGCCGCAGCTATTTTTTACCAAAGAGATATTGATAAATTATCAGAACAGCTATCTCTAGTTAATAATTATCAGAATCTTATTGTGTTAGATAAAAAAATAGATAAATTTTCCAAACTATTCCCACTCGATTTCAAACCTTTACTTGCATTGCAGAAGCTAGAAGCAAGCACTTGCTTTAGTTACGCCAATGTAATGATGGACAAAAGAGCATTTGCAAAAGCAAAAGGCTTAATTACAAGGGGCAACGAGTTATTGGAAAGCCTCGAAAAAGCAGAATTATTAGCCACTAATTACTAATGACAATCAACACATAATAAGGATGATTTATGAAAATAAAAAAACTTGTAATTGCTTCAGGTCTCATTTTACTTACAGCTTGTGCTACGACAGAAGATAAACCGATTGCAGTTAAACCGATGCCAGCAACAACAATATTTCAAACAAATATTGCATCTACTCCAAACATTGAAATAAACAATGGATGTATTGCTTACACTGTTATTGAACAAAACATTATGACAGGGTTTACAGCTCGCTATTTTGAAACAAACAAAGATACTGCTATAAATGTCCCTGAACAACAAAATGAATGTATTGCACAAGTATTAAAGCAGTATCCGTTGACGTTAGAATTACAAGGATTTACTGATGGGACAGGAGCTAAATCGTACAACAAAAAGCTGGCACAACGTCGCGCAGGATCAGTTAAAAAAGAATTGCTGACCTATTTAATAAAAACTGATCAACTGATGGTTGTTAATATCGGTAAGGTACTGATAAGTAATGATAAAAAGATGGACTCATTAAACCGTCGAGTTAACTTAACTATAAAGTAAACACGAGCGGAACCTTTCTCTTATAAATAGATGGGAGGTAAAAATCACCTTTAACCTTTAATTTAAAGAGGAGGAGTTAAGCATTTTATGTGAATGTAAACTCTTTCTTTGCTAACACTTATAACCAATACCAAGAATGCAATTATTCGATTCCTGCCTTCTACTTAATTTAACTAAAGAATTAAGTAACATATCACCTCTCATCAGTTAAACTGTCATTAATAAAACTATTTAATCAATTAAGCAGACTCATTTTATTACCGATGAGTCACAGCTAAAAATACAAAGAGTTATAAATCTAATGAGCAAAGCAAATATACAGTGGTTTCCCGGGCACATGCACAAAGCACACAAACAGATAAAAGAGGTATTACCGCAAGTCGATATCATTATCGAAGTTGTCGATGCGCGCATTCCCTACAGCAGTGAAAATCCATTAATTGCTCATATTAGAGAAAATACGCCCTGCATTAAAGTACTTAATAAGTCAGATTTAGCCGATCCTGAGATCACGGCAAAATGGATAGATTATTTAGAACAAGAGCAAGGCATAAAAGCGCTCGCCATAACCACCAGCAAACCAGATCAAGTACATCAAATTACTAAACTGTGTGAACAGATGCTACCTAACAAACTCGGCCAGGATAAACAGATCCGCGCCATGATTATGGGCATTCCGAATGTAGGAAAATCCACCATTATCAATATATTAGCAGACAGAATCATAGCAAAAACGGGGAATGAACCTGCTGTTACTAAACAGCAGCAACGGATTCGTTTACCAAGCGGAATAATGCTTTCTGATACACCAGGATTTTTATGGCCTAAAATTGAAAATGCGAATTCAGGTTACCGCCTTGCTGTCACGGGAGCAATAAAAGATACGGCAATTGAATATGAAGATATTGCTTACTATGCTGCAGAATATCTTTTAGAAAATTATCCCGACCGTTTAAAAGCACGTTATGAGCTGGAAGCACTACCATCAAGTGAGCATGAACTTATGGAGGCGATTGCGCTGCGTCGTGGTTGTTTAAGGGCTGGTGGTCATTTTGATATTTACAAAGTTTCAACTATTTTATTAAATGAATTACGATCTGGCGCGCTTGGCCCATTAAGTATTGAAACGCCAGACATGGCAAGTGTTGAAAAAATCGTAGTCGCAAAACTAATGGCGGAGCAGGCTGAAAATAAAATAGAGAAGAAAAAGTCGAGAAAACGTAAATATAAGCGCAGTTAAGTGAGACTTTCACTCATTTTTATTGGCCACATTTAATGTTGAGGTGCAGAACCACTAAGGACTTTAGTGCATTCTGCCTTCAATTAGATTAGCACGGTGTAATTGAGATACTTTCTTAACCTCTCTGCGACTCGACCATAACACACTCAAGAAGGCCCTATTTATCAGTGATTTGTTGTTTTTAAGTACCTTTACAGCTCGGGAAGAAAACACATTTTTATATTTACCTTTGCAGAGAAAATAAACTATCGCCTATTAAGTGGCCTCATCCATCTATTGACCTTTCAGGAAAATGAAGTTCGATAAACTCTGGCGTTGTATTATCGCAAACCCACTTATTATCTATTCATTTATGCTTATAAAAATGAATACTAATTTTGTAATTAGAAGAAATAGTTACTGTAATCAATATGTTGCTTTCAGACATTTTTCCTGCGCCTAAATAGAGCATTTAATAAGTACAATCGGCATTAACAAATTGCTGTGTTTGTTAAATATAAGTGACACTTATGTTACACTCTATTCTACTTTTCCTACACGCTCAATCGCTATGAAAATTCATCTGCTAATGCCTTTACATTCGCTTTCTAAAGTAATTATAAACACCAGTGCGTTGATACTTATCGTATCAGCCATACATATATTAACTGTACTGGGCTCTTTTGATCGCCCTAACTCAGACATTAATAGTATCAATCAATTAATTGAACTAAAAATGGGGACCGTGCAGCTCATTTATGCCAATCGCTACCACCCCGAAGAACTGCCAAGAATATTGGCAACAATAGAGCGAAAGCTCATCCCAGCAGAATTACTCCAATCATCTTGGTTTAATACCCAGTCGTTTAATCAAAAAAGCAACGCACTATTAACTCATTGGGAAATAATTAAATCACAGATAATGGCAAGCAAATATACACAAGTCGAAAATAACCTCAGTAATTTTCAGCTGTCAGTAAATAACCTAATCCTTCAATATCAAAAACTTGCTCGTAAAAAGATGAATTTAATCCATTTTATCGAGCTGCTTGAATTTTTAGTCATTGCCTGCGCAGGTCTGTTTCTTTATTACTATTCAAAAAAACAGATCGCGGCGCCCATTAAGCAACTGTTAGGCAATATTGAAGCCATAAAAGGACACCATTTTTCGGTAAAGTTTCCCGACTATAAAAATGAAATAGGTGCACTTTCTCTGGGAGTGGACGCTATGTCAAAAGAGATCAAGAGCTTAATCGAGGATATGCAAGATCAGGTCAAACAGAAAACAATTGCACTTGAGCAGGCAAATAAAACCATTGAGTTTCTGTTTTTGATATCGAAGCAATTAAGCAGTGTAAAATTAACTTCACCTGTCTTATATGACGCGCTAAATGCCCTTGCTAACCAGGCAAACTTAACGAAAGTCTGTCTGGAGTTAAATAATGGCACTTTCGTCAATAGTGCGTTAGGTTGTGCAAGCCTTGAACCTGACCTGACGCGCATACCTATCATTGTTAATGCTAGACCTTATGGTTTTCTTAACTATGTGGCGGCTAGTGAATCTGATCATGCGAGCCTGATTGAAAGTTTTACTGGGATTGTGGCGCGCGCCTTATATCAAGAGGAAAACAGTTTACAGGCACAAAAAATATTATTGATGGAAGAACGCAGTATTATCGCGCGAGAACTACATGATTCGATTGCTCAATCCTTATCATTTTTAAAAATACAGTGTACGCTGTTGCATCGCCAAGTGAGTGGCCAAGTGCAAGCCACGCAAACAATTAGTAATATAGAAGCAGCGGTTACGGATGCTTACAAACAGCTCCGTTCCTTACTCTCGACTTTTAGATTAAGTGTGCCTGAATCAAATTTTAAAGAGGCGTTACTCACTATGGTTAAAGGCTTACAAGTGCAGACGCCAGCACTGATCGTCATTAAGAAGTTTGCAACTCACTTTTATACGGATGCAAGCCAGCATATTCATCTGCTGCAAATTATTCGAGAAGCAATTATTAATGCGATAAAACATGCACAATGTAGCACTATTGAAATTTCCTGTATTATTACGGATGAGCATAAAGTATGGATAAGTGTTATTGATGATGGCATGGGAATTAAAGACAATGATCAAAATGAGCACAATTACGGTTTAGCGATTATAAAGCAGCGGGCCGATGAGCTTGGCGCCACCCTTTCGCTTAATCAATTATCAAAAGGCACCGAGGTAAAGCTTATTTTTCCTTACAAAAACCGTTACTTAATCAAGGAATAGGAAATGTCTGATTCAACGCGAGTGATGATTGTCGATGACCACCCGCTTATGCGTAAAGGGATCGAGCAATTATTAGCTCTGGAGCCACGCTTACATATAGTAGCAGAAGCGACAAACGGGGTTGAGGCCGTCAGTTATGCCCAAAAAAATCCCGTGGATTTAATTCTATTAGACTTTAATATGCAGGGACTTTCCGGCTTAGATAGCTTAAAAGCGCTACGGCAAAATGGCTGTAGTGCAAAAATTATTATTTTAACCGTTAGTGATAATAAACAAGACGTCATTGCCATGATTAACCAGGGAGCGGATGGTTATTTATTAAAAGACTCTGAGCCAGAATTGTTACTGAAAAACATTATGAGTATATTGGCAGGGCAACTGACCGTCAGTGAAAAGTTAATCGACTACCTTAATGAACTTGATCAAGAGGATAATATTCGTAGCAAGCTGTCTTCCCTCACTAAGCGTGAGGCGCAAATCTTAGTCGAAGTGTCAAAAGGCTATAGTAATAAAGAGATCTCAGATAATTTACATATTTCCGAGGGAACGGTAAAAGTGCATGTAAAAAGTTTATTAAAAAAACTACAAATAAAGTCACGTGTTGAAGCGGCTATCGTGTATCTACAGCAAGCCAAATGAAAATTTGCTACTATACCAATGTAATTTCAAGATGCAAAATCAGCAAGATATGTTGTACTTAGGTGCGAGGCATAAAATTGAAGTCGAATGATTCTATACTTCGATTTGATTAAGATGCAGGTGAGTCCATTTGCGCCTGATGATAGCAGATTGACACAGTTAATAGGTTCCCGAGCAGAGTCCTGATAAGGCATATTGAGATATCATGGATATATGATTACAATCACAGTGCTCAGCAGTGAACATTTCTATCTGGTCAGACAATAAAAATATTTATATAATTCACTCTTAAATACGATTTTTCATCTATGCGCGGACACTATGCTTTCAGAAATAATAAAAAAACAGATCCGTTGCAGTTATGATCTCATCACACAAGCATTACCTAACTTCAGCAAACGTAAGGCGCAAAATTATTTAGTCGCTGAAATAGCGAAAGTACTTGCCGGTGAATATGATAAATCAAGGCGCATACTGGTCGCCGAAGCGGGGACCGGTATTGGCAAGTCATTAGCTTACATTTTGGCGGCATTGCCAGTGGCACAGCGCCTAAATAAAAAATTAGTTATTTCCACCGCCACTATTACTTTACAAGAGCAGCTAATCAATAAAGATCTACCTTTCTTTTTACGCCATAGTGATTATAAGTTTTCATTTACCTTGGCTAAAGGCCGTCAACGTTATTGTTGCGAACACAAGTTATTTAGTGCTCAGATAGAGGCTCCTCAGCCAACTCTTTTCCAGCAAAAGCCACAAGCAGGTGACAAAGCATTATTAAAAGATCTCAATAGTGCTTATCTCGCTGGAAAATGGCTTGGCGATCGTGATAGCTGGCCGAAGACGATTCCAGATCGTATATGGCAATTGATTGTCTCTGACAAATTTAGCTGTAAACGCGCGTTAGCCAATCATCGCCAGTGCCCTTTTCATAGGGCACGAGACGACATCAATAAAGCCGACGTAATTGTTGTTAACCATGCGCTGCTATTAGCAGACCTTGAACTGGGGGGCGGTATTATACTACCCGATCCTGATAATTGTTTTTATATTTTAGATGAAGCGCACCATCTGCCTAAAATATCCCGCGATTTCTCCAGTGCTAGTGCAAGTATTAAGGGAAGCCAAGATTGGCTGAAAAAAATCAAACCGCTCAATCAGCATATCAATCGGGTCATTAAAAGACAGACCACCATAACACCGGGCATAAATCTATTAGAGAGTTCGCTTGAAATAAGCAAAGATCTTAAAATTATTGAGCACTATTTTAACAATAATCCGCACTATTTCAGTGAATCTCAGCAATACCGTTTTCCGATGGGCCAATTGCCGGAGGCTCTGACGACGCCAGTCTGTAATTTAAAAGAAGAGAGTAAGAAGTGTTTAGCAGCTGTAAATAAACTTTCAACCATTATTAATGAAGAGATCAAAGATGGTAATGTCAAAATGGCCGACGTCGAGCCGCTACTGATTGAGTCCGGTTTTTTCTTACAACGCTTAGAAAATATGGTTTCCCTTTGGCAGATGTTAAGTAAAGAGCGCAGCAGTAAGCAAACGCCAATTGCCGCTTGGGCTTCACAGGAAAATAGTGATATCTACTTAAATGCTTCTCCTATCGAAGTGGGCGGAATACTCGAATATATGTTTTGGTCGCGGGCTGCAGGTGTTATTTTATGCTCGGCAACATTAACTTCACTTAATAACTTTGACTACTTTAAGCGTCAAAGTGGCTTAAAAAGTAATGATGGTACACAATATTTGCGCTTAAAATCGCCCTTTAATTACCCTGCCATCCCGTTAATTATTTGCGATATGGACAATGATCCGACTCAGGCTAACTTTGATAATGAGTTGGTGACTAAAATCGACCATTATCTACAGGATAAACAAGCAAACTTGGTTTTATTTGCTTCTTATTGGCAAATGAATTTAGTTGCTGATCAACTAAGTAAAAAGTATGCCGATGCCCTGTTAATACAGGGTAATTTATCGCGTACAAAAATGATTGAAGCGCATAAACTGCGTTGTGATCAGGGGTTAACGAGTATCTTATTTGGTACCGGTAGTTTATCTGAAGGGCTTGATTTACCCGGACCTTATTTGACCAACTTAATCATCACTAAATTGCCTTTTGCCGTGCCTAACTCGCCCGTTGAAGAAGCACATTCAGAGTGGATAAAAGCGCAAGGCGGTAATCCATTTATGCAACTTTCAGTACCCGAAACAAGTAAAAAACTGATTCAGGCCTGTGGCCGATTAATCCGTCAAGAAAATGATACTGGTCAGATTATTATTTTAGATAAACGAGTTAAAACAAAACGTTATGGTAAAGGATTGCTGGATGCCCTGCCCCCTTTCGATATTCAATTTGAGAAAAAAAGTCATGACTGAGGTTTTATTTGATCCAGCAAGCTGGGCATTAATTATGGCCGTAGGCCTTTGCGCAGGATTTATCGATGCCATAGTAGGAGGGGGTGGCATGTTAACAGTACCTACTTTATTAAGCTTGGGGCTACCACCACATTTAACTCTGGGGACAAACAAACTATCGGCCTGTTTCGCTTCAGGTACAGCTGCTTATACCTACTTTAGAAAACAACTGTTCAATCCCCATTTTTGGTTACAAAGTTTTTACAGCACACTGCTAGGTGCATTGGTCGGCACGATAGTGATCAATTTGATCGCAACACAATGGCTAGAAAAAGTACTGCCATTAATAATTTTAGGTGTTGCTCTATATAGTCTGTTTAATCGCATGGCAGATACCGGCGATTTTGAATTACCAGATAGCAGTGTTGCATTGCGCATTAAACAAAGACTGCAAGGTTTTATACTTGGTTTTTATGATGGCAGCGCAGGGCCAGGTGCAGGCGCATTCTGGGTTATCTCCACCATGCGTTTATACCGATTGAATATTTTACTTGCTAGCGGTGTTGCCAAATCGATGAATTTCACTAGCAATCTCACTTCGTTGGTCATTTTTATCTATTTTGGACAAGTGAATTGGTTTATTGGATTAACCATGGGCAGTTGTTTAATGATAGGTGCCTATATTGGAGCCCATTCTGCAATCTATTTCGGTGCAAAATTTATACGTCCTATTTTTATCACCATCGTACTGATTATGGCAATTAATTTAGGATACAACGCATGGCTGAATTAAGTATAAAAGAGTTAAATGCCTATCGCCAATTTTTAACACAGCTAAAATCTCAACTCGATGATTTAGATCGCCGCTGTATAAAACTTGATGGCGAAGTTAAGCAATCAGAAAATCATTGTTTCGTCTTTGAAGTTCATCTTTTTACAAAGCGCAGCTACAGCCTCGTTGGCTATATCAAGCAGATCCAAAAGACCTTTGATTTATTACAAGACGCGATCAATAAACAACTTCCAGAACCGTTGATTAAATATGAATGTGAGCTTTTTGTCGGCCAGTTCCATGTTCTACTGCAACTGGTACAAGGACTGGAGAAAGGAGAAGCGGATCTTTTATATAAGTCCTATTCTTCGCTTAAGGAGCAGATCTACCAACAACTGCAGAAGCAATACCGGTATGAGCAGCGTTTACTAACAATGATTTCAGAGCAAGAAGAACGCTTGGCAAGCAATGAATCAGCCGAGAAATCCTATATTAAAGAAAAAATTGCGGCATTGAAAATACGCTACCAAAAATGTAATAGCTTCACTCAAAAATTAGAGTTTCAATTAGAAGAGATACAAGATGAATAAATCAGAAAATATGCAGATCAATTTATTGGGTGCCCCGAAAGCGATACAAATCGCAGTCGATCTGATTCAGCTTTTAGAAGAAAATCAGATCGAAACGGAAGTCGCAATAGCTGCATTGGAAGTTGTACTTACCGATTTCAAAAAAAAAGAGTTAAAAAACAAATAGAATCAGTAACATAAAAAATAATGGTGCTTGCTGTAATTAATATAGCTGGCACTAATATTATCCACTCGCGCAGTTTTAGGCCCTTGCTCTAACCATTTCAACATTTTATCAATATTCCCCTTTTTCCCGAACAGTAACACCTCAACATCACCACAACTAAGGTTCTTCGCATGCCCTGTTAAATTATATTTACTGGCTTCTCTGCTTGTATAATAACGAAACCCCACACCTTGGACATGACCATTGACAATAATTTCACAGCCAATATTTTCCATTTTGCTCTCTCCCAATTTAACTCGCCAATACAGTTAAGTGTAGCTAAAACCAAAACTTATTTTACAAATAGAAAAGCATAAAAAGAAAAATAAATGATACCCATAAAATATTCGCTGCGGTTTGCCTCCGGCTCTGCCGCAGTATTAGTTGAAATTAGCTCTATTACTGTTTGCGCCAAGTAGTGCCGTCTGGTCCATCTTCCAATACAATTTTCAAAGCGGCAAGTTTATCACGCGCATCATCAGCGCTAGACCAATCTTTATTCGCGCGTGCGTCATTTCGCTGCTTAATAAGGGTTTCTATCATGCGCACTTCATCTTCGCTCTCATTGCCCTGCAAAAACTGTTCTGCGGATTGGCTTAACAAACCCAACACATTGCCTAGGTTAACTAATAAATAGGCACAGTGGACAGCTTGCGGCTTATCAGTTACCTTTAATCGATTGACCTCTTTAGCTAGATCAAAAAGCACCGCTAAGGCTTCTGGTGTATTAAAATCATCATCCATTGCTTTAGAAAATTGCTTATAGTAGGGATCACTTTCATCCACATGAGCGGCGGTTAGATCAAGATCGCGGATAGCAGTGTACAAACGTTCAAGACTAGCGCGTGCCTGCTTTAGATTATCTTCAGAGTAATTCAGCTGGCTACGGTAGTGCCCAGAAATCAGAAAATAGCGCACGGATTCACTATCATAAACATCGAGTACATCTTTGATAGTAAAAAAGTTATTCAAAGATTTCGACATTTTTACTTTATCAATCTGTACCATACCTGAATGCATCCAAGTATGAACATATTCGCCATGATGCGCGCAGCAAGATTGTGCTATTTCATTTTCATGGTGCGGAAATGAAAGATCTGAGCCACCGCCATGAATATCAAAAACTTCACCGAGATGCTTATTATTCATAGCTGAACATTCGATATGCCACCCAGGACGACCATTGCCCCATGGTGACGCCCAGTAAGGTTCATTCTCTTTAGACATTTTCCATAAGACAAAGTCAAGTGGGTTATGCTTACTATCTTCGACATCGACACGCGAGCCAGCTTGTAACATGTCGAGATCTTGTCCGCTGAGTTGCCCGTACTCAGGAAAACTTTCAACCGAGAAAAGCACATCGCCATTGTCTGCAATATAAGCATGCTGTTTATTAATTAATTTTTCAACCATAGCGATAACTTCAGGCATATGATCCGTAACCCGAGGCTCTAAATTAGGACGTAGCATATTTAATGCATCAAAATCCTTATGCATCGCGTCAGTAAAGCGTTCGGTTAACTGTGCACAAGACTCGTTATTTTCATTAGCACGTTTAATTATTTTGTCATCCACATCAGTAATATTACGAATAAAGTTTAACTCGTAACCGCTGAACCGTAGATAACGCGCAATAGTATCAAAAGCCACAAAGGTTCGAGCGTGACCAATATGGCAATAATCATAAATAGTTACGCCGCACACATACATGCCGACCTTACCAGGGACGAGCGGTTTAAATTGTTCTTTTTTCCGTGTCAGTGTGTTGTATATTTTTAGCATGCGGCTTCCAGTTGTTAATGGTCAAAACGTTATTCTAACCTGCAAATAAGACAAATTCATCCTTTGTATTTAACCATTTAAAATGTTCCTGTATAATAGTGTATTTTTATATAGGCAGGATATTATGATGGTTACTTTACATACAAATTTCGGCGATATTAAACTTGATCTAAACCAAGAGAAAGCACCCAATACGGTTGCTAACTTTATCGCATATGCACAATCAGGCCATTATGACAAGACCATCTTTCACCGTGTCATTGATGGTTTTATGGTTCAAGGGGGTGGATTTGCTTCTGGTATGGAAGAAAAAGAAACGCTTAAACCAATAAAAAATGAAGCGAATAATGGCTTATCCAATACTAAATATTCAGTTGCAATGGCCCGCACCATGGAACCTCATTCGGCATCTGCACAATTTTTCATTAATGTTGGTGATAATAAATTCTTAGACTTTAAATCAGAAACAACTGATGGTTGGGGGTATTGTGTGTTTGCTAAAGTTGTAGAGGGTACTGATGTTGTTGATAAAATCAGAAATGTAGCGACTGGGAACTCTGGCTTTGTACATCAGGATGTACCTCTTGAAGATGTGATTATAAACAGCGTTACAGTCGAGTAATATGCGTACTCTCTTTATTGCCGATTTACACCTTAGTGAAGCACACCCTAAAATAACCACGGCTTTCTTCTCCTTTTTAGAAAAAGAGAGCGGTGATGTTGATGCCTTATATATTTTGGGTGATTTATTTGAGGTGTGGATTGGTGATGATGAGCACACACAGCTAATGGATGAAGTGGCTAAGCGTCTTTCGGCTTATGCAAAAATCAATCAAATCAATATCTACTATATTCACGGTAACCGTGATTTTATGATTGGTAAAAAATACGCGAAAGAAGCTGCTTTACAATTGTTAAATGAACACAGTGAAATAGATCTCTACGGAGAAAATGTATTAATTATGCACGGTGATACACTCTGCTTGGCAGATAAGAATTACCAGAAAATGCGTGTCATAATTCATAATCCTCTTTTACAATCTATCTTTAATTTAATGCCGCTATCTATACGTAAAAAAATTGGTTGGAAAATCCGCAGCGCCAGCCAATCTAAAAAAGTATACAAAAATAAAGAGGTAATGGGTGTAACAGAAAGTGAAGTATTACGTTTAATGGATAAGCATCGCGCTCACACATTGATCCACGGCCATACTCATCAAGCGGCAAAACACCTATTTAAAATATTGAACAAGCCTGCGCTGCGTTTTGATGTCGGAGATTGGTTCAATAATGTCAGCTTTGTTGAAGCACAAACAGATCAAATTGAGTTAATTATTCGCCCCATCAGCTATTATACAAACTAGCGCCTTCACAATCCTCTTTTAGAAATGTCTTTATAGTGATTTTTCTAACTAAATGAACTATTTAGGCGTTAAAAAAACGCATGACAAAAAAAATAATTACAGTACTCGTTGTTCTAATTGGAAAATGAATAACCAAACTAGCTCTCGTTTTAGCAAGCATAGTTAATAAGTAAATTTGCGATTACATATTTAGGTATATTAATAAAATCTTTAGCCACAGTCGCTTACAGAAAATAACTTATTTTATTTTAGGCTCAAAAAAGCCGACAGATGAGTCGGCTTAGCATTTATGGGAAGGTGCAGTAACAACTTATAATTGCGCAAGATCGTGGGTTATTTCACCCGCTTCAATGAGAAAGGCATCGACAGGTTCAAAATCATCTGGAAAATCATCTAACGATTTTACTTTTTCTAAACTAGCGCGTTGTAAACGCTCATTACCGCGTTGAAGTGCTTGTCGGTCATTCTTTTCACGTAATTTTATGCGCTCATTTTCATTAAGAGAAATTACCGTTACATCTTTTTCCTTACGATACGCTTCAATATCATTTGCCAGATAAGTGTACTCTATTTCGTTTTTGATCCGTTCTTTATGTTTTAGGACTAGCTGACTGATATCCCCACGGAGATCATTGACAGGTCGGTAATCCGCAGATTTTATATTATCCCACGGTAATGAATTTTTTTCTAAACTCTCACCGGTATCTTGGTGATCAATTGGACTCGGAAAAACGATATCAGGTTGAACACCTTTATGTTGCGTGCTTCCCCCATTAATTCTATAAAATTTCGCAATAGTGTATTGAACTGAACCTATGTTCTCTTCATCTTTATCGTAAAATCGTGCAATACGGCGATGCTGTTGAACGGTGCCCTTGCCATAGCTCTGCTCACCAATGATAATTGCCCGCCCATAATCTTGCAGGGCAGCCGCAAAAATTTCAGATGCCGAGGCGCTATTACGGTTAATTAGAATAGATAAAGGACCATTATAACTCACTGCTTTATCGTCATCTTCATGTACCAAAATATGGTTACGGCTATCGCGTACCTGGACAACGGGTCCAGATGGAATAAATAATCCAGTTAGTAATGTCGCTTCACTAAGCGCCCCACCACCATTATTACGCAGATCAACGATGATTCCCTCAACTTTTTCTTTCTTTAATATTGTCAGCTCTTTGTCGACATCTTCGCTTAATTTCATATAGAAACTAGGGATAGTAATCACCCCTATTTTCTTACCTTCGACTGTTTCAATAGAAGATTTTGCTTCTCTATCTTCGAGACGAATTTCTTCTCTAACAATTTCAATAACGTGGTTTTTAGCCGCTACTTTACCCGATAATATTTGTAATTTAACCTTCGTGCCCTTAGGCCCTTTGATTAAATCTACAATATCATCTAAACGCCAACCCACAACATCAACGACTTTTTCGCCCTCTTGTCCTACACCAATAATTTTATCATCTTTAAAAATCTGTTTAGATCGCTCGGCAGGCCCACCAGGGACGAGACTTCTAACAATAGTATAATCATCCTCAAGTTGTAAAACAGCGCCGATCCCTTCTAGCGATAGATTCATCTCCATTTTAAAACGCTCAGCATTTCTTGCCGATAGATAACTAGTGTGAGGCTCAATGGTATGTGAGTAGGCATTCATAAAACTCTGAAATACATCTTCACTTTCAGTTTGCACTAACTGTTTGATAGCACTATTGTATCTTTTACTTAGTTGAGTTTTAATTTCAGGCCATTTTTTATTGTCTAATTTAAGTACCAAGGCATCAGATTTAACTTTTTCCTGCCAAATTTTATTAAGTTCACTTAAATCAGCAGCCCAATTAGCATCACTGCGATCAAACTGATATTCATCTTTTCCAGTAAATTTCATTTCCGTCTCCAAAAGAGACAGTGCATAACGGTAACGTTCATAGCGACGTGTTAAATTAAGCTGGTATATAAGGTATATAGCATCTAATTGGCCCGATTTAAGGCTATCATCAAAAGAAAACTGATATTTTTTTAACACATCAATATCACTTTGCATGAAAATCTGTTTGTTATAATCGAGCTGGTCAATATAACGCTCGAACACTTTTTCTGAAAGAGCATCATTCAAAGGAACAAATTTATAATGTGAGCGACTAAATAGATCGCTCACTCTTTTCGCCACTTTGCTGTGCTGGGTTTGGGCTTCTAATTGTGGAATATCTTTTATGTCGAAACTAGCTGCGACAGCAAAAGTAATACCAATATATGACGCAGCGGCAACAATTAAAGCATGACGAAAAAATTTATTCATTAATAGACCTTTTTATACAATAAGTAGATGTTTAGCTTTAACTTTCACTGTCATGCCAGAGTCAAGTTGTACCTGAACGTCATCTTTCATGATATCGACGACGACACCTGAAACCGGCACTTTCCCTAAGACAACTTTGACAGCTTGGCTAAGCTTAAGTTCAGAATGAACGGCTTCTTTATGAGTAACCAGTATTTCAACTTTCTCAACAATGGCTTTAGCTGCTCGTGTTGGCACATTTACTTTTTTAGGTGTCCGCTTCGGAGCGGTTTCTGGGGCAATTTTTTTCTTATTTGCAAATGCTTTTTCTTTACTTTCATTTAACGTTTTCAATGCATGAGCAGCATGCTCTGCTGAAACCTCATCACCTTCTATCCCATCAAGATCAACACGTTTGATTGTCTCTTTAATGCAATGCAGATAACGCCAACTTAAGGTATATTGGCGCAACGCCCCTCTAAGTTGCGTTTTACTAACACGCTCCTCATTTTCTAAACGTACAGCCAACTCTTGAAATATACCAATTTTCAATGGCTTCGCCTGATCTTTGCCGGCTGTAAAACATAAAGGAAACTGCTCAGTTAAAAAAGCGATGATTTGTTTGTTGTTTGTAAATTTTTCAGTGATTTCCATGTAAAACCTAATTATTAGTGCCTGTGTTCAGACGATAAAATGATCTGTTAAATCATTTGAAATTCAAAATATTGTCGTATTATAAAGGTGCAGTGATCAAATGTGAAACTTAATTTATCTGCCTCTCTCTTTTTGCACCTTATCTCGCAGCGAAACACCTTTTTATTAAAAAATTAGCCAACAGATTTAGGCAGTACTATCCCTTTCTTATAAAAACGAGTAAAATCCGCCGTCCTGCAATACGGTTACAGTAAAGCATTTTAAAATGCCTATATAAAGCATTTCAATGAATGTTTTCTATTAGGATTGCCCTGACTTGATATCAGAAGAGAAAATGATGACTCCAGAACTACTATCGCCTGCTGGCACACTTAAAAATATGCGTTATGCCTTTGCCTATGGTGCAGATGCGGTCTATGCCGGCCAACCTCGTTATTCACTGCGTGTGCGTAATAATGAATTCAATATTGAAAAATTAAAAATAGGTATTGATGAAGCCCATGCTCAAGGGAAAAAGCTCTATGTAGTGTGTAATATTCAACCTCATAATTCTAAATTAAAAACTTTTCTTCGCGATATGAAGCCGGTTGTTGATTTAAAACCTGACGCAATCATAATGTCCGATCCAGGCTTAATTATGATGGTGCGTGAAGCGTTTCCGGAAATGCCAGTGCACTTGAGTGTCCAAGCTAATGCGGTCAACTGGGCAACAGTTAAGTTTTGGGAAAAACAGGGAATAGAGCGTGTAATCTTATCACGAGAGCTATCCCTTGATGAAATTGAAGATATTCGCCAGCACTGCCCAGATATCGAAATTGAGGTTTTTGTGCATGGCGCGCTATGCATGGCCTATTCCGGTCGTTGTTTATTGTCCGGTTATATCAATAAACGCGATCCGAACCAAGGAACTTGCACTAACTCATGTCGTTGGAAGTATGATGCACATGAAGCAAAAGAAAATGAAAGCGGTGATATTGTTGCAATTCAACGCCCGGCACCAACATTGGGAGAGGGCAAACCAAGCGATCAACTTTTCTTATTGCAAGAGCAGGGCCGCCCTAATGAATATATGCCTGCATTTGAAGATGAGCACGGCACTTATATTATGAATTCAAAAGATTTGCGTGCTATCCAGCATGTCGAACGATTATTAAAAATAGGTGTGCAATCATTAAAAATTGAGGGCCGTACCAAAAGTTTCTACTATTGCGCGCGTACTGCACAGGTTTACCGTAAAGCGATGGATGATGCTATTGCTGGGCGTCCTTTTGATCCTAAGCTAATGGGAACGCTCGAAAATCTTGCTCACCGAGGTTATACCGAAGGTTTTTTAAGTCGTCATACACACGATGAGTATCAAAACTACGATTACGGCTACTCTATTAGTGACACGCAACAATTTGTCGGTGAAATGACGGGCCGAAATGAAAATGGGCTTGCTGAAGTCACCGTTAAAAATAAATTTTTGGTTGGTGATAAACTCGAATTAATGACACCGAAAGGCAATATTAATTTCACACTAGAACAGTTACAAACTCGCAAAGGAGAGCTTGTCGATGTCGCACCTGGATCTGGCCACATTCTCTACATGCCGGTTCCTAAAGAGATAGATCTCAGCCATGCATTACTGATGCGCAATCTAAATGTGGGTGCAAATACACGCAACCCCCACAGTAAATAAAGATGGCGTTATTAATAAAAGACAACTGCATCAATTGCGATATGTGCGATCCAGAATGTCCAAATGAAGCAATCACGTTCGGTGCAGAAATTTATGAAATTGATCCTAATTTATGTACCGAATGTGTTGGTTTTTATGAAAAACCGACCTGTATGGTGGTCTGCCCAATCAACTGCATTATTATTGATCCCGACCATATTGAAAGTGAAGAACAGCTATTAGATAAGTTTGTTGAAATTCATGGCGGCTGATTAATTGAATGGCGAGGAAAAGATGCGACTAATTGCAAAATAAATCACAACAATACAAATGTTATTGGTGATTAGTTAAACATTCATTTTAACCAGCAGCAATCAATGTAGAATTAGCCGTTGATGCCTTGTGTATTGCTTCGCTGTTTGCAATTACCTTGTAAAATATCCAAATATATTTGATTTTGCTAAATGACGCTAGGTGCATGCTATTATCAAATATAGGGTATTTTATACGGCCAAGTTGTTGCTAATATTTTTTGTCCTAACAGCGTTACTATTAAACAGCGAATAATAAATGCAGCGGAGGTTAAATTTTGACTTATGAGTTTAGGAATTTAAAGATGATCTGTCTTATTATATTAAGCCATAGGGCCACTAACATTTATCTTAAGCAGGGATATTAATTTAACTATGCGCTTTTTATTTACTATTGCTATGACACTACTATTATATGGTTGTTACAAAAACGAATCGGTGATTACAGACACCCTAATCTACTGCTCAGAAGCTTACCCACAGTCGTTTAACTCGCAAATCAGTCACGATATATCAACCTTAGATGCGACAACGCATCAATTATACAATCGCTTAGTAAAATTTGATGCTTCTGGTGAAAGTTTTATACCTGACTTAGCAACGCATTGGCAGCAAAGTGATGACAAATTAAGTTTTACTTTTTTCCTGCGCAAAAATGTTAATTTTCAGCACACAGATTATTTTACTCCAACTCGTTTTTTTAATGCTGATGATGTTATTTTCAGTTTTCAGCGTATGTTGGAAATAAATACCCCTTATAATTCAATAAACCGAGCAGGAGATAGCTATTTTTATAACCATCCGTTTACAAACTTAGTGGCCGATGTCATCAAAATTGATGACTACACGGTGAAATTCATCCTAAATGAGCCTGATGTTACATTGTTAGCTAATTTAGCCGCCCACTATGGGGTTATTATTTCTAAACAGTACGGAGAAAAATTGCTATCAATTGGTCATCCAGAGAAGATAGATTATTATCCAATAGGCACTGGCCCCTACCAGTTTAAGAATGCAAACAAAAGAACGGGTATTATTCGCTATAATGCGCATCCTCAGTATTGGGGAGTGCGACCTTCGATCAAAAACCTTATTTTTGAGGTGACTACCAATAAGACGAAACGTCACTCAAAATTATTATCAGGTGAATGCGATATCATTACCTACCCTGAACCAAGCCAGCTTGATAAAATGGCTGCCAATCCAAAAATAAAACTTCACCGTACGGCGACAGATAATCTTGCATTGTGGTCATTCAATACGGTCGCTGCACAGTTTAATAATAAAAACATTCGCCAAGCTTTCAGTTATGCTATTGACCAAAAAACAATCATCGAAGCCATATTTTTTCAAAGTGGTAACGCAACAAGTTCATTATTAGCAGAACAATCATGGGCATATAATCCAAAGAGGATTACGCTACAATATAATCCACAATTAGCCTTGGAGATGCTTAAAAACAATAATTTTGATTTCAACAAGACCATTACCATCCTGACATCTATCGAAAATTCAGTGTTCAATCCTAATTTTCACAAAACAGCAGAATTAATTCAAATAAATTTATTTGATATTGGAATAAAGAGTGAGATTATTTCTTTGCTTCCTGCCGCACTTGAAAAACGACTAGCATCAGGTCATTACGATACATATTTAACTGGCATAAATATGCCAATGAATGATCCAGATAGCTTATTTAGACCCTTACTCAGTTGCGATGCAACAGTCGCTGAAGGTAACTCAAGCCAATGGTGCAGTAAACGAGTACAAACTTTATTAGATTCCGCTTTGTTAGAATCTAATTTTATTAAACGTATTATGAGCTATTACAAATTACAAGAAATCACCCAACAAGATCGGCCCTACTATCCGATTGCTCATGTACTTAGGGTCGATGCCTCTAACCAAAATATATCAGGCTTACGCGTTGATCCATTAACGGGTATAGATTTTCAATATATAAGAAAAACAGAAGTAAATTAGTATGCTGAATTATATTTCCCGACGCCTTAACTTATTACTCATTAATGCATTTATCCTTACGATTATCGCATTCCTGCTTGCACAATGGTCAAATGGGCAATCACTAACAGATACGAATTACATTATTGACTATGTGAAATATATATCTGCTATTTTACAAGGTGATTGGGGCTCCTCAATTGATAACCGACTGATACTACAGCAAGGGTTGACGGCGTTCGCGTCAACCCTTGAACTTTGTATAATATCATTTATTACTGCAGCTCTAATTGCAATCCCTTTGGGTATTTTTGCCGGCTTTTATCCTAATCATTTTCTTGACTATTGCATAATGACCATCGCCTTAATTGGTCTAGCAATCCCCATATTCTGGTTGGCAGTGATAACCACAATGTTACCCAGATTAACCGGCATTACACTGCCGATTGATGGCGGTATTAGCCCGATTTTTGAAGTCCCAGTTGTGTCGGGATTTATGCTGATTGATACACTATTAGCAGAGGATTTGTATCAATTAAATGCATTTTATGATCGCTTAGCACATCTGTTTTTACCCTCCATTGTTTTGTCATTTTTCTTGATTGCAGAGATTATTCGTTTAACGCGCCGCTCTATTACGACGGTTATGAAAAGCAATTATATAAAAGCGGCATATGCCAACGGATTGAGCAAAACTAGACTTGTCCTTCATCATGTTCTAAAAAATGCATTACCCTCTATTATTCATCAATTGAGACTACAACTCAGTACTATTATTTCCTTCGCCATGGTGATAGAAATAGTCTTCTCGTTACCCGGAGCTGGTGTTTGGTTATTGAATAGCATTAAAGAAGAAGATTATCTCGCATTGCCTGCTGCGGTATTGATTATTTCAGGGTTTATTTTATTATTCAGTATTTTTATAGATATATTTTTGATGATTATATCGCCACTTAAGCGGAAATCTTTATATGTTGATTAATTACGAATTCAATGAAGATAAAATTCAATCTCCCCTACAATATACATGGTCAATATTTAAAAGAAATAATATTGCGATCGCGGCTATGTGGGTTGCCATTATACTTGTCATGATCGTTATATTTGCGGGTTATATTCTACCAAATACGCCCACAACTCAGGTTAAGCAACTACTGCTTCCCCCCTACTGGATTGATGGCGGTGTATCAGATCATTTTCTGGGCACAGATGATCTCGGCCGAGATACCTTAACGCGCTTAATACAAGGCATACAATTAACCCTTGGCGGCGCACTATTACTAACCCTTATAGTATCCATATTAGGCACCATAATTGGCGCAACCGCCGCGTTAACTAAAGGCTTAAAAGCGAGCATATTACATCACTTTCTTGATGCACTTTTAATTATCCCAACATTACTCTCTGCGCTTATTCTAATTGCGATATTCGGGCCCAGTTATGAAAATTGCTTAATCGCTGTTTCTCTTTCACTATTACCACAATTTATAAGAGCTATTTATATTAATATTGAAAATGAGTTAAACAAGCAATATATCATTGCTTTACGTCTTGACGGAGCAGCTAATATCCGTCTATTACGTTTTGGTATATTCCCCAATATTTTAGAGTCAATGGTCTCTTTACTCAATCGTATTTTTAGCCTTGCAATATTAGAGATTTCAACACTCGGATTCTTAGGATTTGGTACGCAATTTTGGGATGTTGAGTTGGGTGCGTTAATTGCCAGCAGCATAGGGCTAATTTTTTCATCTCCATGGCTGGTTTTATTTCCTGGGATTGCAATTTTTATTATCGTTTTAGTTTTTAATGTTTTTACAGAGGGCTTACGCCACGCAGTCATTGAAGGAGAAGATGAATAATGTCGTTACTGGATATTCGTAATTTAAGTATCGATATTGCCACTGCACAAGGCAAAGTGCGTGTTATCGACAAAGTATCTTTGACTATTGTTGATGGCTCCATTCACGGTTTGGTTGGAGAGTCCGGATCTGGAAAGAGTCTTATCGCAAAAGCAATTTTAGGCTTACATAATGCGAGCTGGACGGTTACCGCTGATCGCATGTTTTTAGGGACGACTGACTTAACCAAACTTTCATCTAAAAACCGCCGCAGAATTATGCGCAAAGAAATTGCCATGATATTTCAGCATCCAAGATCCTACTTAGATCCAAGTAAAAAAATACTACCGCAAATCAGAGAGGTATTACCAACTATCTCTATCAAAAGGCGACTTTTGAACATCATAAAACGTAGTCCAGAGCCATCGCCCCGTCTAAGGATAAAAGAATTATTGCATAAAGTTGGTATTCAAAATGATCGTATCGTACTCGCAAGTTATCCCTATGAACTTTCTGAGGGTATTTGCCAAAAAGTAATGATAGCAATGGCCATTGCAAATAATCCCAGCTTGATTATTGCTGATGAGCCAACCACAGCCATGGAACCCGTTACCCAAGAGCAAATATTTCGCTTACTCTATAAGTTGAATCAATTAAATAATACGACGATTTTATTATTGAGTAACAATTTTGGTAGTATCCGTGATTTATCGGACTATATTACCTTGATTTATTGTGGTCAAACCGTAGAATCAGGCAGTTACAAACAAATCATCAATAGCCCAATGCACCCTTACACGGAAGCAATGATAAAAACAATCTTGGACTTTGATGAGAATATTAGCCATAAAAGCCAATTATATACACTGCCTGGCAATATTCCCTCAGCGAATCAATTACCCATTGGCTGCCGTTTAGGGCCTAGGTGCCCTCGCGCCCAGAGAACCTGCGTAATAAATCCAGAACCTTTAAATTTAAAAGGTCACATGATAAGTTGTCACTTTCCTAGCACAGATAAAAACTAATATGCAGACACTCCTCAACGTAAGTAATTTATGTAAGAACTATAAACGCAGTGCCCGATTTCTGTCTTCGGGCTTTAGGGCGCCGCTTGGGCCTATAAGCTTTACTTTAGGCGCGGGTCAGACTTTATCTATTATCGGCGAAAGTGGTTCAGGGAAAAGCACTTTAGTGCAAATTATTGCAGGACTAATTTCTCCTAGCTCAGGAGATATCTCTATCAAAGGACAGCCTCTCTGCAGCTTATCTCAACAAGAAAGGTGTCGTGCTATTCGCATGGTATTTCAAGATCCAAGCAGTTCACTTAATCCTAAAGTAACAATAGGCAGAATATTAACAGCACCGCTTGAACTTAATACCGATTTCAACAAACAACAAATAAAGGAACAGATCCAAGAAACCTTGGCTTTAGTGGGCTTATTAACTGATTACCTCGATTTTTATCCAAACATGCTATCAACGGTACAACAGCATCAAGTTGCATTAGCGCGTGCAATGATCTTAAACCCTGATATCATCATTGCAGATGAAATATTAGCAACATTAGATATATCATTACGTTTTAAAATAGTTAACCTATTATTAAATATTCAAGAGAATAAAGGCACAAGTTATATCTTTGTTGGACATAATATGAACCTCGTACGTCATATGAGCGATCAAGTTATTGTCATGAACAATGGACTTATAGTTGAAAATAACAACACTGCAGAAATATTTAACACGCCACAAACAGACTACACGAAGCATCTTTTACTAAGCCATCAGCCTGATTATAGGAAATAGTGTTAACGTAAGTCGATTATTTTGCCACTAATATTGACAATAAGAGCATTAAAACAGATGCTTGTTGATGTAGTTTGTATTTTTATTTGATTGAAACAATGGGGTGAGTATTGATGGGCAATTTCAACAAGAAATTTTGGGTAAGCAACATTATTGTATTGTTATTTGCAATTTTACTCACTGTTGCAATCAAATTCATTTTCAATATACTTTTATTGCAACAACAAGAATCGCTCTCGCAGCAACTAAAGTTACGCGAGATGGCGGTGATAACAGACACTACTCAGCTAAATAATCTTGTCGAATCGAATTTATTTAATT
>NZ_JAHNZV010000260.1 GCF_022267535.1 Psychromonas antarctica
CACCGATCTTTGATTGCTTGGGAGATTGTAATAGTGAATTATCTAACCACTCTCTCATATCATTAATAATAACGTTTGATTTTTTTTGGCGTACGGCTAACCGCGCTTCATTAGATAAATCGGCACATTCTCTTTCAATACGATAAAGCTGAGCAATATAGTTGATCGCAACTTGTGCTTTACCCGTTTTTACTTTCTGTATTTTCAACGCGTCATTAAATTTTCGACGTGCGTGAGCCCAGCAAGCAACACGTGTGATACCATTTTCCTCGCAGACTGCATTGTATCCGGCATAGTCATCGGTGACGAGATAACCACTAAACTCATCAAGTAATGAAGTCGGCACACTCCCCGCCCGTGTCGGGGCATAATCAAATAGCACCACGCGCTTACCTTGCTCGCCAGCCAGACCAACCCACATATAAGATTTGGATTGCGCTGTTTTTCCCATCTCGTTTAACACTTGATAGGTGGTTTCATCGTAATGGATAAGAGGCTGCTCAAGTAGGTGGTCTCGAAACAGGTTTATCAACGGGGTAAATATTTCACCACCGAGTTTTATCATCCAATTGGCCATGGTATTACGGGGAATGTGCACTTGTGAACGTTTAAATATATTCTCAAGGCGATAAAGTGGCAGTGCATCTTGATATTTGCTGACGGCGATGTAAGCCAACGTGCCTGCATTGGCGTTACTTTTTGGAAACGCTTGTTTGGGCATCTCTGCTGTATGGACACCTTGTTCACAGCAGCGACAACTGTATTTAAAACGACGATGTCGGATAACACGTACTTTCGCTGGGATAATTTCTAATTGCTCTGATACTTCTTCACCGACTTTGTGTAAAGGCGTCCCATCATGCGGGCAAATTTTATCTACTTCCGCTAAGTCATGAATGACTTCAACACGTGGTAGGTGTGCAGGTAATGTTGAACGGCCACGTTTTCTCGATGGTTTATCAGTCTTGCTGTGAGC
>NZ_JAHNZV010000261.1 GCF_022267535.1 Psychromonas antarctica
CAGAAAGCGAAATTAATGAAGATCGTGATTGCGTCATACCTACCTCTACTAGTGAATATAAAAACACTGGTTATATAGTAGGTGCAAACTCGCAACCCGTCAAAAGGTATGGCTGTCCTAGCTTCTGCGCCAGAAGAAGTTGGCGATCAGGACGATTAGAATAATACCGATAATATTAAAGGACAACCCATACATTGCAATGACGTTAGGTAGTGTCGCAATAGGGAGCATAAAGGCATAGCTGACACAGAGCGTCGCGACCATCCACTGAAAGAAAGGGCTTATCTTCAGTCAAGCGGTTCCAACTCCAAAAAATGTTTCATCCAAGTTCCCCAATTATTAAGTGCCTGAACGGCTTGTAAGCTCGTTCCGTCACCATTATTGTTGGTATTCAGCCCTTAACGGCGTGTTACTTTCTTTCAAGAGCAAAAGAAAAACGTAAACGGAAATTGCCTAGCCGCTGTGCTTATCATCGATAACATATTGAATTAATTAAAAACAACATAATTTTCTTTTTTTTACTTTCTATTTCAGGGTTCACCATCTCTTGGGGATGTTTAAAATCATTAACGCGTATAAATAGGTATTTTCGGTGTGAATACGATAGTGCCGTGTTCTTAATTTGGTACGTATTGATTCAATAAAGGAGAATTTTTACATATTTACTACTCCCACAATGAGACTGCTTTTATGCCCGTTACAATTCATGTGAGGGTTTTTGCAATTTTTATCGCACATTATATAAATACTTGATGCACAAGTTTTACATGTATAACTCTCAACTACTTGAAAATAAAAATAATAAATCAATTTATATACTGGTATGTGTTCTATCTTGCTGTTTTATAACTCAAGTTTCGGGATTCAAAACAAACAATAAAACCCAAATAACTCGATGATTTTAAAGAGGTTGATGTCTCATTGTGGTAAAATACTTGTTAACTAGACAAAGGATAATACAACAAG
>NZ_JAHNZV010000262.1 GCF_022267535.1 Psychromonas antarctica
TCAGTTAGATAAGTATGATCGCCTGGTTTAGCGACAAATAAACAGTGCATACCATTTTCAATGGTGGTTTCTATCATGGGTTGATGGGACATCAACCCATCTCCACAAATCATAAATTTCTGTCGAGGGTGGGCGCGACGTAGATTTTCAATAAATCGCTTAGCTGCTTTGCTTTCACAATCCTGTTTTTTAGTCCCATCTTTATTCGTAATAGCCTCAGGCATCACGGGTAATACCTGCTTTTGATCTGGGTGCATAATCGCACCTTGCAAAACACCGTGGCTATAGGTGATCTCACCACTTTTTTTATTCTTTTTGGTTAAACAGCAATCGCAATGAACAGTTTTAGAGCTGTGGTATTGTGTGCCATCAATCGTGCACATCAATACATTAGGCAAAATGTTGTAGGCTTCTAAGTGCTTATGTCGCCTGAGTCGCTCAAAATAATCTTTAAAGACACTCGCGAGTTCCTCGCCGGGCACGTTATCAAGTACATCTCGTAATTGGGTATCACTTGGAATGTTGCTAACATTGAAAATAGTTTGCAAATTATTGCATTGATATTTTTGCTCAAGCCTTTTTTGAAAATGAAGTAATGAGGGATCCTGGAAATACATACAAGCGAATGCGCTCATTAATATATCGTGCTGACTAAAAAGGCATTTACCCTGTTGTCGTATATCTGTTGTAGCAGAAAAACACTCGGATAATGACTTTCTGAGTGCATTGAAGTTTAAGTGTTTCTTTGATTTTAATTGCGAAACCATATATTCACCAAAATAATAAGTTGTTCTTATTTTGATCTGATCCTTGAATTAACAAAAAGTTCAATTTTTTTTACATTTATTAAAAATAATTTGAAGAAAAGAGAAATTTAGCGCGAAAAGTATTTTTTGATATCTCTCGCAGCCCTTGTATAGCTTGAAAATTATTTTCACCGAGAATTGCTG
>NZ_JAHNZV010000263.1 GCF_022267535.1 Psychromonas antarctica
AGTTTGCCTGATTTATTCAAGAATTACGGTACAGAAGCTCAGTGTATAAATGCTCTTTTTAAATGGAAATGGCCAAATGGATTTATTTGCCCTGCTTGTTCATCAACAAGTTATTGTTCATTGAAATCAAGAAAGTTATATCAATGCAACCATTGCCACCATCAAACTTCTGTGACGACTAATACTATATTTGAAAACTCGAAGTTACCGTTAACCATTTGGTTTTTAAGTGTTCATTTGATAACTCAATCTAAAATTGGTATCTCTGCCTTATCGCTTAAACGACAGGTTGGCGTCTCTTATAATACCGCTTGGCGTATAAAGCAAAAGATCATGCAGGTTATGAAAGAGCGAGATGATAAACGTCAGCTATCAGGTATTGTTCAAATTGATGATGTTTATTATGGCGGTGAGTTACATGGTGGTAAACGAGGCAGAGGTTCAGAAAATAAAACGCCCTTTATTGCAGCAGTGTCCACCAATGAGAAAGGTCATCCGATTTATATGAACTTCAATGTGGTGAAAGGTTTTCGCTTATCAGAGGTTGCACGTTGGGCTAAGAAGCATTTAGCAGAAGGTGGTGTTGTGGTATCAGATGGTCTTGCCTGTTTTGCAGCTGTAACCGAAGCCAAATGTGAACATTTTAGTACCGTCACGGGTGGTGGCCCCGAAAGTGTTACCAAAGAACAGTTTATTTGGGTTAACACTATGATCGGTAATGTAAAAAACTCAATAACAGGAACTTATCACTCGATTAACGCAAAGCATTTACCCAGGTATTTAGCTGAATATTGTTATAGATTTAATCGTCGTTTCACGCTTGAGGATATGCTGCCTCGGTTTATGTTCGTTGCCTTACGTACTCCGCCTATGCCACAACGCTATTTAAGCATGGCTGAGCTTTATGGGTAATCAGG
>NZ_JAHNZV010000264.1 GCF_022267535.1 Psychromonas antarctica
TTATTAAGTATCTCGTTTTATCATTGTTATTAGGACTTATTTTTTCACTACTAATTAGTGAATACATAATGAAAAGCGGAATGGGGTGGTTATATGGGGTAGTAATTGCTCAGTTATTATTTGTTTACCCTGTTTACCTTAATTTTTCCGAAAAAAGTGATAATCCTTTACGCGCTTTAAAGGGGAAATTGAATAATGTTTATTGTAAAAAAATTCTTGTGTTTATCATTCCTATAACAATTACTCTTTTTTTACAATGGGGGCAGAATTCCTCGTATCGAATAATTATTGGTGATAAATACTCCGTTGAAATATTAGCGTCAATTGCAGTTGGCTTTTCTGTGTCTGGGGCTATTTTTAATGCTGTTTCAAGTTTGGCTGTACAATATTTTAACCCTATATATTTAAGAAAAATTACTAACTCGACTAAAAAATGTCGAGTGCAAGCATGGAATGAACTTGCAGATGTCATGCTTCCTATCTATATGTGCCTAATGATATTTGTAATTTGTTTGTCGCCATATTTACTTGATATTTTGGTTGCAGAGAAATTTAAACACGTTTATTTATTTGTTGCTTTGGGAGCTGTAATTGAATATTTTAGAGTTAGTTCAAATGTCGTATATATGGTGTCACAGTCTGAAGTCAGAACTACATCAACTATATTGCCATATATGGTTGGTTTTATAGCTAGTATTTTACCCTTATACTTTACAGATCTAACTGGAAATTTGTGGTTAATTGGCGTGGTTTTAAGCTTTTCGTATAGCCTTATTTTTACTCTTCTTTATCTTAATATGAAAAAAATATTACCCGTGAGAATCAATGTCAATCCAACTTTCAAAAGTCTCTTATTATCTACGCCGTTTATTCTTATTCCTCTAATGAGACTACCAGCGTCATGGTTTATATC
>NZ_JAHNZV010000265.1 GCF_022267535.1 Psychromonas antarctica
CACACCCATTGCCGTCAAGTATTGCCCAGGAGGCAAAAGAGCACTTGATATTGCTGTTAATAAGAAACAGATGGTGTGTATTGATAGTAAAGGTAAAGCGCAGCTGTTAGTCGATAACAACAAATAAATGTTAACGTCCTTTCACTATCATTTGTTTAATGGTGAAAGGTTTGTATTTTTTAAGTGAAATTGGCAATACGATAAAGGCAAAGCTGATTTCATCCTTTAAAAACATTCTAAAATTACCTGAGATCGGGTTAAGCCATTATGATATTTTCACCTATAAGAGCTTTCTTTTCATCAGTTGTTAAATTGATTGATGGCTTCTTTTTTTGACGACAATATGCGATTAAACCGCCAAGCATATTAGCCACAAAACCTGTAATGCTGCGATGTCTAGTGTGTTCTACATATGAAATGTTTTTAACTTGATCATTAACTGTTTCAATAAGGTAACGCTTACTAAGCATGGCTTTATCCCATTTACTTAACACTACTTTTTTCATATTTTTTCGGACGTTTGTAACAAGATCAACTCCTACATCCTGTAATTTATCCGCAAGTGCTTTCCCTAAGTAACCTTTATCGCCATATAACTTGCCTGATAACCCCCTTACCATATCGGGAACGGGCGTTCGATCATCTATATTTCCTTCGGTAATTTTCACACTCAGAATATCACCAAGATGGTTGACGTCTAATAGTGTAATGCTATCCCGACTTCAATGATTGAAAGGGAGTTTGCTAAAGAGCTGCACTAAGCATCAACGTGCATCTCCCCTTTGTGGCACATAACGATACAACCATATTTATATGGTTGTATCGTTATGTGCCACAAAGGGGAGATGCACGTTGATGCTTAGTGCAGCTCTTTAGCAAACTCCCTTTCAATCATTGAAGTC
>NZ_JAHNZV010000266.1 GCF_022267535.1 Psychromonas antarctica
AAAAAGACGACAAAGCGTAATGCGTCCAGTGCTTTGCCTTGTTAAGTTTTGCGACTTGTAAGCTGGTAGCCTACATGAAACGCAACGCTTATATTTCTTTTAACTTGAAACTAAAACTGTTTGATTTGCCTACTTAATTTTCAACGAAGTAGCCCAACTGCAAACAGCAATGCTCAAAACGTAACGATGATAAATAGGTAAATTAACCCAGCCCGTTTAGTACAAAAGCCAACTTGATATTGCCCCACTTCCAACAGCGATTCAGAGAGTCGATTAGCAAACGCGTTGAAAATGGGATCGCCAAAAAAACCCAACCAACCTGTTCATCAATTTACACTTCACAATGTGGAGTGAAATTTAACGCCGCTAAACACTGGCGCATAGGTTTGGCGGCGTTTTTGCGGCTTTTTGTTTTTGCAAAAAAGACGACAAAGCGTAATGCGTCCAGTGCTTTGCCTTGTTAAGTTTTGCGACTTGTAAGCTGGTAGCCTACATGAAACACAGCGCTTATATTTCTTTTAACTTGAAACTAAAACTGTTTGATTTACCTACTTAATTTTCAACGAAGTAGCCCAACTGCAAACAGCAATGCTCAAAACGTGATACTGATAAATAGGTAAATTAACCAAGCCCGTTTAGTACAAAAGCCAACTTGATATTGCCCCATTTCCAACTGCGATTCAGAGAGCCGATTCGCAAATTCATTGAATATGGGATCGCTTAAAACACCCAACCAACCAACTTACAATTTCTACATTTCACAATGCGGAGTGAAATTTAACGCCGCTAAACACTGGCGCTTAGGTTTGGCGACGTTTTTGCGGCTTTTTCTTTTTGCAAAAAAGACGACAAAGCGTAATGCGTCCAGTGCTTTGCCTTGTTAAGTTTTGCGAC
>NZ_JAHNZV010000267.1 GCF_022267535.1 Psychromonas antarctica
GCACCAGAAGTCATTAGCTTAACCTTTCGGGGATGGCGATGACCACGGTGTGGTTCATGACTGGGGTGAAGTCGTAACAAGGTAGCCCTAGGGGAACCTGGGGCTGGATCACCTCCTTACGTAAAGAGACACATCAGTTAATTCGCTTGCGGATTGACACGTTAGAGACTTGCTTGCGAGTGCTCTGCAGTACAAGCCTTTCGATGAATTTGCTTAGGCAAATAAATCTACCGGCCCATGTTTTTGCTTCGCAAATACTTGGTGAGTGTTCACACAGATTGTTTGATTAGAATGATAAAGCGCACATGGTTCTATGTCCCCATCGTCTAGAGGCCTAGGACACCGCCCTTTCACGGCGGTAACAGGGGTTCAAATCCCCTTGGGGATACCACTTTTTATTTAAATGAATAAAGTGATATTTGCTCCGCAAATTCAGTTTCTGAATTTAAGGGATACTATTTCTGTTTATGCTGAAAAGTACTTTATAAAAGATCTCGTTCCCACGCTCTGCGTGGTGACGCTTAGAGCCTTTATAAAGTGTTTTTTAACACTGCTCTTTAACAATTAGGAAAGCTGATAAAGTTCTTGTTTATCACGATGTTTACAATTTATTGTGACATTGAGATGAACAGAAACGAAAAGTTCATTTTTCACGTAGTGAAATGTGAACAGTTTTCGTTTATTAACACTCAGGTGTTGGTAAATGAATCAAGCAAAAATAAATATTATTCAAACTGATACTTTGGATAATGTACGTATCTACTCAGTTAGTTTCGATTAACTGATAGGTGCACGAAAAACGAATGTTGTTTTTTGTATTGTAAAATATGAGAAATCGCAAGCGTCTTGGAAAC
>NZ_JAHNZV010000268.1 GCF_022267535.1 Psychromonas antarctica
CCATATTTTTGGTTAGCAGAGCCATCGCTTAATACGTCATCAGGCAATGACGCCGTGAAATAAGCGCCACAGCTATTGCAACGAAAACGCTCCATAACATGCTGCTCTGGCGTAAACGGGCTTTGCCCTGTGATACGTAATAAACTACCTGGGTCAGTTTTATACACCTTGCCGGTTAGACACGCTGGGCAATCATTGCCTTTTTTAAGGTCTGGCAGAGAATGAATAACAACGCGTGGCTTCACTGGCGCAAAACCTTCTTCAGAATGATTTTTTGGCTTTTTCTTCTTAAGCGCGACCTTAGGTTGCTTGCTCACATCCGCACGTTTTTCCGACGACTTTTCGATGCCCAGTAATTTACGTAATTTGTGTACCGTAACGTCATGATTGGCTAAGCGGTCCTGCATGCTTGCTAAAGTTACTAAGGCGTCAAGTAACAACTGACAGTCCTGTGGACTTAACGCCAGATTATTGTCTTTCGCTTCAGTAACGCGTGCTATCAAAGCCTCCAGTGCTTCGCCATCGATGTCGGTAAACGGTTTGCTCACAGTATTTCTCACACTTTAGTTGTTCTAACTCATTAATTTGGTGGCATTATGATCCCATTAAATGGAAATTCAATGATTAATTTAGAGGGCATCGTTCGCTGCTGCTACTTGTCTGTTTTTTGCCATAAAAGATCATCACGATCACCACTAAGTAGCTGGCGTAGATGTTTGGCTGCCAGAGGTTGAATCACCTTGTTCGACGTTGGCCAATGAGGGAATTTCCCCGTAGATAATCGTTTGGTCATCAGCCAAAAACCAGTGCCGTCATAAGCAAGTGCTCGTATCATGGTTTTATTACGGT
>NZ_JAHNZV010000269.1 GCF_022267535.1 Psychromonas antarctica
CTTATACCGAGTAATGTTGTTTTTCCACCTGTTGAAAATTGTCGTGGAACTAAACCCACCCAAGCAGCTAAATGCCTGCCATTTTTGAAATCTGAGGCATTACTGATATCAGACATACAACGACTTGCAGTAAGCGTTCCCACTCCTGGAATAGAGATGAGTAGCTGTGCTAATTCATCATTTTCTACTAATTGCTTAAGCTTTTTATCTTGCAGTGATATCAGTTCATTAAGTTTCAAATAAAAGTCATGGTGTTCTCTTAGTTCTCGAAGAAGCATCGGTGGTATTGGCTCTCCATATTCAGCTAACCACTGAAACAAACTCTTCATTTTGGAATGAGATCTAGGGAAACTCATACCAAACTCCAGTAAAATTGAGCCGATACGAGACATACAAGCAGTCCTGTCTTTTAGGTAACTTGAGCGTATGCGTTGAATAACTGATATCACTTGTGATGCCTCGGTTTTTACACTGACGAAGCGCATTGAAGGCCTAGATGCGGCTTCAGCTATTGCATCTGCATCAATGAAATCGTTTTTATTCGTTTTAACATATGGTTTTACGTATTGAGGAGGGATAAGTTTTGTTGTATGCCCAAACCCCTGACATTTTCTAGCCAACCAATGCGCTCCTCCACACGACTCCATTGCAACGGTTGTTGTCGTTAATGTAGATAGGTAATGAATTAGTTTTGAACGGCTTAGCTTCTTACGACAAACTTCTTTTCCTGATGCGTCGTGGCCAACAAGATGAAAAGTAGATTTACCTATATCAATTCCTAAAATATTAATATTAGACATGATGATTCTCCTCTTGAGTAATTGCCCTAAGTTTAGACTAGGGTGAG
>NZ_JAHNZV010000027.1 GCF_022267535.1 Psychromonas antarctica
TCCAGTAGTACGCGGTTTTGTAAACTATTTCAGTATAGCCAATTGCAAACGAGAATTGAAACAACTATCAGGTTGGATAAGGCGAAGATTAAGGGCGGTACAGCTTAAATTGTGGAAGAAACCGAGTCGGTTGCATCGACGTTTGAAGCAGTTGAAGTACAAACCCCCTTTTAAATTCATAAAAATGAATTCGTGGCGCAATTCGAGAAGTCCTTTATCGAGTTTTGCGATGCCGAATAGTTGGTTTGAAGAGCTTGGTTTGTATCAGATAGATAATGTGAACACAGGTTGGCTTGCTCCCTCAGCGTTTGTTAAAACGAAATGATGGAATATAAGAATACAGGAGCCGTATACGAGGTCCGTACGTACGGTTCTGTGAGAGGGATGAGGCAAAAGCCTCACCCTACTCGATATGAATAAAATTTATACACGTTGGTGCTTTTCAATTTGCATCAATATCACGTAAACTACGGCTCTATTTTCAGGCTCTTTTGTCAGGTGACCCATGATACGTTTAAACCAAGTTAAACTTCCACTCGACCATAGTGATGATGCTCTGCAGGCATTTGTCTTAAATAAACTGTCGATTACAGCTGATCAGCTGGTGGATATACAGCTCTTTAAACGTGGTTACGATGCACGCCAACGTAATGTTATCTCTTTAATTTATGCGCTTGATGTGACACTCAAAAATGTCGATGAGGCAGCGCTATTAAGCCGTTTTGAAAAAGATCAGAATGTGCGCATATCACCCGATACGACCTATAAATATGTTGCACAAGCGCCGGCTGATTTAACTGAGCGGCCAGTGGTTGTCGGTATGGGGCCTTGTGGTCTATTTACAGCTTTAATTCTTGCGCAGATGGGCTTTAAACCTATTTTATTAGAGCGTGGAAAATCGGTACATGAACGTTCTAAAGATACCTTTCGTTTTTGGCGGAAAGGCGAGTTAAATACAGAATCGAATGTGCAGTTTGGAGAAGGTGGCGCGGGGACTTTCTCTGATGGTAAATTATATAGTCAAGTCAAAGATCCCGGTTTTTTAGGCCTTAAAGTTAAACAGGAATTTGTTGCCGCCGGTGCTCCTGCTGAAATTATCTATGTCAGTAAACCCCATATTGGTACCTTTAAACTGGTCACTATGGTTGAACGTATGCGCCGTCAGATAATCGAGCTTGGCGGTGACATTCGTTTTGAAACGCGTGTAGAAGAGTTAAATATCGAAGCCAATCAAGTTACTGGTGTGACGCTTAATGGCGGTGAGATTATTAACTCTAAACATATTACCTTAGCGATTGGGCATAGCGCCCGTGATACCGTGCAAATGTTACATGATAAGGGGGTGCACCTTGAAGCGCAGTCTTTCTCGGTTGGCTTTCGTATTGAGCATAAGCAGGAAATGATTGATAAATGCCGCTTTGGGATTAATGCTGGCCATCCTCTTTTAGGCGCAGCGGATTATAAATTAGTGCATCACTGTAAAAATGGCCGCTCAGTATACAGTTTTTGTATGTGTCCAGGCGGCGTGGTAGTGGCAGCTACTTCTGAAAAAGAAGCGGTTGTGACCAATGGCATGAGCCAGTATTCACGTAGTGAGCGTAATGCAAATAGTGCGATTGTGGTGGGTGTGTCACCCAGTGATTTTGCTAATGATCCCCTGCAAGGTATTGCACTGCAGCGTAAACTGGAACGTAATGCGTATATTCTTGGTGGCAGCAATTACGATGCGCCAGCGCAACGTGTTGAGGATTTTTTAGCCGCTAAAGATGCAAAACCTTTTGGTCCGATTGAACCTTCCTATAAGCCCAATGTGAAAATGACTGATTTGAGTGGCAGTCTGCCCGATTTTGCCATTGCGGCGATCCGCGAAGCGCTACCGGCGTTTGACAAAAAAATTCGTGGTTTTGCGAGCGCAGATGCAATTCTTACGGGGGTAGAAACACGTACTTCATCACCCGTACAGATAAAGCGTGGGGCTGATTATCAGAGCATTAATATTAAAGGGTTGTATCCTGGTGGCGAAGGCGCTGGTTATGCAGGAGGTATTCTCTCTGCCGGTATTGACGGTATTAAAATCGCAGAAGCGGTGGCGCTAGACATGTTGAAAGCGAATTAGTCAGCCACGATTTTATTAAATATCAGCATCCTCTTCGGAGAACTTGATCGCAGTGAAAATGAAGATAGTACTGCTAGACGCACTAACATTAGGTGACAGTGATTTATCTCAGTTAAAAAAACTAGGAGAGTTAAGCGTATATCCAATCACTGAGAATAAACAACGATTAGCGCATATTGCCAATAATGAGGTGATCATTACCAACAAGGTGATAATTGACCGCATTATTATAGAAGCCAATCCGCAGTTGAAATTAATTTGTATTGCGGCAACCGGAACGAATAATGTAGATCTGCTTGCTGCTGAAGAGGCTGGGATCGAGGTTAAAAATGTGTGTGGATATTCAACGGAAAGTGTCGCGCAGTTTACTTTTTCTATGTTATTTCAACTAGTCCATCAAAGCCGTTATTACGATCATTACACACAAACAAAAGCGTGGTGCTGCAGTCCTGTCTTTACCCATATAGAACACTCTTTTTTTGAAATAAAAGGAAAGCGTTGGGGGATTATTGGTTTTGGGGCGATTGGACAACGCGTCGCTGACATTGCGCAGGTGTTTGGTTGTGACCTTTGTTACTATTCAACTTCTGGTAAAAATAACCAACAAGCGATTAAACAGGTTGATTTACCGACACTTTTATCAACTTGCGATATCATCTCTATCCATGCGCCACTGAACGCTCAAACTGAAAATCTAATTGATGAAAAAGCATTAGCATTAGTGAAAAGTGGTACTGTTGTGCTTAATCTCGGGCGCGGAGGCATTATTGATGAATCAGCGATGGCACAGGCAATTGATCTGGCGGGTATTTATCATGGCAGCGATGTTTTAGCTGTTGAGCCAATGGGGCAAGATCATCCTTATTTTTCAGTACAAGCGCAATCGCGTTTACTGATCACGCCACATATCGCATGGGCGAGCGCAGAGGCTCGGGTAACCTTGATAAGTGCGTTAATCAGCAATATAACATCCTATAATGCTGTTTGTTGATCCATAGAAAGCTACCTAAGGCAGCTTTTCTATGGTGTTGCCAGCGTCTATTTTGAGGCTTTGCTATTAATATAGTTGCTAAACACAATTCCTTGTTCATTGATGTCGACGCTCATTTTCATGCGTGCATCATAATCAATTAAAAACATGGCCTCTTCAGGCAACGTTTCATTGGCTAACTCCATTGCTGTCACTATCGGTGTAAACATCTTTTTAGTAGCAAAAGATACGCTATACATTCCATTTTTAGCGAGTGCCTCTGTCGCCAGCGAGTCAGCTACTTTTTTACCTTTTTCTCCGTTGTAAATGACCAAATGATTGCCTTTTATCGCCAGTTTAGGATCTATTTTTAGTTGTGCTGGCATCGGAAAAATAGCGCCTAAATCTATCGCCTCTGAGCTGCTGTTAAGCTGCACTGATTGCAATGCTGGTATGAACATTTTCGCGCTGTTGAAAATCTGCTCTGGGTTATCGGCTGATAAGGTAAGTAGTGCATCGAGGCTTTCCAGCATAGGGTCATTTTTAGGCTGACTTATTGTATAATCTAATACGGCCATGCTAATCCCTTTTACACCACTTGCCATATTTGCACTCATACCGATCATGCCAATCGATTCGCCTGATTGGCTGATCTGTTGCTGTAATTGAGCAAGGGGTTGGCATGTGTAACTCGGTGTTTGTAAATCGCTCCAAATGTCGTTTAAAGCCACGCCTAATTGATTAATATCAAGCCCTAGCCCCATCGCAAATACATTATTTTTAATATCGGCAGTGTACTCTGGAATATAACCACGTAATGATTTTAATGCGTTTATAAGCACTTGATTTTTGCTTTCAATGACAGTGCTAATGGCAACGGTTGATTGTTCCGCACTGATATCGAGTGTGGTGTAGCCAAACACGGTACGCGGCCAGTTAGTGGTGATAGTTGCAAAATCACTCACACATTGTGCATTTCGAATCGAGGCAAGTGGGCTGGGCTTATTAGAGTGTTTCTCAATCGCTGCTATTTGGCGTGCTAATTGATTGCCATCAGTGGTGGTTAACCCTTTGAACAGTTCAATATGATTAATAAAACCAACACTGGCTTTTTGGAAGCTATGCGTGGCGATAATCTCTTCAATTTGCCCTGATGCGGCTAATGAATTTTCTACTTTGCTCAGTCCCAGTGCAGTTGCTAGTAGTGCTTGATCGTTATAGGCGCTATTAAGGGTTATTGTTAACAGTCCTTTATCGATTGCTATAATGAGTTCTATCTTTTCGGGGTTATTTTCATCTGTTAACGGATAAGAGCGATAACTTAAGGATTGTAGGGATCCTTGCTGATGAGTAAAGCCGCTTTCAAGTTCATTTTTATCTAATAAATCCCAAATCGCTTGTGGGTTTTCGATTTCAGCTTTTAAAACAGGTAACAGCCCCAAAGTATAGAAATAAGCGCGCAATTGCTCAGGAAAACCGAACGTTTTTATGAGCGCATCGGGATCCTTTAATCCATCTTGGTAAGTTTTCAATATATTTAAGAAAAATTTGATTTTAGGGTTTTCTTGAGTAGACAAATCATCAATCAGTTGATCGCTAGAATTAATTTCAGCAGAGGCAGAGGAAAGGTAATCTTTCAGTGGAAATGGAGTCAGCTGAGCAGTAAATAGCGGTGTATCTGCAGGCACATAATCTAGCACGTTATAGGCTGTAGAAGCGCTCTGTTGCTGGTTGAAAACATAAGCGCCAGCGCCGACAGCGGCGACAGTTGCGATGATTAATACTTTTTTCACGTGCTTTTCTCCTGTTGATAATAATCCCTTTATCTTACCTAAAAAGAGACAGATGGCTACTTAAAAGTTATCTTTTATTGATTTTTAATGGCTGTGTGGGTATAACGTAAATCCTTTAAATTAAAACCAAGTGAGATGCTTTTATGCAAAGTCACTAGTTTTTTTGTTAATAACGCATCTGCTTTGCATTGATGGATTTTTGCCAGACGTTTATCTGCTTCATCTGTGGGCTGCAGTAGCATATTATCGAGGCTTTTAAACTGTTTTAATAGCGTCAACGCTCCTTTCGCACCGATGCCTTCAACCCCTTTAATTGCACTGCTAGAAATGCCGGTGATGGCCCAGTAGTCACATAACTGCTGAGTGGATAGCCCCATTTTGTTGAACACGGCTAATGCGTCGGTATAGCGATGTTGAAAATAATCATAAATGATAATCTGCGTATTCAGCAACTGGTAGAAACCTTTATCAGTGGAAACAATAATGCATTTTTGCTGTTGCTTGGCCATTTTATCTGCGAGTGTTGCGATAAGATCATCTGCCTCATCGCTTTCAGTCACCAAGGACTCTACTCCCATGGTAAAAAAGAGATCTTGGATCCGATCTAAATCCTGTTTTAAAAGTGCAGGAACAGGTTTGCGCCCCTTTTTATAGTTTGGATATAAGCGATGCCGCCAACTGGCGGTGTGACTATCAAAAACACAGATCACATGGGTAGGTTGATGAATATGTAATAATTTTTTTAACGCATTACAAACCGTGTTTTCAGTGGCAAGTATTGCGCTTTCTGTTTCACCAGATTGCTTTTCTTGCACGGCATAGATGCGCCGAATTAAGTTCATTGCATCAATAATAAGGAGCGTGGAAATCATATTAACTGATTATTTTATAGCAAGGAGTATACACGGAGCCGGGTAACTTCATGCGTCCCTGAGCGATAAAACTTTCTAATAAGCGATCGACTTTTTCCATTAGTGCTTTTTCACCTCGCAGTTCAAATGGACCATGCTTTTCAATTGACTTGATCCCCTCATCTTTCACATTTCCACCGACAATGCCCGAAAAGGCACGGCGTAAATTTGATGCCAGCTGTTCGCGCGGTTGGTCATAATGCAGTGCTAGATTGGCCATGTTTTCATGACTAGGCAGAAAAGGCTGCTGAAAAGGATGATCAATTTTAAGTGACCAATTAAACGAGTAAGCATCACCAATAGCAATACGATATTCTGTTACTTTAGTCATCGATTTTTTCATGTGTTGTGCCACTAACGATGGGTTGTCAATAATGATTTCGTAATGTTGTTGCGCTTCTTCTCCCAGCGTATCGTGAATAAATTGATCTATTGCGGCAAAATAGGATTCACTTTCTTTGGGCCCTGTTAGAATAATTGGTAAAGGTTGACGTTTATTTTCTGGGTGCATCATTATTCCCAAAATATATAATAATTCTTCTGCTGTGCCGGGGCCACCAGGGAAAACAATGATGCCGTGGGCAACCCGCACAAATGCCTCAAGACGTTTTTCGATATCGGGTAAAATTACCAGTTCATTGACAATCGGGTTTGGTGGCTCAGCGGCAATAATACCCGGCTCTGTAATCCCAATATAACGGCCATCATTGACTCTTTGCTTGGCGTGGCCGACTGCAGCGCCTTTCATTGGCCCCTCCATGGCACCCGGACCACAACCCGTACAAATATTTAACTCTCTCAGCCCTAATTGACTACCGACTTCGCTGCTGTATTTGAACTCATTGTCGTTAATTGAATGCCCACCCCAGCAAACAATTACATTGGGCTCAACGCCCGGTTTTAATATATTGGCATTACGCAAAATTGAAAAAATTAAGCTGGTGATTTGTGTTGCAGAATCTTTATCTTGATCGGGTAGGCGCAGTTGCGTATTTACATAGAGTAGATCGCGTAACACCGAAAATAGATGTTCTTGGATCCCTTTGATCAGTTCGCCATCAATAAAGGCTTGTTCAGGTGGATGTAGGAGTTCTATTTTTACTCCTCGTTCTTGTCTTAATACATTAATTTCAAATGTTTTGTATTTTTCTAAAATTTCTTTACTGCTGTCCGTATGGCTACCTGAATTCAACACGGCTAGTGAGCAGTTGCGAAATAGATGATAAATGTCGCATGCGGCACTGGCTTTTAATTGGTTAACTTCAAGTTGTGATAATAAAGCCATACTACCGACTGGGTTAATATGAGTGATCATAGCGTTTCCTTGAATCTAATTAGGCATTAATAGTTAATAAATGATGAGCCAATAAAGTTTTGTCGCGATCAGACATTCCGATTTATAGGGAGGGAGATGGATCCAACACTGTTATATTGCCACTGTATACTGAGTTGCTTGCTGCAAGGATAAGCTAAAGAGAGAGGTTCTCCATCTTTTTCTTATTAAAGCAATGAGTTACTACTTTTTAAAGTAAATAACATGATCACGTCCATTGTTTTTCGCATAATAAAGGGCTTGATCTGCACGCTCAAAAGCACTATTAATATCATCATCTTTAGCAAAGCTGCAACAGCCAATAGAGATGGTAATACTAATATTGTCTTTTTTAAACTTAAAAGGAATTGCTTTTATAATTTTGCAAAGCTTATCTAATACAATCTGCATCTGTTCAGGGGTTATATCGGGTAGTAACACGCTAAATTCTTCGCCACCATAACGCGCAATAAAATCTGCATTACGCAGTGATTTTTGCAGTGTTTGTGCGATCACATTTAGTACTTTATCACCGGCTAAGTGGCCAAAAGTATCATTTATTTTTTTGAATTTATCGATATCAATAATCGCTAAATTGAGGGGGTGCTGATAACGTTGGTAACGCGTAAATTCAATTTCTAGGCGTTCACTCCAAGCCGCACGGTTTGGAATCTTAGTTAGAAAATCAGTATGCAACTGCTTGTTTTGCTGCTTCAGTGTGTTTTGGTAATTTTGGGTTTCATTTTGTAGCTCTTTGATTTTTCTGACCATACCCTGAAACTGTTGGCGTACTTTATCTTCTTTTTCGCCCACTTTTGCTTTAATTAGTTGCTCGACACTTTCCGAATAAGAGTAGATATGATTTCTTAATAATTCGATGTTGCTTGCTTCTTCGGCATCTTTTTTGAGGCGAGAAGATTTCCTCTGTATCGTTTTAATACATTGCTCTTGTTTTTCAAAAGTACTTTCTGCATATTTTATATTGCTGGAAAAGTCAAGATAGAACTGAGTCAGGCTGTCATTAAGTGTATATAAAAAATGCCGAGATGAGCGGCGCTCCTCACGAGTGCTATCAATAATAATGGCGATAATGCTCATGCAATACTGAGGTAACATAAGAGAACTATTTGCAGAAACAATTTTATGGCGAATGGCTTCGAGCTGTTTTATATATGCTTCACCAATATCTAGATTAAGAATAAGCAGCTGTAATTCGTCACATAATTCATCAAACGGATGCATTTCGTTAATGTCATCTGCTGTTGCTACTTTGTTATTATTTAGCTCGATAACAGCACGCTGGTATATTTTGATAATATTGGTGATTTCATTGTGGTATTCAATAATAGAGTACGGCTGCGGGGTAGACATTGACTGTTCAATTTTATTGCGCAGAGGATCGGAGAGTTGAGTCAGTCTTTGTAATTGTAGTTGTGATTGCGATACGATCAATCGCCCTTCAGATAGCGTATCTTCTATTGGAATATTTAACGCATTTAGTCGTTCAGTACACTCTTCATAAAGTGTATCTGTCATTTTTTCGGAAGGGCTCGAATGCAGTTTCTTTAAAAAACTGACATGATAGTGATCAAAACTTTTATCTTGCCGAGCCATTTTTTTTAATAACTGTTGCAGTAGTCTTAAAACAGTTATTTTCGATGTCATCATAATTATTCCATTAGATATTTAGACTTCAGATTATCATTAAATTTGGCTATTTGTACAAGGTTAGGCGACTAAAAACCACGAAAAGGAGTTATTTATTGTGCTTTGGCCAATTAAAAATATGATCTGCATGACTACTCTTTATTTTGACCAGGCCCTTATCTATTGCAGCTTGACCCAATATCCACAAATCCCCATCAAAGAAAGCTGGCTGTAAATTATCAATCGCATACAATTCAACCCAGCTACTTTGCTGTTTAGCATCTCTAATTTGACTGGCTGCGAAAAGAGCCAAACTACTTAAATTTAAGATGCGGCTGGGCGTAATTGCACGACTGGCATTATTTAAAAAGGGGAAAGCGACAATGCCACAGGAAATAGGGGTTACTAGCTGCTGTTTTTCACTAAAAGTGCTAAAGAATTGTTCTATTTCTTTTGCAAAGCGAGCCGCATTTTGCTGCTCTTCCTGTTTGCTGATAAATAAAATTTGGTTGTCGCGGATCTGAAATAACTCAATACGTTGAGCACAATATACCTTTAGTGCTAAGCCCAATTGTTTTTCTATTTCAGCTGAATTATCAATACCAACTAATTCATTTATATGCGATAGATAGGGGATGCTTACTAATGCGTAATAAAGCGGTTCACCATGATAAATAGTATTAAAACCATTACTCGCTGCGGACTGTAAAGGCAGTTTAGTACGCATGTGAACGGCGAGTTGTTGCTGAGCTTGTTGATCCGCTACAAGCAGCTTTTTATTACGTTTTAAAGTATAGAAAAGTATTAGGCTAAGGAGCGTCAGGAAGCTCAGGACACTATAGGTTAGCGTTTTCAAATGGTCGGTTTTTTTCTGTAATTGGGTGTTTTGAGTTTCCAATTGATCCTGCTGTTGTGTTTTTTCAAAAAGTTGTAGTTGTTCGCTAATTTGTAATTGCTGTAATTCAAAGAGGTGCTCTTTAATACGATTTTGCAATGCATTGAAGTTTTTGAAATTTACAATAGCCCGCTCTAGGTTACCTGTTCTCTCATAGCTTGACGCAAGCATTTCAAAGGCTTGTACGCGTAGATAAAGATTGTCATTGGCTGATATCTGTAATACTTTTTGTAGTTGCAAAATGGCCAACGCATAATCTTTATTAATCATATTCAATTGCGCCAGCAGTAGTAAACTTTCCATAAGATAGCGGGGTTTATTTAAACGCGTGAAGTGAAAACGGGCATTTTGTAAATATTTTTGTGCGAGCTGCAACTCTTTCTTATCACTCTTTTCATCTTTGTTCGCTAGGTAAGTTCGCCCAATTTCAAGGTAGACATGAGCGAGCAAACTACCGTGTTTATTATGTTCAATTAACTCCAACGCATTAAACAGGTAAACGAGCGCTTGATTATTTTCATTGTTTTGACGTTTTAAAATAGCAAATTGAATTAAGCTTTTAGCTTGCTTAGTTTTATTTTCAGTCGCCAGATAAAGTTCGATACGTTGCTTGGTGACATCAAGTGCTGTAGAAAAACGATATTTTTTTTGATATAGATCTGCGATGCTACTTTTTACCTGCCCACTTAGATTGATAAAGGCATGCTGGTTGGCTAATTTGTTGGCCAGAAGAAAGGATGACGCTGCTAATTGTTGTTGATTGATTTGCTCATAATAAAGACCGTAATAATAAACTAACCAAGCACGTAACTCTTTATTTTGGCTGCCCTTTATATTCTCTTTTACGGTCTCTAGTGCGCTAAGCGCATCGCTATAATGGTATACTTGTAAAGACAATTTACTGCTTGTTAAGAGCAGTGCATTCTCTAAGTTTGGCGAGTCAGTAAAAGGCGCTTGTGTGATACGCTTTGATGCCTCTGCGAGTGTTTTTAATAATGAAAGGTTACTTAATTGTGGGCGTTCTTCTTCGGGAATTTCTGATGCAATGAGATTTAATGTTCTTACTTTATCGCTTGATAAGTCAGTTGCCTCTAATAAGGGCAGTAATAAATTGAGTGCGCTAGGGTAATCTTCAAGCTGTGTATAGCAAAAAGCCTGTAACTGAGCTGGAAAAGCATACGCAGCCCCCACTGGCTGCCTTTCTTCAATAATCCCCTTCGCATTCAGTTTAAATGACCTTTGTTGGTTAATATATTGGCTGGTCGTCTCCACACAGCTCTGTGGATCGCTATAACGTAAGTCATAGGCTTGCTTAAGAGTCGTCGGAACCTTGGCATCAATTAATACTATTGCCTGTGCTGATAAACTTATCTGTAAAAAAAAGATAACCACAATAGGGCGGAGGTATAAGCCAATATTTTTCATAAAACCTATTTTTTTATTGTCGTAGTAAACGGATATTATCAACAACAGCGCAGTCTTGTGTTGCGCGTAACGGGTTAATATCTAAACCGCCTCGGCGAGTATAACGCGCGTAAACAGAAAGCGAATCTATTTGTGCAAATTTCATGATGTCACAATAGATCCTCTCTACACACTGTTCGTGGAACTCATTATGTTGGCGGAAAGAGATTAAATAACGCAGTAATTTCTCTCTATCTAACTTTTTACCGGTATAACTTATTTCAATACTTCCCCAATCTGGCTGGCTAGTAATTAAACAATTAGATTTTAAAAGATGTGAATACAAGGTCTCTGTTACTGTCTCATCAGCGCTGATATCGATTAGGTAGTTGGGGGTCAGCTGATAGTTATCTATCTCAATATCGAGGCTATCTACACAATAACCGTGAAAAGTGCCAAGCTTATCGGTGAAACAGTCTAAGTTGCTATTGAGTTCTGCATTTACCGCCTTATTGGCGCAGAGAGAAAGATCCCGAGTTAATACTGCTTGTATCTCATCGATTGATGCAAACTTAGTTTGGTTAAAACTATTTAAATATAATTTAAATGACTTTGACTCAATTAAATTATCGCTATCAAATGGAACTTTCACTACTCCCGTTGCAACAAGCGGTTTTCCTTTAAGGTTTAACCAAGATAGTTCGTAAATATTCCATAAATCGAAACCCACAAAAGGGAGATTATCTGCAGTGAGGCTTAATTCATCGCGATTTAAACTGCGTGGTACACCTTGTAACAGGTTGGCATCATAGATGCTCTTGTATTCACTTGTCTTTCCAAGAGAAAGGTTTTGTAGGGCGCTAGCTTGCTTATAAAGTGGTTTATGGGTCATAGTGATTAGCTTATATATTTTTTAAGAAAGACAAGTGTACAATGTATCCATTGTAATCAAAATATAGAAATATTAGATAATGGATAATACAACAGAAAACCAGCTTTTTGCACTTTTTGAGCGCCAACAGTCACTTTGGCAGCAGCAGAGACAATCTTTGCCGCAGCAGCGCTTTGACTCCGAGTGGATTTCTCCTTGCCAAGTTGGCAAGCCGCAGGAAGGTAAAATCGAGTGGGCTGCCGTTAAGCGAACTCCGCCTGTTGATCTGAGTAATATTGAGCAGGCGCTAGACGTTCAATTGCATCCCAGTATTGCGGCACTCCTTTGTAGTGCTTATGCCGATTGCATTCCTTGCCTATTTGATGGCCATCACATTGAGTTAATTCAGGCATGGAATGAAGCCGACTTTAAGCTCTTACAAGAAAATATGGTCGGCCACTTTCTAATGCAGAAACGCTTGAAAAAACCTACTTCAATGTTTATTGCCAGCTGTTCTGATGAGATGCAGATTATCTCGATATTAAATGCCACCGGTCAAGTGCAGTTAGAGACGCTAGGAAAAGGTCAAGAAGCCATTTTAGCTGAAAATGTTGCGGATTTTTTAGCACTACTTGAACCTACTATTATCGAGTGATAAAAATGTTTTCCATGGGTTTCATTGTCTTGCTATTTTTGAATAACAAAATTGATTAGTTGGGTGGGCTGTTATTAGATGAAAATTGAGTTACTTAAAACATTCTTAGAAGTGAGTCGAACCCTGCATTTTCGTTTAGCATCTGAATCTTTGTTTATTACGCAATCAGCGGTGAGCGCACGTATTAAATTACTCGAAGATGATTTAGGCGTACTACTTTTCGATCGTCGCCAAAAACATCTCAAGTTAACACCTGAAGGGCACCGTTTAATTAAGCACGCCAATGAAATTATTTTTATGTGGCAAAAGGCGAAACAAGATGTCGGTATTAGGGATCAGAGCGCATTACAATTAGTGATAGGTTCAATAATGTCTATTTGGGATATTATTCTGCAAAATTGGCTCCAAAAAATACATCACAATATGGATCAAATAAGCCTCTTCACAAACACCTATTCTCCGCTTGATTTACGCAAAAGTGTTTTAAATGGCGTTATTGATATTGCCTTTTTGTTTGAACCGCCCTTTATTGAAGAATTGGTCACAGAAAAAGTGGCAACTGTTCCATTACACCTAGTTTCCACTGTTCCTGATTTCAATAGCGGGGCACAAAATTTAAATGATTATGTGATGGTTGATTACGGTGCCTCGGTGAATGCGCAGCATATGCGAGAATTTAAAAATTCACCACCTGCAAAACATTCAATAGGGCAGCCCAGAGTGGCTTTAGAGTATATATTAGAAGCAGGTGGGAGCGCTTATTTGCCTCGTCAAATGGTATTTGAGCATATCCAAAATAAGAGGCTTTATCTCGTTGAAGATGCGCCGGTGTATTCGCGTGAGATATTTGCCATCTATTTAGCCAAAAGCCACAAAGCTGAGGTTATCCGCCAAGCTATCCAGTATTTTCCTGACGTTAGCCTTTAAAACTACACACCCTGAATATACGGTAAGCAAGCTATCCGTATAACCGGGATTATAGGGTAAAATACCTTAATGGCTTAGTTAAGTCAGCAGCATGCAACCGAGGCCTAAAAAGGTAACAAATCCAAAAATGTCAGTTACCGTGGTTAAAACGACAGCGCTCGATAGTGCTGGATCTATATTTAACCTTGTCATCAGCCAAGGTACCCACACGCCCGATAGCGACGCGATAATTATATTTCCCAGTATTGCGATAAAAATAGCCACTGATAACAAGGGGGTTTCAAACCAAAAATAAGTGATGTAGGCGATCACGCTCGCCCATAACAACCCGTTTATACAACCCACTTTAAGCTCTTTTGCGACAATAGCCTTTTGATTCGCTTCTGTTATTTGCCCTAATGCCAGTCCACGAATAATAAGGGCAAGTGTCTGGCTGCCGGATATCCCGCCCATAGAGGCCACAACAGGCATCAGCACTGCCAAGGCGACAACTTGCTGCAATGTACCTTCAAATAAACCAATAAACCAAGAGGCTAAAAAGGCAGTAATCAGGTTTATACCTAGCCAGACCGCACGGTTTTGGCTACTGCGCCATATATTAGAGAAAAGATCTTCCTCTTCCACTAAACCCGCCGATTGAATTAACTGGGTCTCTTTTTGCTGATCTCTTATTTTATAAGCCTGATGTAGATCTAACCTACCCGTCAGGCAGCCTGTATGGTCGATAACGGGTAAAGCTGTTTTATCCGAAAGAATAACTTTATTAACCGCGCTATAAATGTTGTCGGTTACTTGTACCGCTTCATAATCAGTATCGACAATGGTGGCAACCGGGGTGTCATCATCCATTGTTATTACACTAGCGATGGCGACTTCACCGACCAGTGTTGCATCACTTTTAGTGACGTAAAATCGCTCTGATAGTGGCGGTAATGTTTTCGAACATATCTTTTTCGCTGCGGATACTTTTAAGCGCTCAGGCACTTGTATATCATCATAACTTTGCCAGTGGCCCACTTCATCTACGGAATACTCTTGTGCTTTTTTAAACAATCCGCGCTGTTTAGCTGTCATTTTAGAGACGGCATACTCAACAAAACGATCGCTGAGGTTTTCAGAAAGATCGGCTAATTCATCTGCATCGAGTTTTTCAAGTAATGGAAAACATTCTGAATCTTCACTGGCATTTAATATCATTTGCCTTGATTCATAGCGCATTTCAATGAAAACCTGCTGCTGTATTTCAGGCGTTATAGATTGCCAAATTGATTTTCTTAATTGAATGGGAAAGGCTTCTAATAACACCGTAATCTGGTCAACAGATAAACTCTCTTCAAGTTGCCTTATAACCTCTGCTAAGCGTGTTTCATCTTCAATATTATTATTTAGTTGCTCAATGAAAAAAGGTATATTTTCATACGACATCGATTCTCTCCCTATAGAATATAAATAGATTCCATGGTTATAAATAAAATGTGCTAAAGGGGTGTCTTTTATTCATTCTATTAAGTGTGTGGATACCCTGATAAACAGCTGCTGCTATTATATGTCCTATTTTCATATATTTTAAAAACTTGGATTAAAAATTGACTATTAACAAAAAAAATGAATCAATAAAAATAAAATTTTTTGCTTTTATTGCTAACGTTAAAGGCTGACTATCCATTACATTTTGATAGGTAGAGGTTTTAAATGAATAGTAGTAAAAGTCCACGTGGATCTGATTTTAACCTAGCTATTGAATATGAAGCTAGTGTTTATAGACAAGATTTAGCTGATCTCGAGTTAGTGATAGATAGTGAGCAATCTAGTGCGCAAAAAGAGCGCAATAAGAATAGAGATAAGCGCCTGATTAAAGAAAAAATAGAGAGCCAACTTGAGAAAATAAGAGAAAGAAAAGAGCATAATGTTTTATACGATGATTGGAATTGAAAAAACAAATGAAAAACAGCGTTGCTTATCCTTGTCGATTAAATAAGCAGATCGCGATAAAACGTTACAAATAATTATTATCGCAATTATTTATGGCGAAATTCAAAGGGTAAAAGCGCTGTTCAGTCAAATCTGGAGAACATTTCCATGATACCCTCTGTCGTAACTCGCTTGCCGAGGCGTGTATAAAACCGCGCAGATATCATCTCTGGCGGCCTATAACCCCGGAGACTACTGTTCGGATAAGCTTTTCAATGCGATTTGGATTTTTTGTAACTTTACTCTTAATTTGAGCATATTATCAGGCCCCATCCGAATCATCAGTTTATCTGCTGATGATAACGCCTCTAATTGCGGATCGGCGAATTTATACATGACAGATGGCGCCACTAATTTAATCGGTTCGCGGATAATCGGGGCATTAAGAACGCCCTCTATCGCCGCAGATAATGTTGAAATGAAGGCATTTTCAGAATAACCGAGTTCCGCATAAGCTTCTGAAAATAGAGGGGTTAATAATCTGTATTGGTCGATCGCATAGTCAATATTAATCGCGTTTATAATATCGACATAAAGATCATAGCGATGATAGCTTTTTGTATCAAGATAAATTTCATTATCCACTTTAAGCACGCTAAAAGGCTCCGTTGGCTTAATTAATGGACTATATTTAGTCAGTAATTCACCTCTGGACAAGTTATCAATAAAGACCACTAGATTTCTAATAATATTCGTTTGTTTTAATAGTACCGTATAGCTCGGTAATAATGACACTGACTGAGCAGATGATAAGACCGTCGCATCGGAATCATTTAGTGAAGAAAGATTGCTTGCTTCAACTTCGCCAGTTGGCGCAAGTGTCTCAGCTGGCTCAATAGTTGTGTCTGCTGTTGTGACTTCTTTGTCAATTGTGTCAGTTGCTTGCTGCTCATTCACGGGCGCTGTCGTGGGTAAGCTTATGGGCGTAAGCTGTGCAGCGGGATGTTGTGGTGCTATTTTCCCGCTGTTGATATAAAAATAAGTGCCGCCGACAATAATTGCAAATGCAATCACTGTGTAAGTTATCTCAGAGTTGCGGTTTTTTTTCACTTTATGTCTTTCAGGTGTGCGCATTTTTTTTCCTCGAAATTTTAATGTCTGATGACTATCCTGCGATTTATTTACACGCTACCAGTTCACAGATGGAGATCCCCAGTGTGAATCGTTTGCGCTTATCTGTTTTCTGCTATTGGTCATTATTGAGACCCCATAGGAATAACCATTAAGTAAATATTCAGCCATCATCTCTTTTGTTTCTACCCATTGGTGTGGCTAAATTAGATGCTGTTCGTCAAATTTACCATCATAGAGTCATTACAGCTGCATAATTCTACTACAGAATGGCGCTAAGCTTACTTTTTTATTAATGTTAAAAATACTTATTTATCAGGCAGTAGAAGTGGGTTTTGGTTCCTGAGCCGCATGGTTATTTTTCCAAAATAGTCTATTTTTAAATGCTTTGTAGCGTTTCTAAATAAAAAACCAGCCGAGAGGGCTGGTTTTAAGCATATTTGGTTGTAACACTATTAACGACTAAGCAACACGCTTATAGGTTAAAAACCACCTGTTGTTGAAGCGCCAGTCCCGGTGTTGACGGTATTATCTGCACCTGACTGCCATTGAATAACATTGCTCGGATTGGTTTCGTTACGGATAATACATTTCCATGCAATATTGGTATTTGCTGGAAGTGAGATACTACCGGTCCAAACGGGGTAACTGGCTGGGTTTAGTTTGACAGCACTCGCTGCTTGCCAATTGCCAAGTTCAGCTTGATCGCCAACTGCGTAAACACTGTCGCCCATATTGGTATAGCCGTTATTACAAGTGAAATTTACGTCTACGTTGGTTGGATTAATAATAACAACTTCACCATCTGCTAACCACATTCTCGCTGAACTTGCGGGAATATTGATTGTATAACTGTTGCTATTTACCTCGAAGCTGGCACCTGTAAACACATCAGCATAACTTGCTGATTGCTTTAAACCGCTCGCATCGATGTTGATATCTTTATTATAACCGCACTTGTTAATACCTACGAGGCCTGCTTGACCGCGGCGGAAAACCAACGCACATTGATCTGAGTATAAAACTTCCTCATCCGCGCCTTGAACACTGTTATGGAATTTAACCATTGCTTTTAAATTATCTTGCTTATAATCGTTAACCCAACGACCATTATCAACACCTGTTGCGTCACTAAATACCATAGGTACACCTTCCTGGCGCCCAAGAATATAAGCGTAGGCTAGATGTTCATTGGTTTCACTCATGATTTGGTAACGGAAGCCATCATTACTTGGGATATCGTGGGTGATAGTAAAAGTTAATGCGCGCATACCATCAATCGCACCGCCCCATGATTTAGGATTGGCTAATGCAGTTAAGCTGCCGTTGGAAGAAAAAGCATCGCGTAACGTTTTGAGCAGTGGGAAATCATATGCACTGTGCGTTGTCTCACGTAAATAGGGTTCTAAGAATGTATCATAATCGATATTGCCGCTGCCTGCGCCGGTGATGATTTCAGCAAATAGGTACATATCTTGTTTAATTGAATCAGTGAATACTTGGTTAATATGCCATGTGGTCATATGCTTTGCAGCATCAATACGGAATCCTTTAACGCCCATATTTTTTATTGCTTGCAGGTAGCTACGTTGTTGCGCACGAACCCAGTCATTAGGATCTAAATCGGGTAAGCCACGGTCGCCATTACCACCACAAATTCGCCCGTTCATTGACTCCCATACACTGGTCCAATCGCTAATACAAAACTCCGCGTGAAAATCGCCAGGGGTATATAAATTATTGCTCAAATCACCAAACAGTTTTTGTTTTTCCCAATAGCCGCTGTTGTTCATATAATCATTGATTGTATCTGCGCCGGGGAAATAGGTTGAATTGCCGCGTTCATTAGCCGTCTGGTTTATAACAATATCTGCATAAGTTTTAACGCCATGGGCATTTAAGGCGTTGATCATGTTTTGAAAATCTTCTTTATTTCCGCGATTATTATCTATTACACGAAGATCTTGTGGTTGATAACGTGCCCACCATTGGGAATTGTTGCTATCGGATTTTAGCGGTGGAGCCACTAAAACTTCTTTATAGCCAATTTCAGCTATTTCTGCGGCTTTGGCGGCCACCTCTGAATACTTCCAGTCGAATGCATGTAAAATCACATCGGCGCTGGCCAGTTGAGAAAATAGAGCTAACGAAGTGCCCAGTAGACAGGAATTAATCTTGTTTGCATTGAGTTTGAATTTCATTATCAGTATACCTATTCCATTAGTAAGTTGATTCTTTGGCCACAAAGCCTAGAACGAACGAGCATTCAACAAATATGTGTTCGAGGTACGACTCTAATGCGTGAAACAGTGGGCATAGAGTTTTTTATACTAATAAAACAGATATTTTTAACTTGTTGAACCGCTTCATCGTTTCAATTTCACATCCTTTGTGACTGACTAGCTGCGCATATATTGAACTTAATGAACAATAAATAAGCAGACCGTTAGGTTAGCTGTTTATAAACTGCGGTCAAGGGGGGAGAAAATAGAAATGTTAAAAACATGAACTTGTGCGGGTAACTAAAGTACTGCTTTGAGATCAATATTCAATAAAGTTTGCACATAGATTTACCCCATAGATCGCACGCTACAAATAACGTGTGATCATAACATGGTACGCTGAGGAGCTTCCAAGAGGCTGTAGTGCAAGGATTTTATTTTCGATTTTAGCGCATTATAATTTTTTAACCCAAAAGATGGGAACTGGAGGCGACAATCTGGGGAGGGGATTGCCGCAGCCTACTATTTGCATATGTCATTTAAAAGCCGTTGTTGTGATGTTATTTTGTAGCTGTTGTTTGATAAGCTTTTGAACCCCACAGTGGCACTGTTGACAAACTGTGTTTAAAACTGCCAGATGTCTCTTTAGTCGAATAAGAGATATACATCAGCGTTTGATTATCCGCATCAAAAATACGTCGAATTTTCATGGTCTTAAAGAAAATACTTTTTGATTTTTTAAATACCACGTTGCCTGATGCCGATTTATCGATTTGGCTGATCATTGCGGGGGTGATTTCACCTGTTTGACGGCAAGCGATCGATGAATCCGAGGGATCCGAGAAACTTAAATCCGCTTCAATACTAGCCACATGACAAGTGACCCCCGTTACAATAGGATCAACCAGTATATTGATTTTAATATCTTGGGTGGTGAAAAGACCTAAAGAAACATCGCCCACTTCATCTTGTGAGCAATTTTTCAGAGCAAAAAAGAAGATAACAATAACCACCACAATGGCGGCTATCAGTTTGACTTTTTTCATTATTAGTATTCCTTATGTTGATACCAAATCGACTCATTATCTATTCATTTATGGTTGTTAAATGAATGTTAGCTTCGTAATTTATTTTGTAATTAGAATAATTAGTTACTGCAATGAATGCCTTGCTTTAATCCACATTAATAGGTCATCTAATGCGTAAAATGGGTGTTATTTCTTAAAATCCCAAGATAGATTGGAAACGAGTTGGCAGCTATCACATTTAAAATCAAAAATATCAAACAGTGGCGAGTCGAGTTTCCACTCTCCTCCGCAGCAAGGGCACTTTCTCTGTTGCTCTTCCTGTAAACTTTTTCCGGCGACGCGGTACAGGTAATAGTAAGTTGGGACATGGGTAATGCCCTCAATGCGCTTACAAAGCTCACTGCCACGGTGGTAAAGTCGGCTATCTACGTCACCCAGCTCTTGTAAAGCTACGCTGGAAACTGCGGATCCATTCATCTGTAGTTCATCGCAATTAATCCATTCTTCCTGCCACTTGATGACGCTTTTACGATCACCATTACTGATCGCTTCAGCTGTACGATAAAGCGGAATAGGAGCAAGGGTTTCACCGCAGCGCAGCGGTGAACAGGTATCTAAAAAAGTAGTATACAATAATTGCCAGCTTGGTTTGAAGTGAGATGCGCACTCTAGCGAGTTGAGATCTTCGCCAATGGTTTTAATTTTAGGTGCAAGTAGTCCGGCCGCGGTCAACCCATCTAACGCCTGCTTTACTTGCTGGCTATTAAACTTATCATGTAAGCTATTTTCTTCGGGGCAGACTAAACGAACTACAAACCAGCTGGCAAACATGGCAACAGGGAATTCACGGCCTAAGATCTGTCCATTATACCGGAGCATATCAAAGTAGTTATTAATTGCGCGTTCAACTGCTGCATATTGGGTGTTCTGATAGCACTCAAATCGGATCTCTTTAATAAACATGGTTAACTTTACTCTTCTTTTGCCAGTTGTTTTTGCAGCTGATTGAGTTGTCTCTGTAAACTCACTATTTCAGTTATTAAGGGCGCTAGCGCTTGCTCGATTTTGGCATCTACGCGACGTTCAAAATGCGCGTTTTCGTTATCCAATGGAGGTGCCTGCATGGTAGCTATCGGTATCTCTTTCTGTGGATTCTCTTTCCACATTTTTAGTCCTTGGATAATCATCGGTAACGGCACTTTTTTGAGTAAACGTGCTTTAATCAGTGCGGTATTAGGCACCTTTCCCTCTTTACTGAGTTGCTGTGCAATTAATATAATATTTTCCATAAAATCCTTATCGAGCGTTAATCTATATTAATGAAGTGCACCTGGTGCTTCAAAAGAGCGATACACGGGCAACACAAATATTGGCCTATGTAATCCGGATAAGAATAGATGACCTTGATAGTTGTTATCGTTATCGCTACTAAATTCAAAGATAAAACTAGCTTGCAGAAAATTCGCCCCGAATTTGTAATTAAACGTCGAGCGGGCGACTGAGAGTAGTTGCAGATCGAGTTTGAGGCAGTGCTGGGTAATAAGCTCTTTGGCATACTCCGATTGTTGACGTAATTTCCAAATCAGTGTGCTCGCGAGTACCAAAAAAAAGATAAATAACAGATTTGTCATAATGCCCCCTTAACTTTGTTTTGTGCCGGAAAATAGCAACCCTATCGCCTCTGAAAGCGCTGGAGAGCGGGCGCTTAAACGTAACTGCTTAAGTACCTTATCACGCAGAGCAGGAATGGCTACTAAATCGCTAAAGAGTGGTGAAAATAGTGCTGCATGGTGATTGGCTAAGCTTTCAAAAAAACGGTTAAGTAAGGTTTCATCTTCAAGTAGTGACCATAACCGCCCTGCAATAGCGATATACCAATGCTCGTTATAAATTAGAACAGAAGAAAACTGTTTTTCTAACAGTCCTTTGGTAACGTCAACGGCAGGGGAGCTTGCCAACGCGCGCAGCAATAAAATAGCGTTATCTTGACGGTCCGCGTGTAGTTCTATTTTAGCCTGTTCTGCGATAGCGGTGGCTAACTCTGTAGTGATTGTTTGATGCTCTAAACATAAGGCTAATGTCTGTAGGGGCTGTTGCGGAAGATGCGAAAGGGCATTGATAATACTTTGCTGGTTATTATCTGAGTTTAAGCGTGCCGCTATATCGGCGATCCCTTGCATACCTAATGCTTGCCAGTCATTCCAATGCTGTTTCCCTGAAAAATAGCTTAATGCGGCAGGATAAAAAGAGGAGGCGGGACGGATAAAGTCGGCATTGATGTTGGCATTAAAAATAGCCAATTTTTCAGCGTTCGGCTTAAATATAAACGGGTTGCTCGCTAAGGATTCTTGCATTACTTTGTCTATTTCTGCCGTTAAATTTTTTCCCATTGCTTCTACCACCATTTTAATAAAGCTGGTCTGTGCTGTAATTTTTAGAAATCCCTGTTCATCGATAGGCATTTTTAAAAACCAGATAAAATGACTCTGTTGTTTGCCTACTTGCCAAAAGGTGATAGCGATAAAAGCCTGCTGCTGAATCGGGTAGGGGTAAGCTTGCTCGTTATGGCTTATCTTTTTAAAATCACTATTGCAAATTTTAGCCACTTTACGGCCGAGATCATAAATTCTATATTGGCACTGCGATTGCTCTAAAAAGTCGGTAAAGGTACTGATATTCATAGTGATTTCATTCTATTGTTCATAACATGCTGTGATTATAACAACTCCTTAATAAATGTGGGCAGGAATTTATGTGCTTTGCCCGCTCGGGTGGTATATTAGTGGTGGTTTTTAGATTGGGGGAAGACAGATGTTAAACAACCAATTGGCACTATCCGAGGCCGACTGTAAGCAACGCCACTTGCTGCTACAGGAACTAAATGGATTAGAAGCCGAATTACGTTTGCTGAATTTGTGGCAGAGCATGCCCCCTAGCATTTCCGCGTTAAGCAGCCGTGCCCCTTTCGCAATTGATACCTTAACTTTTGTGCAGTGGTTACAGTTTATTTTTATCGGTAAAATAAGTCACTTATTGCAGTTTTCTTTGCCGCTACCAGTGGCAATGTCAGTACAGCCGATGGCCAGCGAATATTTTAAACGCGTTGCGGTTAATAGTGCCCCTATCATTGAAATTATCGGTCGTATAGATTTACTGATAAATAATAATAAAGCGAGTTAAACGGATGGACCAAGGTATCACGCATCAACAGCCAGATTTTACTGAGGCACTTGCCGAGCAAGATATTAGTGTCGAAGCCCTTAGCCCAGATCTCGATATTCTTTATCAGGACGAATTTTTAGTGGCGGTCAATAAACCCTCCGGTTTATTAGTACATCGTAGTTGGTTAGATTGCCATGCCACTGAATTTGCACTGCAAAAAGTACGCAACCAGATTGGCCAATATGTCTATCCAGTGCATCGTTTAGACCGCCCCACCTCGGGGATTTTACTGTTTGCATTAGATAAAGAAAGTGCTAAAAATATCAGTGAGCAATTTTCAAATCACAGCACAAATAAACGCTATTTAGCCGTTGTGCGTGGTTATTTAGAAGATGGTGGGCTTGATTACCCATTAAAAGAAGAGCTCGATAAAATTGCAGATAAACAGGCGCTGCAGGATAAACCCGCGCAACCGGCATTTACACAATATCACTGTTTAGCTAAAACTATGCTGCCGATTGCGGTGCGCCCTTATGATTCATCGCGCTATAGTTTAATGGAACTTATTCCTAAAACTGGGCGTAAACATCAGTTGCGCCGTCATATGGCACATTTGCGTCATCCAATAGTGGGAGATACGTCGCACGGCGACGGTAAACATAATGCCATGTTTCGAGACCACTTTGATTGTTATCGCTTACTGTTACATGCTGCTTATTTGTCTTTTAATCATCCTCAAACTGGGCAGTTAGTTGAGATTCATGCCCCCTTAGACGATGTTTTTAAAACGTTATTAATAGCGCTAAAATTAGATGTTTGATATACCCGTTAGCTCTTCACCTTCGCGCTTAGGCACTGTTCATCTCATGACTTGCTAATTTTAGCATGTTCAATAGGTCTAGGTGCGAAACGGTGCCCAACAGGAAAATATATGAAATTAAATTGTGATATGGGTGAAAGTTACGGCGCTTGGGAAATTGGGGCTGATCAGGATGTGATGCCTTGGGTTAATCAGGCAAATATTGCCTGCGGATTTCATGCAGGCGATCCCGATGTGATGGCGCAGACCATTCAACTTGCCATAAAATATAATGTGCAAATTGGCGCTCATCCGGGTTATAACGATAAACAGGGATTTGGTCGTCGCTCAATTGCACACTGTTATGCACAAATTACCCATCTCGTCTGTTATCAAGTTGGTGCATTAAGTGCGCTGTGTGCTCTGCAGGGGAAACCGCTTGAATATGTTAAACCCCATGGCGCGCTATATAACGATATGATGGCCGATATCAGAATATTCGCTGCGATTATTGATGCGCTGGTGAGTTTTAAAACGCCGTTAGCATTAATGATTTTAGCAAGGCCGGATCTGCAGGCATATCATAAAATAGCGGAGCAAGCGGGTATTAAGCTTATTTTAGAGGCGTTTGCGGATAGAGCATACGATGAGACGGGACACCTCGTTGCCCGCAGCCAAGAGGGCGCGGTGTTAAACAGTGCTGAATTGATAAAAAAACAGGTAAAACAATTAATCGACCGACAAACAGTGAGCACCCGCAACGGTAAAGAGATAAAACTTAAGGTGGATACTATTTGCGTACATGGTGATAACGCCGCTGGCATTTTATTAGTTAAACAGTTGCAGCACCTACTTACTCAATTTAGACTGACTGACAAATAATGAAAATTTTGGCGCTTAATGAAGATTGTTTTTTAATCCAAGTCAGCGATACAATTGATCTCGCTTTAACTGATAAAATAGCCTTTTTAGTGAAACAGATTGAAATGCAATTAGGTGATGCATTGGTTGATATTACCCCCTCCTACAGCACCATCCTAGTGCATTATAATCTATTAAAAATAGCGCCGTTAGTCGTCGAAAATCTGCTTGAAACAGCTGTTTTGTCAACTTCGCTAAATAGCGTTTTTAAAGGGCAAAATAAGGTTATTGAATTACCTGTTTATTATAATGTTTCGGTAGGTTGGGATTTGCCTGCACTATCTGAACAAACCGGTTTAAGTATTGAGCAAATTATTCAATTACATAGCGACACAAAATACCGTGTTTGTGCGGTTGGTTTTGCGCCTGGTTTTGCGTTTTTGGCGCAGGTGCCAGCGGCCATTAATATTGCTCGACATGCCTCGCCGCGCGCTGTTGTACCCGCTGGTAGTGTGGCCATTGCCGATGCGCAAACGGCTGTTTATCCTGCTGATAGTCCCGGGGGTTGGCAGATTATAGGTAACTGTCCGGTTAAACTTTTTGACCTCAATAATGATCCCATTACGCCCTTTGCGATAGGAGATAGCGTTAAATTCCGCTCTATTTTGCTGGATGAGTTTCTTAGACTAGGCGGACAAATAATCGATGAAAAGTAATTCGGGTTTATATGTGCTTAATGCGGGGGTATTTAGCCAGTTACAAGATCTTGGGCGTTATGGGCAAGCCAAACAGGGCTTAAGCCAAGGTGGCGTTGGCGATCCATTGGCCGCTGGCTGGGCAAATTACCTACTAAAAAACAGCGCTGATAAATCTTTAATTGAAATCAGCTTTGGGCAAGCTGAATTTATTGCTGAATGTGACTTGCAACTGGCCATAACGGGGGCCGAGATGAGCGCCTTTATCGTGATGCCATCGGGACAAAAAAAAGCGCAAAGCAACAACCGTAGTTTTGTTCTTAAAAAGGGGCAAGGTTTAAAGTTTGGCTTTGCAAGCTCTGGCGTTCGTGCTTATTTAGCGGTCAAGGGCGGTTTTAATATCCGCAAAAAATATGGCAGCTGCAGTACGGTTACACGTAACTTTATAGGAGGGCTTGATGGTACGGGTAGCAATTTAAAAAACGGCGATCGTTTATCGGCTTTTGAACAGCTAGATCGCTTGATTACTACAAAAATCCCTGAGCAGTTTATTCCTGATTATAATTCCCCCTTAACTTTAGGCGTTATTGAAGCATATCAATGCGAATACTTTTCAAGTAGACAAAAAGCGATGTTTTATAATATTGAATATACTATTGGTACACAAAGCGACCGTATGGGATTACGTTTGACGGGGAAAAGTATTGGCGGTTTAAGCAAGGGAATTATTTCCGAGGGCATCGCACTGGGCAGTATTCAAATTCCAGCCGATGGTTTACCTATTATTTTATTACAAGATAGGCAAACACTAGGTGGTTATCCTAAAATCGGCTGTGTTGCGCGTTGTGATTTAAATTTACTGGTACAAAAGTCAGCAGGTGAGAAAATCCGTTTTAAACCTACCTGTTTGGCTGATCAGCAACAACGTTATTTACAACGCTTACGTTTTTTTAATCAGTTTAAATGAGCAATATGTTGGCAATTATCGCCGATCTATACACTCCGCTACTCTTGCTGTGCTGGATTTATTATTGGCAAAAAGAATTGATTCAAAGGCGCAAATCACAATTTAAAAGGTTACTGCTATTAGTAAGTGTTGTTTATGCTTTGATGCTGGTGGATATCTATTTTGGGATATGGGCTTATGGGGGCATGGATTACAGTACTCATAGCGCGATTGCTCTGTTGTTAGTGGTCGATTTATGCTTTAAAAATAGATTGCTTCTATTTGTGTCACCGCTGTCGCTGTGTGCTTATTTTTATCTTATGTGGTTACTTAACTATCATAGTATTGCGGATATGCTGACCACCTGTTTGCTTATTTTACCGATTTTTCTCTACAAAAAAGGAAAATAACATGTATCAGCTTGTTTTTTATGTTCCAGTCTCACATCTGGAAATGGTTAAGTCGGCAGTCTTTAAGGCTGGCGCGGGGAGCATGGGGGATTATGAAAGCTGTGCTTGGCAATGTTTAGGTACAGGACAGTTTAGGCCGCTGGCCGCAAGTACCCCTTTTATTGGCATTGTTGATCAAGTGCAAAAGGTGCCAGAGTATAAAGTTGAAATGGTTTGTATAGCGGCCAAGATAAAGCCTATTTTACAAGCTTTACTCGCCGCTCACCCTTATCAAACGCCCGCCTATAGCGTTATTGAAATAAAAACCATTAAAGATTTTTAATGGGCCTGCTGTTTGATAAATTCACAAACTACATTGTTTAAATTTGATTTGGAAAGGTAATACAACTTAGCGCTTTTAAATGTCAGCATTAATCCTAAATCAGTCTCTCCTACTTTAAGCAGATCAGACCATAAGAGTTGGCTGTTGTTGTATAAGCTCTGTGTTTTTATTCCTTTATCATCAATCACTAAGGTAATCGTATTGCCTGAATTTCGGCTCCAGATTTGTCTGCTCAACCACCATGCCCGACGGTAATGAAAACTCATAAATTCAACTAAAGCCAATGCTATTAAGAAATAAGCTAACACATCTAGTTGTTTCGAAAATACAAAAATAAGCAGCGCGCTGGTCACTAACAGCGCGATAAATTTAAACCGCGGGGTGCTGTTTTTATTAAAGGGCAGAGATTGATCGTAACACTCTTCAAGGTGTTGTCGATTGAGTGGGAACTGTGATTCAAAGTGCATAGTATCGCCTGATGATTGCCGAATAAAGGGGGATTATAAGATAAAAAAACCCTGAAGTATCGTCTCGTTGATGCTGTTCATCTGTTGCTGAAATGTTAACATACTTTAAAGATGATATTTGCCGATCGAATACTTATTGATGGAAGCTTGTTATGAAAAAAGAAACACAGATTGTTAGTTTAGGCCGTGATAAAAAATGGGCCAAAGGGGTCGTTAATCCCCCTGTATTTCGTGCATCAACCATGCTTTTTGATACCATGGAAGAGATGCGCTTTGCATCCAAAAATCGTACTAACGGGGAGATGTTTTATGGGCGTCGTGGTGGGCCAACGCATTTTGCTTTTCAGGCCGCGATTGCTGAGCTTGAAGGCGGTGTCGGTTGCGCACTCTATCCATCAGGCTCTGCAGCTATTAGTGGCGCACTACTGTCTTTCTTAAAAGCAGGCGATCATCTTTTAATGGTGGATAACGTGTACGAGCCAACCCGTTCATTATGCGATGGTCTGCTGGCCGGTTTCGGTATTGAAACCACTTATTATAATCCCTTAATTGGTGCCGGTATTAGCGATCTTATCTTGCCTAATACTAAAGTATTGTTTTTAGAATCACCGGGTTCGATTACCATGGAGATTCAGGATGTACCGACATTAAGTGCTATTGCTCATCAGAACGATCTGCTGGTGATGTTGGATAATACCTGGTCATCACCGATTAATTCCCGTCCGTTTGATATGGGGGTGGATATTTCCATTCAAGCGGCGACTAAATATATTGTCGGCCATTCGGATGTCATGATGGGCACTGCAACGGCCAATGAAAAATATTGGCCGCAATTACGTGAAAATAGTTATCTAATGGGCCAGTGCACTTCTCCTGATGATGTTTATCTAGCAAGTCGTGGCTTACGTACACTTGGCGTGCGCATGGCGCAGCATGAAAAGAACGGCTTACAGATTGCCAACTGGCTAGCTGCACGACCAGAGGTCGATCATCTGCGCCATCCTGCTTTTGCAACTTGCCCCGGTCATGAATTCTTTAAGCGTGATTTTAGCGCCTCCAATGGTCTATTCTCTTTTGTATTAAAAGAGGGAAATTTAAAATCGGTCACCGCCTTAGTCGAGAATATGCAGCATTTTAAAATGGGCTTTTCTTGGGGCGGTTATGAAAGTCTGATTTTAGGTGTGTTTGACATTGATAAACTGCGTACTACTACTCAATGGGATAGCAGTAAACCGCTGATCCGTTTGCATATAGGCCTTGAAAATGTCGACGATCTAATTGCCGACTTAGAAGCGGGATTTGCCCGCTTTAATATGGCATTAGTGGATTAATGATGATGCGCGTAGTTGTACGCGCTGTATTTTTGTATGTCGTTGTTAATCAGTGATCAAATGGATTAACTTGTTGTCTGATAGATAGGCTTGGTCGAACGGTTCCAGCTTGTTATAGCGGATCATTGCGCGTAAACCATCGATATAATCTTGACCACGTTCAGAGTATTTATCCAGCGTGCCGGCCAACTTAATACCCGTAATCGCTTTATTTTTACTGCGCAGATCGGCGCGTAAAATACGTAACTTTTTAAATGCATTATTGGTATTAATATTAAATAGATAACCCTCAACGGATGCAAGCGGGCTGTCGAAGCGGGCAACACCATAATCTCCTAGCTCTTCGCGTTGTGCTAACGGCTTCATTCCCTTACCCGTGAAGTCCCACTGACCAAAAAAGGCATTCCCCTCTTGTGTAAAACGCGACGTTGCCCAACCACTCTCCTCAGCAGCCTGCGCCAGTATTAAAGAAGGGGGCAGTGTATCAACTTTAGTTAACAATTTTTTACGCAACGTTTCATTTAGATCTGTCGTTGTCTCTTTAATTAGGCGGTATTTAAGAGCAATTTTTTTTAGTTGCGGCGAATCTAAGGGGCTACTTTTAATCATCTTACGCTCATGGCGGACCTTTTCATTAGCCACCAATGCCAGTGGAGCCATTAAACGGAAAAATACACTTTTCTTAGTCTCTACTGGTAGTGTTTTTGAACCTTCAGCCCAGCGTTCATCGACCCCTTCAAAAGTAATGCGTGGTATTTCTAGGTCGCCTTTTTCCCAGCTTTGATCGTTGTATTGGTATTTATCAAATAAAGTAGTTAAGTCATCCAGTGATGTGATGGTCACTTCAATAGGGTCTGCCATCAGTTTCTGACTGGCAGTTAATGAAGCGTCATCAGAGCAGGCAGTAATCAGCATGCTAGCAGCAAGGGTCAGCGTGGCTCTCGTCAACGTGATCTGTTTTTTCATGGGGGGCTCCTAATTTTTTAAATGGGCACCTCGGGTGCAACGGCTTTTATAAACTGCCGACAATGTAGAGATTTTAGCAAATCCGTACATCAAAAATGTATTATTTGCATTTTTTATATTGACTGTAAATGACTATCTCAATGAAAACGATATGAGATAGTCCTTATCTATAGTTTGCAAGAAAAAACAAATTACTTTAAGGGCCGAGTGTCAGCCGTTTGATATCATCTGAATTGCGCTATCATTCACTTATAAGTTAAGAAAACTGTGTCACTAAGGCTTGTTGTTCTTCCAGTTTATCTAATAATTCATTCGATAATTCAACCGCTTCTTGCCCATGCTCTGCACTGCTTTTGGCCATATCTGCAATCGCCACAACATTACGATTAACCTCTTCACTGACCAGAGACTGTTCCTCAATCGCGGTGGCAATTTGGGTGTTAAGGTTAGCCAGTAGCGTCACTTCAGTTATTATTTGTTGTAGGGATTTTCCGGTATTATTTGAGAGTTGCACGCACTGCATCGAAAGCGCAGTGCCTTTCTCCATGGATCTATTCGCCGCGTGGGATTCAGACTGCAGTTGTGTGAGTAATTTATTTATTTCATTGGTTGATTGTTGAGTTCGTTGCGCCAACGCGCGCACTTCGTCAGCAACAACTGCAAAGCCTCGCCCTTGTTCGCCTGCGCGGGCGGCTTCAATAGCCGCATTTAATGCCAGTAAGTTGGTTTGATCGGCAATGCTACTTATTTCACCTAGCACTTTTTCAATTGACTTGCTGCCATTAACCAGCCGTTCAATTGCCTCTTCTACCTCATTTAACTGTGTCGCTAGCTCATTATTAGCCGCAATCGTTTCCTGAACACTGACTTGTCCTTGGTTGCTAATATCTAATCCCTGTTGTGATGCTTGCGCAGCGTTACCGACCACTTCAGCGAGATCATTAATGGTAGCCGACATCTCATTCATCGCCGTAGCGACTTGATCGGTTTCACTGTTTTGTTGCGCTAATACCGTCGAGACACTGACACCACATTCAGCTGCTTTCTTAGCGGTTTGGGTTACGTTTGTAGACACATCACTGACTCGACCCACCACGGCTTTGATCTCCGCTGTGCGCATCTGTAATGCTAGATTGATTACGCCGAGACCATCATTATTGCCGGAGTAGATAAAGCTCATCAATGGATTCTTAAAAATAGATTTTGCTTCGTCGACGAGCTTTTTATATTTATAGCGCCAGTTGATAAATAGTCCGGTAAAAAGCGCTGAAACAATAATCATGGGAACACTAAATAGTGGGTTTAGTTCACTGAAAATGGCAACTAGTAAACTGAAGGTAAATGACAGTATAAAAAATACTTGAAACCAGCCTGTAAGATCGCTGCTATGGGTTAACTTTGTTGGGGTTTTGCCATCGTTAAGCTGTTTGTAAACCTGTGTGGCGCGGGTAACGACATCTGCATCGGGATAGGTGCGCACAGACTGGTATTCATAGACCTCTCCGCGGCTATCTTTGATTGGTGTGATGAACGCATTTACCCAGTAATAATCACCATTTTTACAGCGATTTTTAACCGGGCCCATCCATGATTGACCCGATTGAATCGTTTGCCATAAGTCTTTAAATGCCGCTTTGGGCATATCTTGGTGGCGCACCATATTATGAGGATGGCCTTGTAACTCTTCTAATGAGTATCCGGCAATATCGCAAAAATTTTTATTGGCGTACTTAATCTTGCTATCGACATCTGTGATAGATAATAATACATCATTTTTAGCAAGCAGTTGTTCTTTACTCATCGATACTACCCCTTAAATTTATACTGTTTAGATCATCATTTTAATTTTCAAAAAAATAAAAAAGCAGCTTCCCTGTTCTGTGCTGACATAGATGAGGTACAGTGCCGATGGTTATATTAATTAGTTAACGAGTTGTTTTTGATCTAGATCAGGTTTAACAAGGCACCATATACTTAATAAAATTCGCTGTCTATGGGGGTTGTGTTAAATCTCTATCAATTTGTGGTGATTTTTTAAGCGCTTCATTCTCATCGAATTTCTATTAAAAAATGTGGCCGCTTCTCGCGTCTTATCTTGGCGAAAGATCCGAGCAAACTGATTAGCGAGAGGTGCGCTCAATATGATGGGATAACTTGCAGTGCTTAAGCTTTTACATTTTGAAATGCAATGCCTTAATGCCGATCGGAATAGCGAAAAGCATGTTTAATGAGCTTCTCAACTTGTGTTTGCTGGGTGCGCGAGGTTACTAGTACCAGAGATCATAAGTCCGTGTGGATTTTATCAATACTCTCCCGAGCGTTAATTTTCAGCGGAATAACTCTTTTTAACACTAAAGTATTCTTGTCTTCGATTGTCCATTCAAACTCTTCAC
>NZ_JAHNZV010000270.1 GCF_022267535.1 Psychromonas antarctica
GATTTTGATTTTATTGAATCTTTAACAATGAATGATTCTATTAGGGAATTCACACAGGGATTATTGGTTGAAGCAATTGATGCTTCATATGCTATCGGCTTTGTGGACGCTATTTTTAGAAGCACAACCAATCCAACGAAAGGTGCTTTGGCTATCATTAAGGAATTCTCCAAAAAAGCTGTCATACATTGGTTTAAACATGCAACAGTGAATGATCTACAAAGAGTGAAAGTTTATGATTTTGTTAGGCTTCATATTGCAAATCAGTTTAGGAAACCATTAAGAATCCTCGTGTACACCGCATCAAAAGAAAGTATTCAAGGTGCCTTTTTAGCTTACAAGCAGCCATCTCATGGTTTGTTAAAAGTTTGGGGGTAGCAATGAAAGTAAAAATAATAGCGTGTCTTGGCGTTTTTTTAGTAGGAATATCAGGCTTAATGGTTAACGATATTTCAAAAATGAACCCAGAAACAATAGTAATGTGCACCCTCAACGAAGGTGGGATTTTAATTCCAGCTAAAGCTTGTGAGTATTATTTATATAACCATAGGGATATAGCTTCAGACGTATATGAAATGTCTAACAGTGTTGGGCTGAGTTTCATTCTCGAGGGGAAGAATAAAATAAAGAAATATGAGATTGCCAGTTTTTTTATACTAAATGGCTTAAGTGTTAATAGCATCAATTACTCTGGAGGATATAATATAACACCTCTACACGGTGCGGTTATAGGTAATGATTTAGAAATGGTATCCTTTTTATTGAGCAATGGGGCATCAATTAGTATTAAAGCCCCTACTCTAGATATGACTCC
>NZ_JAHNZV010000271.1 GCF_022267535.1 Psychromonas antarctica
ACGGTTGTCGATTTTTTTACGCAAGTCATGCAAATGGATAACTTTACTTTGCGGCAAGAAGCCCTAGAATGAGGGATGGTTCACTTTTATTGGCTAAAAATGAACCCCGAAACTTGAGTTATAATAACAAATATAATAAGTCACAGCGTCTACTACTGAACCGTGATTCATGAAGCTCAAACCATTCAAATATTCACTTTTTAGACTTCTAAAGAAACGCTCTTGTACTGCATTATCCCAGCAGTTCCCTCTTCGGCTCATACTTTGAGTTATGCCGTGCAATAATAAGCAATTTTTAAATAGATTGGCACTGTATTGCACACCTTGATCTGAATGGAACATGAGCTTTCGAGTATCAGGCTGAGCGAAGGCGATTGCATTAATAAGCGCTTGTTTAGCTAATTGTGCATCAGGTGTTTTTGAAGTCGCATAACCGATAATTTCTCTTGTCCCTAAATCTAATACAGTCGCTAAATAGCTCCATCCTTGATGATTTCTAAGTAGAGTAAGAGGCAGAGCGTAGTCGAACTATTTCTCTGCTTCTCCTCCCCGAACCGTACATGCACCTTTCAGCGCATACGGCTCTCCGCTTAATTGTGGCTAACAGCCATTGCAACATCGCTATAGCGAGACGTAACAGTATTTCTAATTTCATCTCTAAGGTAGGGGTTTGATTCGTGAGCTTACGGCTGCATAGTTTGACTTGGGCGGTTAGCCCAATTCAGTCTTTTTTGGAAAGCAAGTCAGCCGTTACTCACTATTTTCTAGATAATTCCATGGCAGGTAATTTTCTGGGTTGG
>NZ_JAHNZV010000272.1 GCF_022267535.1 Psychromonas antarctica
TTTTGAGACTTTAAACCTTTTGATGCTTTAAGGGCGAATGCTTCTATCTCTTCTTTTTTCATAATTACCTATCCTTAAAATGATTAAATTAATGATAGGCAATTACACAGATTTCAGGACAGGGTCACGTCCAGTTTTACCGCCACTTACTTCGGTAATAATACAGTATCAATCACGTGTATGACCCCGTTGCTCGCTTTGACATCGGTCATAATAACCTTTGCATTATTTATCTTTACGCCATCATCATTGACAACCACCATGAGCGTTTGTCCTTGGACTGTTTTTGCACTCTCGAGTTTCACAACATCAGCGGCCATCACTTTTCCGGCTACAACATGATATGTGAGCACAGCGACAAGCTTGGCTTTGTTTTCAGGTTTCAATAACATCGCTACAGTGCCTTCTGGCAAATTAGAAAATGCTTCGTCTGTTGGCGCAAATAAAGTGAATGGTCCATCACCTTTCAATGTATCAACAAGCCCAGCTGCTTTCACCGCTGCTAGAAGTGTATTAAACGAGCCATTTTCTACGGCAACATCTACGATATCCTTTTTCATACCATGATGATCTGCATAAGACATGGATGTAAAAGCTAAACTCGCGACCACAATAGATAGTATTGCTGTGAATTTTTTAAGCATAATTTTATCCTTATTAAGATTTCTGTATTAAGAGTTTGTCGTTTTGAATGTGTTCGCAGTATATTTACGGAGAATGATGAGCAATAGATCACTTTAATTTGTATTATTTTCATCTCATACGCTAGTATCTTAATAGGTA
>NZ_JAHNZV010000273.1 GCF_022267535.1 Psychromonas antarctica
GACGAATATTGAATAAAGCATTACAACTCAATCTCACCGTAAAGTGACGAGTAAAAGTGATCGGCATGAATGAGAATGACTGATCGGCTTCGGTGAGAATGAGTGATCGACATCATGAGAATACGCAGTTGATAGAGCGTGGCTTTATACCGCTATTACTAGGGCTGAGAGCGAAATTCATATTGTGGGCTCACAACAAGATTTCAATGAGATCACAAAACAGCCAAGTAACTCTCACAAACGTAATAGCTATTTGGTTGATCTTCTAAAAACCACAAAATAATTTATAACGTTAGGGAGTGACTACGGGTGTAAGCGGAAATAAGTTGTGTGTCAACGCGAAGCGCTGTCCACATCTTATTCTGCGCTATTGTATAGCAAGATATGCCTGTAGTTGAGTGACCTTTGTTTATCTCTATCTAAACCATGTTCTCGAATACGGTAATAAGTTGAAGAGGCTATATCCTTTATAATATGAGATTCTCAATAACCAACCTATTGATTAATAATTATAAATATTGCTATCCATATCGTAGTATTTATAATTATAAACACTTTAATTTATATCGAAGGGCTTTTATGTCGGATTTAAAAGAGCAACTGGCGCTAGAACATTACAAATTTCTATTATCTAAAATTCAACATTTGGATGAGTCATTATATAAGAACATCGCATTTTCAAGTAAATTCATCACTGCTGTAATAAGTTTTGTTATTGCAGCTATCTTGTTCGAAAAAGCAGAAAAGATAAATAATGAGCTTCTTATG
>NZ_JAHNZV010000274.1 GCF_022267535.1 Psychromonas antarctica
CTAATATGCTGGAAGGCGATTTTTACGGTAGCGAGCAATCGGTTGTATTAGGCCATGATGATGATGTGAAAATTGAATTTACTAATGAAGCGGGTGTTAGTCATGCATTAAAAGCTTCAACGCCAGTATTAAAAGGTGAAGTAATTGACGCATCAGTCATGCGTTGTGCTCCTCTACGTAGTTTCTTTGAAGCGCAAATGCTGGATGCGAAAGAGAATAATATTTTACTCTCTCTACACCTTAAAGCGACTATGATGAAAGTATCTGATCCAGTTATATTTGGTCATGCTGTTACTGTTTACTTTAAAGATGTGTTTACTAAATACGCGGAGTTATTTGCAACATTAGGTGTTGATGCAAGTAACGGTCTAGGCGATGTTTATGCAAAAATAGCTAACTTACCTGCAGAAGAAAAAGCGCAAATAGAAGCCGATATTCAAGCTGTTTATGCAACACGGCCTGCATTGGCGATGGTTGATTCTGATAAAGGGATCACCAACTTACACGTACCAAGTGATGTGATAGTTGATGCGTCTATGCCTGCTATGATCCGCTCAAGCGGTATGATGTGGGATGCACAAGGCAAACTAGCAGACACTAAAGCGATGATTCCAGATCGTTGTTATGCGGGTATCTATCAAGAGACAATCGCATTTTGTCGTCAACATGGCGCATTTGATCCGGCGACTATGGGCAATGTTTCTAATGTAGGCCTAATGGCACAGAAGGCGGAAGAGTACGGTTCACACGATAAAACATTTA
>NZ_JAHNZV010000275.1 GCF_022267535.1 Psychromonas antarctica
GACATTGCTACTGGCTGGTTAGAGTGCATGCCTTTATTACGAAAAAGTGCCAGCGACGTGATTGATGGCTTACAAGTAGCTAGTGACTTACTTCCATTCCCTATGCAGGGAGTAGACACAGATTGTGGTAGTGAGTTTATAAATTATGAATTATTGGACTACTGCGAAGAAAATAATATCACCTTTACAAGAGCAAGAACTCACCGAAAAAATGACCAGGCACATGTGGAAGAAAAAAATGGTTCTGTTGTACGTCGATTGGTTGGTTATGATCGCTACGAAGGTTGGAAAGCCTGGGAAGCTTTGGCAAGGCTATATCGCATAGTCAGGATGTACGTTAATTTCTACCAACCATCACTGAAGTTACTTGAAAAAGAACGTGTTGGGGCTAAGGTATCAAAGAAATATGATGATGCAAAAACACCTTATCAACGCGTTTTACTTTCTGAACATGTTAATCAGTCTACAAAAGAGTCACTTAAGTTAGAGTATGAAAAACTAGATCCGGTTTATTTGTTAGCTCAATTAGAATTACTACAAGATGAATTATGGAAGTACTCATGGGATAAAAAAGGTCATGCTCGAGATGATTATATCGTAACGGATGACGTTATTAAAAAACAATTATCTAAAATACCGCCTGTTATCATTACAGATAGAGTGAATCGTCATTACCATAGAAATGACAAAGTCGACTTCAGAAAATCTCCTCGTACATGGCGAACTCGAAAAGATCCGTTCGAGGATGTTTGGGATGAAAT
>NZ_JAHNZV010000276.1 GCF_022267535.1 Psychromonas antarctica
TTTTTAGAGCGTGGGTTAGTAAGAAATAGTAGAAACATTATAAGGGCAGTACCATAAATAATTCAGTAACTACTAAATAATATTAGCCACAACTTTATACACTTCTAGCTCGCTTCGGGGCACAAAGCGCCCTAGGGAAATGATCCATTTTACTCTGAATTAGTGGCCAAAATCACTGTACCGTTACAATACAAAGGCCGAAAGTCTTAGCAATTAATTTTCTTAGGGGCTGTTGATCTTTGTTTGAATTTTGTGCAAAAAAGTGGAAGGTAATCTCGTATAATTCACTTCGCCAAAAACAAATACAACGAGATTACCATGCCCCGATTAATGCTCACTGATGAACGGTGGTCGAAGCTTAAAGCTATTTTGCTTGAAGATAGAGTTTATAACAAGTCCGAACATAGACAAACGATAGAAGGTATTCTCTATCGCTTACGAGTCGGTTGCCCTTGGCGTGATCTACCTGAATACTTTGGTTTATGGAATACGATTTACCGACGATTTCTCCTTTGGTCTAGAAAAGGTGTATTGATGAGATTATTCAAGTCGTTATCTGCTGATAGTGACACTGAATGGGAATTTATTGATGGTAGTTATGTCAAAGTTCACCAACATGGTACAGGTGCTGCATCAGAGCAACCACAGGCAATAGGGTTAAGTCGGGGAGGTAATACAAGTAAAATTCATTTAGCGGTAGATAGTTACGGTTTACCCATTGAGTTTATTATTACGGGTGGTGAAGTTCATGATAGTAAAG
>NZ_JAHNZV010000277.1 GCF_022267535.1 Psychromonas antarctica
ACCGCGCTCATCTTCGATATATGCAATCTCAGTAAATGTTTTGTGAGTATCTAACCCAATGAAAAGTATGCTATGTTTATTCATGCTAGCCTCCACGTTATATTATTGATATATATATTATGGCTCTAGTTGTAAAACTAACCCACGGTAGAGGCTAGCACCTTAGTGGGAAGTCATTATGTCTAAATTGCCCTGCATTATGCATCGTACAGTAATGAGGATGAGGAATACGATTGACTAAAAAATATCTATTTACGTCTATAATTATCTACTTCATTTGGTTGATAGGCTATGTGCCTGCTGCGCCTGAATTTTTCTTAACTGTCACATTCATGATGATTTATATTCCTATTTGGTCATTTAATGCTGTTGGTGTTCCGTGGCTTTTGGAAAGTAATGGTAATTGTGGTTGGGGAATTTGTTCTTTAACTCTATTTGGTTGGTTATTTTTGTTTGTTTTTTGGCAAGGAACTATATACATTGCTATCAAAGCTTTTACTTGTGCCTTTATTAAGAATAAGCAACAGATTTAGCATTATGGCAAATTAACAAGCCATTCAACAGGACAAAATATAGTTGGCTATTTTCGTTCCTCAAATATTTTAGCCAACTATATTTTGCCCGTTAATAGGGGCGTTGGTATGACTTCCCACGTCAAGTTAAATATTACTTTTCCCTGCCCATTTATTTAGAGCCTATCGATTTTCTCTGTTAATAAGAGAATTAACGTACAGAATGAAGCAAGTAATTTCGTCGGTT
>NZ_JAHNZV010000278.1 GCF_022267535.1 Psychromonas antarctica
TCAGTGATCAAAACATGAGAGCTGCATGGAAACATGTTAAAGCCAACAAAGGTGCTCCCGGTATTGATAACATGAGCATTGAGGAGTTTGAACCTTTTGCCTTAGCACATTGGCAAGGGATCAAAGCAAAGCTGATAGAAGGCAATTATTTCCCACTTCCGGTAAAACGGGTAACTATCCCAAAACCTGATGGCGGAGAACGCTTATTGGGGATCCCTGCTGTCATCGACAGGATGATCCAGCAAGCGATTAGCCAAGTGATCAGTCCCTATTTTGAACCTACATTTTCGCCTTATAGCTACGGATACCGCCCCGGTAAAAGCGCTAGTCAAGCGGTCAGTCATGTACAAATTTGTATTAAACAAGGGTACAAAACGGCCGTGGATATTGACCTCTCAAAGTTCTTTGATGAAGTTAATCATGACATGCTAATGAATCGGGTCGGTCGCAAAATAAAAGATCAAGCGTTAATGCAATTACTCGGCAGGTACTTAAGAGCGGGTATTGCAGAAACTGAAACAGGTCTTTGGTTTCCATCCGATAAGGGCGTGCCGCAAGGCGGTCCATTATCACCACTTCTATCCAATATTATCTTGGATGAATTGGACAAAAAGCTAACACGAGAGCGATTATATTTTGCTCGTTATGCGGACGACATCATCATTTTGGTTAAGTCTAAGCCTATCGGCAATAAGGTCAAAGTAGCGATATCACGCTATATCAGCAAGCGCTTGAAATTGATTGTTAATGAAAC
>NZ_JAHNZV010000279.1 GCF_022267535.1 Psychromonas antarctica
TGAACAGACGGTTGTCGATTTTTTTACGCAAGTCATGCAAATGGATAACTTTACTTTGCGGCAAGAAGCCCTAGAATGAGGGATGGTTCACTTTTATTGGCTAAAAATGAACCCCGAAACTTGAGTTTTAATTATAGTTTTTAATTATTAAGGTACTATCTACTACTGCCTTGAATGTGTCATCAGCATTAATGTTTACATATAAAACTCGATCAAGATAGTTAAGAGGGCAGTACCAGCAACGGAAATTTTGTTAAAATTAAGTTCGAGTATTTACGACTTTTAACATAATGTTTCTAGACATAGCTTCCTCCTTATATTAATTTTTTCCGGTAGCTGAGCAATAATTAATTACCTCTGCGTAACCAAACATCCCCACTCCAAACATCAAAAATGACTTTTCTATGTTGTGTTCCCCCTAAATCATGATTAGTAATGGTAAAGCCGTTTTTTTGTAATAAGTAAGGTCCGATTGATGCGTTCTTGCAAGAAACTTTTTTACACGAAAGTGACTCCAAACATTTACCATGCTTCTGCGTGCAAGGTTGAGTATCAGTTATTTTTGAAAACATATTGCCACCGCCAAATACTTTTGTCTGGTACTCTGAGGGTAAAGTGCCATCGTGGTAGAACGATCTGTTACCAGACCGACCCCACACAGATCCGGACGTGCGGAACTACCGCATCCGGCTCTTCAGTTATATATTCACTCGTGTAAAACACGACCCTAGTACCAGTCGACC
>NZ_JAHNZV010000028.1 GCF_022267535.1 Psychromonas antarctica
GGGGATATATGCGTAATAAGTAGGCCATCGTTCCCCCAACAGCAGGTTTGGATATCTCAACTCATTTAATCTATTTACTTTTGCGAACCTAGATCGCAGTTCAAAAATTTTTTTCAAAACAGCAGTAATAACAAAAAGGTTAGGGTGTCACAAACTAGTTTTTCAATATAAGCTGTTAATTATATTACCTTCGCAAACACAATTGATTACTTACTTTCAATCTGGCCAAGGCAATATACCCTCTTTCACTTATGCTGGCATGCCCAAAAACCAAGAGAATGCCACGACACGCTAACAAGGATTGCTTATGTTATTTGATGGTAATTTAGTCACCGAGTCTGCCATTCGCCAAAAAATTCGAGATTTTTACCGGATTGATGAAAACCTTGCGGTTAACCATATTCTGCCCGATGCTGAGTTCAATATGCGCGCCCGCAGCCGAGCTTGGGAACGCGCCCGCAAAATGGTGTTACAGATACGAGATGATCAGCAAGGTAACGGGGTTGTTGAAGCATTATTGAACGAATATTCCCTCTCTTCTGCGGAGGGGGTGGTACTGATGTGCCTAGCTGAAGCCCTATTACGTGTACCTGACAAACAAACCCAAGATAAATTAATCAGCGATAAATTATCTAAAGGTCAATGGAGTTCCCATATTGGCAACAGTGATTCACTGTTTGTTAATGCCTCGTCTTGGGGGTTATTACTAACAGGCAATCTAGTTAATTACGCAGATCAAAGTAACCAGCTGGGCTTCCTTAAAAAAACCTTAGGGAAAGTTGGAGAGCCCGTCATTCGTAAAGCAATGAATATTGCCATGAAAGTAATGGGGCAACAATTTGTTTTGGGTGAAACGATAGAGGAGGCAGTACAGCGCGCTGAAAATAAAGAGCGTAAAGGTTATGTCTACTCTTACGATATGCTCGGTGAAGGAGCCAGAACTCAAAAAGATGCAGACATCTATTTTGATGCTTATTCTGAATCAATAAAAGTAATCGGCAAAGCAGCAAAAGGCAAAGGACCAAGAAAAAGTCCTGGAATATCAGTAAAACTATCTGCAATTCATCCTCGTTATGAATTTACCCATCGCGATAGAGTAATGGCCGAACTCCCCCCCAGATTAAAGCAACTCTGTTTACTGGCAAAACAATATAATATCGGACTCACTGTTGACGCAGAGGAATCTGAACGTTTAGATATCTCTCTAGATATCATTGAACAAGTTTTTAGTGATCCCGATTTAGGTGATTGGAATGGCTTTGGTCTCGCCGTCCAAGCTTATCAAAAACGCGCTATTTTCGTCATTGATTGGTTACGCGAATTGACTCAAAAAGTCGGTCGAAAAATGATGGTCAGATTAGTAAAAGGCGCATACTGGGACACTGAAATAAAGAATGCTCAAAAGGATGGATTAGAACATTTCCCTGTTTTCACCCGCAAGTCATCTACCGACGTTTCTTATCATGCCTGTGCCAATCGATTATTGGATTATCGCAATACAATTTACCCTCAATTTGCGACCCACAATGCCTACACTGCAGCCGTTATCATCGAATTAGCGGGGGATGATAAAGAAGGATTTGAATTTCAATGTTTACATGGAATGGGCGACAGTCTATATGACCAAATTGTCACTGTTGAAAATATTCAATGCCGTATTTATGCTCCGGTCGGAGAACATGAAGATTTACTCGCTTATTTGGTACGGCGCCTATTAGAAAATGGTGCCAATTCTTCTTTTGTGAATGCCATTGTCGATGTAACGCGTCCCGTTGAGTCGTTACTCGAAGATCCGGTTGAAAAAACACAACGGCTTAAATTTAAATATAATGAGCAAATTCAAAAACCTATAGATCTCTATGGTAAAGAAAGAAAGAACTCTAAAGGCATTGATATTACTGATATCAATCAAATAACGCCATTAAAGGCCTTTATTGATCACTGGGTTGATGAAAATTTACTGACTGAAGCGCAAGTACCAGAAGGTTGTCATGCGGTACGCAATCCAGCTAATCACGAACAAATAATTGGTTATCATCAATATGATAACGCTGAGCAGATGAAGGAAAAGTTAATCATCGCTCAGACGGCCTTTACTACATGGTCACAAGTCAGCACCAGCGAAAGAGCGGATTTACTAAGACGCACTGCCGATATCCTTGAGCGTCATACAGAAGAGCTGATCGCCCTGTGTATTAAAGAAGCAGGCAAAGTGACCAAAGATGGTGTGGACGAAATTCGTGAAGCCGTGGATTTTTGTCGATATTACGCTGCCCGAGCCGAAGAATTGGCTGAAGATGAAAGATTATTGCCACGCGGCGTGGTGCTATGTATAAGTCCTTGGAATTTTCCTTTAGCTATTTTCTTAGGTCAAGTTGCAGCAGCCCTAGTAACCGGCAATACAGTTATTGCTAAACCCGCTGAACAAACCAGTTTAATTGCGCTTCGCGCCCTAGAATTAATGGAATATGTTGGTTTACCAGCCGGAGTGGTTCAAGCCATCATTGCTCCTGGACCAGAAGTTGGGGCAACACTACTACCAGATCAACGTATTAAAGCGGTGATCTTTACTGGCTCGACTGTAACTGGCAATTTTATTGCCAATACGCTCGCTCAAAGAGGCGGAGAGCAAGTCCCATTAATTGCTGAAACTGGCGGCCAAAACTGCATGATAGTAGACTCAAGCGCCCTACCTGAACAAGTTGTTGATGATGTTATAGCATCTGCGTTTCAAAGTGCAGGACAACGCTGTTCTGCGCTTCGTGTACTCTTTTTACAAGAAGAGATAGCAGAGACTGTTATTGAAATGTTGGTCGGCGCCTTACAAGAGTTAACTATTGGTGATCCCGGTTATTTAGCAACAGATATTGGCCCAGTTATTGATCAAAAAGCCCTCTCTAATTTACAACTTCATGCCGATGACATGCAACAACATGGAACCTTATTATATGAATGTAAACTGCCACAATGCAACGGTACCTTCTTCGCCCCTAGAATTTATCAAATAAAAAATATAGCGGTATTAAAACGGGAAGTGTTTGGTCCCTGTCTACATATTGTCAGGTTTAAAGCTGCGGATATCGAAAACACCATGGCAGAAATCAATGCAACAGGTTTTGGCCTGACAATGGGTATCCATACACGTATTGATACGCGAGCATTGGATCTTATTAAGCTTTCCCGAGCAGGCAACATATATGTTAATCGCAATATAATTGGTGCCATTGTCGGTTCACAACCCTTTGGTGGTAGAGGATTATCAGGCACCGGACCTAAAGCCGGCGGACCGCATTATTTGAATAGACTGATGGTAGAAAAAGCCACTCCTCGTCAAAGTATAGACCAGAGCAATGATCCCGATACTGCCTTAGTAAGCGATGATGCTTGCCGTCAGCAAGCAGCTGCAATGATGAAAAATGCAGTGCAAAGTGAAAATGATTGGCGCTTGAACGAATTAAATAGCCGAATTTCGGCAGTGCGTCAGTTACTGGCTAAAATTGCTACGGTAGGGATTGTGGAAAAGCTAGCAGACGATTTAAACTCAACGTTAGCGGCAGCACGTTCACAACTTATCAGCATAGAACGGCGTTTGAAAAAACCAACGGTATTACCTGGTCCAACGGGAGAGTCTAATATTTTGTATTTAGAGCCTCGTGGAATTTTGGTTTGTTTTGCCGATAAAGATGTCACCTTTGAATATTGGACTTTATCAATAGTGACCGCTTTGGCGACAGGCAATGTGGTCATTTCAGTAGTCTCCGAGCTTTTTTATGCCGAAGCAATAGCCTTTAGGCAACAGTTTATCGCAACAGGAGCCTCTACTGGTGTGTTTCAGGTCGCTAAATTGCAGCATTTAGAAGCGCTGCTCAGTGAAGAAAAGTTGGCCGGAGTCGTTATTGATAGTAAAAGTGAACGTTCAACCTATATGGTACAAAAATTGGCCCAACGCCGAGGGGCAATATTACCCGTTATAACCGCTGAATATTATGACCATCTGATCCAGCGCTTATTAACTGAAAAAACGGTCAGTATTGATACAACAGCATCTGGTGGTAATACCTCTTTGATGACATTAGTTGAAGAAGAGGAATAACAGGCTTGTGCTTCCTTTAAACCGGCGCGGTATTAATTCAAACTGCGTCGAGCTGATGCCAACCATCAAGCACAATTGGGTAACAGGGGCACTTCCTAAAGTCGTTGCCACTAAGTTAACGACCAACCTCTGTCACTGCCACCACGCTTTATAGATAGCGTTATCAAAATGGCGCATTGACACTCCATTTAATAGCGCAAACAGCATAATAAAAAAGTAAGGAATAACCTCATCATGAAAGAGTATCATTATAATAGTGTAACGAATCTAGCATCTTCTGCTTTCGATAAATTTAAAGCTTCTTTAGAGAGCTTATCTTCTCAGACAAAAATCATTATCGCGCTTTCTGGTGGTTCATCGGTTGAGCCCCTCTATCAGCAGATTGCTAAGCGGTATAATGAAATTCCGCTTTCACTATGGCAAAAAGTGATATTCTGCTTTGCAGATGAAAGACTGGTACCACTAGACTCACCAGATTCAAATTACAAGGCAGCGTGTAACAGCTTTATTACTGTACTGATTCAAGCACAAGTGATTGCTAACGAAGCCGTTGCCACTGTAAACTGTGACAGCAAAACAGCACATCTGGAATACACGGCAAAGGTTGGAAATAAAGTTGATATTGCCTTACTGGGTGTCGGCCCCGATTCCCATACTTGTTCCCTTTTCCCTCATCACAGCTCAGTTGATAATCCTAGCAAGGCATTCATTATGGTCAATGATTCACCGAAACCACCCGCGGCAAGAATCTCAATGTCCCGTTCGATGGTGGAACATACCGGCAGTGTATTTGTCTTTTTTATTGGTGAAGGTAAACGCGATGCATACAATAATTTTATGGATGATACTCTCGCGATACAAGATGCCCCCATTAAGATATCCCGTCAGGCCGCACAGTGCTTAGTCTTTAGTGATATTTTATAAGTTCAATATTGCTCTGCTAATCAATAACGAAGCTAATCACTCGAAAGGGCCTCATCGAGCGGAGCCCAGATAAAACATATCAGAGCATCAAACCAAGACCAAAATGAAACCGCGGCGGATCACGTGGCGAGATTTTTTTCCAAAGGTGCTGCTGAGTAGTATTTAGTACGGGGTAAATATATTCACTTTCGCCGATGCGCCCGCTGCGTTTACCTTGTAGTTCACCTTTCATCGTGATTAAGCGTCCTTGCGCATAATCACTTTTTTCCAGATAGCCCTGATAGATCGCGATAAAACGCCCTATAGGAGCTTGCTCGGTATCAGGCCTTTGATTCGAAGCTAATGGATAAGCTAATATTTCAAGCTGCGTTGTATCTTGCAGATTTGTACTGGCAATTATCATTCCTCCCCATAAAACAGATATTCCCTGTATTGTTTTACTTTCACTCGCTTGCTGCGCAGTAATAGTGAGATCTACCGCCTTGCTATCAAACATTGCAGGCGTACTACAAGCAAACAATAGCAAAGTAGTTAAGAGCATAAAAAAGAGATGTAATACTGTTTTCATAATAACCTCCATCACGATATGTTCGGTCGACTACCACCGTTATTACCAGTTTAACATCGCGTTCTAAGGCAGTGTTATCAAAGTATAGGCGCTGTTTAGCTGTTCTGCTGCGAATAATAAAAGCAAACGACCACAGACAGTCATTAGCGCTTTTCTGTTATTATATCTACCTATTTCCATTATCAGCAGAAACAAGATGAGCCATTACCAAACACTTTGTGAACATTATAAAAAAATAGCGAACTTCAATCACCTGTCAGCAATAAGCAGCTGGGATCAAGCGGTTATGATGCCAGCAGGCGGTAATGCGTCGCGATCCAGCGCTAACGCTGAGTTATCACTACATATTCATCAGCTGGCGACCGCCCCACAACTTGAGGAGCTGTTTGCTCAAGCTCAATCGGAGCCGCTCAGCACGATTGAACAAGCAAGCTTGCGTGAAATGGCAAATCAGTGGCAAAAGTCGACTTTATTACCTGATGATTTAGTACAAGCAAAATCACTAGCAGGCAGTAAATGCGAGCATGCTTGGCGTACGCAGCGTCGCGATAATGACTGGCAAGGTTTTGCAAAGAACTTTAAAGAGGTGGTTAGCTTATCGCAAGAAGAAGCGCAGATCCGCGCACAGGTGAGCAATAAAATGCCCTATGATGCAATGTTGGACCTCTATGAGCCGGGCGCGTCATGCGCCCAGCTAGACACTGTTTTTAGCAGTTTAAAAAGCTGGTTACCAGAGTTAACTAAACAGGTGCAACTTAAGCAGGCCAGTGAACAATATCTAAAACCCACTGAACAGTATGCAACTCAGCAGCAAAAGCAGATGGGGTTAGATACGATGAAACTGCTCGGTTTTGACTCTAATCATGGCCGTTTAGATATTAGTTCTCATCCATTTTGTGGTGGGGTCAGTGACGATGTACGCATTACTACTCGCTACGATGAAAACGATTTTGTGCAATCCCTAATGGGTATTGTCCATGAAACGGGGCATGCCCGATATGAACAGGGCTTGCCGAAAGCATTGCAAGGTTTGCCTGTCGGCGAAGCACGCTCAATGGGTATCCATGAATCTCAAAGCTTGTTTTTTGAGATGCAATTAGGGCGCAGCAATGAATTTATTAATCAACTGGCACCACTTACTTTAAAACATTTCCCCAATAATGATCCAGCTCAATTTGCAGCCGCTAACCTACGGAAAATATATACACGAGTAACGCCAGATTTTATTCGTGTTGATGCTGATGAAGTGACCTACCCAGCGCATATAATTTTACGATATGAAATCGAGCGGGATTTAATGAATGGCAAAATAAGCTATCTGGATATTCCAGAATTATGGGATCAAAAGATGCAAAAATATTTAGGAATCTCTACAGCGGGGAATTATAAAAATGGCTGTATGCAGGATATACATTGGACCGATGGTTCTTTCGGCTATTTCCCAAGTTATACTTTAGGTGCTATCTATGCAGCGCAATTTATGGCTGCCATGCAGAAAGAAGTAGACGTAGCCACTTGTATTAATGAACAGAGATTAACCCCTATTTTCAACTGGCTGGAAAATAATATCTGGTGTAAAGGCAGTTTATTAACGACCGATGAGTTAGTAATACAATCAACAGGTGAAGCGCTGAATGCAAATTATTTTAAAAAGCATCTGCAACAAAGATATTTAGGCTAAGTAAGCACTCACACTATGACGTATACAGCGCCTCCTCCAGATGCTGAAATAAGATAATGGGTTACTTTCTAAGGACAAAGCCAACACCCAGAGCTAGCATGTTCAATGCCGAATTTGAGGGCTGAAGATGCTAGCTTGCAGCTTAATCTATGCTGGGGCTGAAACGGCTTGGTTAACCCTTTTAATTATTATCTATATCGAGGCGTTATTAATCTATTTTTTATTCCTTAATCACGTTACACTTTTTAAAGGCAGATCTTAATTGAAGGCGTGAAGATGAATTTAAAAAATCAAGATGAGACAGGACAAGCTGATTCACCTTTAACTCAACCACTCGCTATTTCAGCACAATGGCTAGTGCGCTTAGCAGAAGAGCTGGGAAAAAAGAGGCGCCTTGATCAACGTTCCCCTTTTCATCGCGATAAAGCCCGTGTTTTGCATTCAGCGGCTTTTCGCCGCTTACAATCTAAAACACAAATTCATAATAATGGCTTAAGCGACTTTTACCGAACACGTTTAACCCATTCATTAGAAGTAGCACAAATTGGCTCAGGCATAGTTGCACACTTAAAATTAGCACAGCCTGAATATGCGACGCTACTGCCGGGTAACGATCTTATTGAAACTATCTGTTTAAGTCATGATATCGGCCATCCACCCTTTGGGCATGGCGGTGAAACAGCGCTTAATTACATGATGATTGAGCACGGCGGATTTGAAGGTAACGGGCAAACATTTCGTATTGTCACACAGCTTGAACCTTACACAGAATTTAACGGTATGAACTTGACTCGCCGTAGCTTACTTGGATTATTAAAATATCCAGTCTGTTTAAGCGAGGCAAGCGGCATTTACCCGAAAGATAGCAGCCGCAATTTCAGACAGTTGAAAACTGAAGAATGGATGCCTGCTAAAGGCGTTTATGACCATGATAAGGCCTTACTAGATGCGGTGCTGACCCCATTATGCAGCGCTGATAAGAAATTATTCAGAACCATGCGTGCGCAATCCCCCGATGACCCCTCTCATAAAAAATCACGTTATAAATCATTTGATTGCTCTATTATGGAAATAGCCGATGATATCGCTTATGGCGTGCATGATTTAGAAGATGCGATTGCCATGGGAATTATCAACAAAAGTTTATGGCAGGAAAAAGTTGCAACACAACTTGCTGAAATTCATGGTTTCTGTCTTATTGAGCAGTTAACAGAACTAACTGACAATCTGTTTTCAGCACAGCACTTTAAGCGTAAAGATGCGATTGGATCATTAGTCAATGCCCTTATTACAGCGATTGAAATAAAAAAAGTAGATCAGCAATTTAAAGATCCACTCCTTGCCTATAACGCCTACTTAGTACCCGATATGTTTGATGTATTGAAAATATTAAAACAGTTTGTACTCGAATATGTGATTAAAAGTCCAGATCTGCAAATTTTAGAATATCGAGGTCAACAAATAGTAATGGAACTTTTTGAAGCTTATAACACAGGACCGCTACGCTTTTTACCGGAACCTATCAAGCTGTTATGGAAAGCACAAAATGGCGATCAGTCGCGAGAACAAAGAGTGCTGGCTGATTATATTTCGAGTCTCACGGATAACCATGCCTTACGCCTACACGCAAGTTTATTCAGTAGTAATCAAACTACGCCAATGATTGGCCAACACGCGTTTTAAACAAAGTGCCCATCCAATCCAGCCGAGCGTTACAATTGTCGCTCGATAATCAGCGGCATCAGGATAAAGACGAAGCAGATTAATTTGTTGTGTCAGTAAAGCCAGACACTGCTGGCCTGAACTTCCCGGATAAATTACCGCCGGCATGCACATAACAAATAGGCGGTTCGTTAACCAGACTAGGCCTTTTTACCCATTCGGACTTAATGCTGCAACGATATCGGCGAAATGACTAAACACCACTTCAGGATGATGCAAGCCAATATCTTCGCCGTAATTATAACCATAAGTCAACCCTATGCTTTCCATATTCGCCGCTTTGGCTGCTAATATGTCGTTTTTTGAATCACCGACCATTACACATTGCTCAGCAGTGACATTAAGTTTTCGGCAAACATGTAACAAAGGTAACGCATCGGGTTTACGTTTTGGCAGACAATCACCTCCCAACATTATTTCAAATAACCCGTTAAGTTGTAATCCTTCTAATATCGGGGCAATAAATTCAACGGGCTTATTAGTGACCAGCGCCAATCGATAGCCTTGTGCTTTTAATATTTTCAAAGATGCGCGCACACCAGGGTAAAGTTGCGTGTGAATACACAAGTTATCTTTATAGAAGCTTAAGAATGTTTGCAGAGATTGCTTAAATAAATGTTCATCAATATCAGTGTCAATCTCAGCCTTGCCCGATAAACCGCGTTTCACCAACACACCTGCGCCGTTGCCCACCCAAGAGCGAATCGTATCTTCGCTAAATGTCGGACGCGCTAAGTTGGTTAACATATGGTTAACCGCGCACGCCAAATCAGGAGCACTATCAATAAGCGTTCCGTCTAAATCAAATTGAATGACTTCTTTATTAGTGAATTTCAAATTTAACACCTTAATCTGAATAAATGGAAATGACTATTATGCCTACAATGTTTAACCAATTCGCCTGCTTTTCTGAAAACACAGCGGCCATGATTCATCACAGTCAATAACGACCGAGTTAATAAATCCAATCAAGTAAAGTTGGCAATGAATTAGCTTTAATAAGCATTAGGATTAGTAAAACCTTTAAATATGGTTAAAAATATGATTTTTATATCCAGCCATATAGACCAGTTTTTTATATAATAAAGGTCACAATCCACTCTATTTCTCATTTTATCCAATGTATCTGTCTCTCCACGCCAGCCATTAACCTGAGCCCAGCCTGTAATGCCTGGTTTCACCTTATGCCTAAGCATATAAAATTCTACTTTTTTGCGAAATTCTTCATTATGAGCAACAGCATGGGGCCTCGGCCCAACAACCGACATATGCCCACACAAGACATTAAAAAATTGCGGGAACTCATCCAATGATGTGCGCCGTAAAAAGGCACCTAAGGGGGTAATACGAGGATCATTTTTTGTTGCTTGCACAACTTTCTCATCGTTTTCCATCACAGACATGGTCCTAAATTTCCAGACTAGAATTTCTTCCCCTCCTAGCCCATAACGTCGTTGTTTAAACAATATCGGTCCGGGAGAAGTTACTTTAATCATGAGTGAAATAAACAACAGAGGTATTGCAATAATACAAAGGATAAGGCTGCTTAAAATAATATCTTCAATACGTTTGACCCATTTTTTAGAACCATAATAAGGCGATTCATAGACACTGATGGTATCAATATTACCAACATGATCCGTACGAGAACGAATTAGACTAGATATCAAAAAGTTTGGCAGAAAATGTACATCAACAGTCGTGTCTCCTAACAACAATAGGATATCAGCAATACGCTTTTCAGCCTTTAGCGGAAGTGCAATAAACAATATATCTATATTACCTTTTCGAGCTTCATAAAGAGCATCTTCAAATCGACCAATCAAATCATTTTTTAATTCTTTACGCACCCTTTCAGAAGCACGATCATCATAAACACCGAGTAATTGATAACCTAAGTCATTATTCTTTTTTATTTCTTTGAATAAATCTATACCCGCGTCTGTTGAACCAATAATCGCCACTCTTTTAATAAAATAGCCTGATTTATGGCATAACACGATATATTGACGCTGTAATATCCGCCAAAGAGAACTTAAAATAATGCTCAGCGAAAACCACAAAACAACGATAACTCGCGAATAACCTTCCGATTGCTTGAATAAAAAAGCTAAGGTTACAGCCACTAAAAAAGCAATGCAGATACAAGCGCAAGCACTTAGCAACATTGCTGTAAAATTCCCAATTCGCCATGGACGATAGAGATCAAATGATTCAGAAACATATAGAAAAATGACGGAAATAATAAGCACAGCAATAAGAAAATCTCGTCCTATAGTTTCACTATAAATATACCCGGCGGCAAAAAGAGCCAAGAATAAAATTGATAAATCAATTAATCGGTAAATAAATGAATATGAGCTTGATCTAGAGGCAAATATATTTTGTGATGTCACACTTTAATCCCTTTTAACTACAGATAAAATAAAGGTATTGTCATTTACAGGGCTCGATTTTCCCTTATAACAGAGGAATGAATGAAAAGATCAACTATTACGCAGAGAAAATTTGCTACTAACAAGTCATGGACTATGAAAGATAGTCATTCTACTTCACTAAATCCTATGCGCGATTTTGAGCAACGTTATCTGGCTACAAAGTGATGGATAATCGAATGTTCAGAAGCAAACACATCACACAGTTAGTGGCAATTTCACCAAGTAAGACTGCTCACCAATTTATTTCCTTTGCTATTACAATTGTACTATCAAAATCCACCTATAGGCGTTCTTTTAGGCAAAAAACGGTATTTCTTTCAAAAATAAAAAGCCTAATATAAGAACGCTAAGCCAACAGACAATTGTAAAATATAACACCGCAATTAAAAAGAGTGCTTAACAGATGCAAAAGATGGCGACGTAAATGATAAATTATAAAACAACGCAAATACCAAGCTTTATTCACAACGGTAGGATTTTAAGCAGACTTTATTGAAGTTATTAAAGACTCTCCCAATAAATTTACTCGTTAAGGCTCTCAATATTTTTCAGGAGATAGAAATAAAACAGTGACTGCTCCCGAAAAGTAAGTAAAGTTGCAGTTATATGTTAATGAGCAGAAATCAGTTCTATTTTACTGAGGAATAACTTGATCGGTTCATGCAGTTGATACATATAAAAATCAACACCTGCGATATTACTTAGATCCATCACCCTTTCTGTCGGTGCATTTTTTATATCCGTTAAATCAACATAATGCTCACTCCATCCTGAGTTCAGCATTAACCATTTTCCAAACCTATCATTATGGTCAGAGTGCGATTGATTATAAATGTGGTCAGTTATAATTAATCTCACTTTAAGTGCATCTTGATTTGGATTAAAGAATGAAAATTTAATTTTTCCGTATCCCGTCCAATCTCCTGCAAAAAAGCGTAATACAGCACGCGAAGCCGTTTCCTTTGCAAAAGTGATTTGCATCAAGTTCATATTTATAGTCGTTATTTCAACCAAGTCACTGGAATTTACGATGGATAATGGTAAATCCGCTTTCCAGCGAGTCAACTCTGATAAACTGTCAAATTTGGCAATAATCGGAAAGTCCATACGGATTTCATATTCATCTTTAAGCGTTTGCAGCGCAGGAAAGATAAGGTATAAAAACAAAATAATATAGAGTGCACGAGAAATAAATAGCCATTTTTTGCTTTTCTTGAAATTACCAAAAAACAAGTAGCCTGCCAATGCACCAAATAAGTTGTAATAGAGATCGCTAAGCTGAGCACTGCGTAAAAAGATCGGCTGAAGAAGTTCTATCCCTCCACCTATGATAAGGGTTATTAACAACAAAATAATAATTTGTCGTTTGCTGGTACTGCTTTTTACATGTGCGTTAAATGACAACAATAACCAAGCCCAAAAGGCAAAGCTAACAATATGCCCTATTGGCCATAGCGTATCCGTTACTCTTTCTGAAACAACAACAGGCACATGAGCAAAAAGTAAAACAATCAATATGCAAGTAAGAAGTAGTGCTAATGATTTTTTCAACATGATGGGTTATGACTGACACTCAAAGTAAATTTAGAGGCAAAAAAGAGATCCCCCCCATAACAAAAGTGATAAAATGCCTAAGAAAGTTAACTAATAACGCCCAGTATATAATTATACTGATGTCGTTCAGATACTTTATAGGCATTTACCACGTCTAGCGGTTACTCCCACTTCAGATTATTATTTTCTGATATTATATTTCACGCACTACTTTTTTGATGAACTTATTGTACAGTTAGTCCTGCGAAATAAATCCGGCTATAACCACCGATTTTTCCTACTGGTTTAAGCTCAAGATGTAGTTTTCCTTCAAACTCCACATCTACCCTCATATAATGCCAAGAATAACCTCTATCCAAATCAATCAAATTTGATTCGCCATTGATACTCAAATCAATTGAAGCGGTATCGTTTGTCCAAGCCCCCGCACGAAAATATAACGATGCGATTGATGATAGATCGCCGCTATTTTTTAAATCAATTAACACGCCATTGCTCTCATCCCAAGACATATGCGTATTGCCTTTTGCAACCTCAATTCCGTTGTCCACAAAAGAATAAGTTGAAGTTGAATAGGCGCTCGTGCCTGTATATTCAAGTTTATTTATGTCTGCATCGATGACATTGCCGTTTCCAAATTTATAATCGGAAGCCATATATTTTAACCCACTTACATCGATCACTTTTTCCGCGGACATATCAACACCAATTAATGATGCGAAACTAGGTTTAATCGCTTCACTCGGGTTATTTAAGATGATTCCAGCAAATTTTATGTAACTATAACCACCATAACTGCTAGTCGGTGTAACCGTAACAGTCGCGTATTGATCAAAAGAAATATCAACCGCAAAATAATGCCATGTATAACCCGTTGGTAAAACGATAGTTTGTGTTTGATCGCCTGCCGTTATGGTTATCCCAGCTTCTTCAGAAGTCCAAGCACCTGCGGACATATAGAGCGTGGCATGTTGCGTGCTTCCATTACCCCGAAGTGAAAACTGAGCTTGATTAAGGGTATTAAATTTCATCCCTACATAACCATTTTGCAGTTCAGAACCACCGTCTTGGAAAGAGAAGTATGAGGCATTTCGAGGTGATGATGTACCATCGCCAACAGATAAATTCACATTTTCTATTTCATCAACACTAAATCCAGCATTGTAGGTTTTACCTTCCTTAAAGCCATAAAACTCTCGTCCTTCAACGGCTATTTCTATGGGTTTATCGATAAATTCATAGCTAATTTGAACATTGCCATTTTGAGGTGATGTTTGAGGGTCATCCCCCCCCCCTTCGGGTTGAACTGGCGGAACCTCATTTTCACTGATCACAGGAAGATCAATGCATGATTCATCAGAATAAGCGGTACCAGCAAGGTTAAAAGCACCAATTCGGTAACAATAGCGAGTGCCGGCCACAGTATTATTTTCGATATAAGAAGTTATGTTGGCACCTAATGTTGCAACAGGAACAAATTGTCCATCCGTTTTTCGTTCGATAATAAAGCCATCTTCATCTGCAGCATTATCTAGCCAGGAAATAAGTAATTGGTTAGAAGATCCAGCAGCTGTATCGATGTTATTAGCTTGATAAATGAGATATTCTTGCCATGCTTTATTACCCAAAAATACAATAGCGAAAAGTACAAAAATAAACATTAGGGAAAGATTGATTGTTTTGCTTTTTGATGTTTTAAACATGGGGCATCTCCTACTATTTTTAATATTATGTATCTAATGTCCCACAATCAATCAATTCAACTAAGTATCGTTAATAGATTGCAGAAAAAAACTCATATTCCGCAGAAGCAAAACAGATCTAAAATCATCTTTGACTTCGCTCTAATGAGGATTAAACAACTCGACTTCATAAGTTGCAGTATAGCTTCGATTCATATCATATGACTCATTTTTTTATTGATTATAAAGTACAACTTATCTGTCATATAAAGCTTTGACTCCAATAAAAAAACAATATTGAATTTTTGGGTTTAACTTTACACTCATGCAACATCTTTCTATGTATTAACCTGAAAATAGACTATTGAAGATAGTTATTATTTCATGCTTATGCATTCAACTCAGGTAACAACGAAAAACAATTAAAAACTTAAAAAAATAGACTATAGAGGACACAGAGTTAAAGGAGGAAAACATAAAAGATTATAATTTCTGTATTGTCTTTTCTCTGTGTAGCGCGTAACGCCTCTGTGCGCTCTGTGGTAGTTATTTTTATATAAATGTAATACACCCATTAACCTGAGTCATCTGCATAAGCATGTATTATTTTTCTTAATCGTTAACGTTTTTACCTATTACTTATTACTTATTACTTATACCTAACTACTGTACCGACAAATTATTTGCTTGGAAGCAATATTATCCCCCTAAGCATCTTGCCAATAAAATTTCTTTATTGGATTCAGAAATTGTTGAAGCATCGTCATCTCAAAAAATAATTTACGGCTTAAAAAAAATCCTATATTGCCCTTGTAAATCGAATTTATTTTTATGTGTGCTGCCTTTACCTCAGTAATTCAACAATCGAATCTATTGCAAAATAATTAATAATATAAACAAAATCTTTAACCATAACCCCTAAATTAAAAAGAAAGCCACAAAATATGATTTTAAATTTCTAATAAAGACGCTATAAATATAGCTCATTATTCAAACAAATGACGGCCACTTCATGAACTAATCGGAAAAAAGTCACATGCTTATGTAGATGACTCAGGTTGTTTTTTGTAAAAAGATTAAAACCACTACCACGCACACTTCATGCGACTGCGAAACTGCGTTTCGGTTCGCATTCATTAGCAGAGGCGCTGCGCGCGACACAGAGAAAAACTAACAGACTAAAATATAAGATAGTTAACTTACCTCCGGCAGAGCCGGAGGCTTATTGATTACGCCCTCAAAGGGCTAAAGTAAGCGCCCAAGGCGCACTACATTTGAAGTTTTAATTGATCTCGGTGTTCATCGTCTTTTTCTTGGTTACGAATATAGTCGAGAACCATCTTTTCATCTAAACCAACTGTCGATACAAAATAGCCTCGAGCCCAAAAACTTTCACCATTAAAATTTCGTTGACGTCCTCGAAAGTTTTTAGCGATAGAAATAGCGCTTTTTCCTTTCAAATATCCAACAACATTCGAAACTGCAAATTTTGGAGGAATACTCAGACAAATATGAACATGATCTTTCATTAAATGTCCTTCTTCGATTATGACTCCTTTTTTTTTCGCTAATTCATAAAACGTCTCACCTAAGTGTTTTCTGATCGCTCCATATATCAACTTTTGTCTTTTTTTAGGGATAAATACAATATGGTATTTACAATCCCAACGGGTATGAGACAGACTCTTATAGTTTATCAATGTTTAATTATGTTTTTCTCTGTTTCCGCTCATTTTACTCTGTAGTGCAATTTTTGACGTGTTTTTATCTTTTCCCATTTTTATCTGAGTGAAGTGCATAAGCATGAAAAGTTATTACTGCATTGTTCTACTCTGTGCTCAGTTTACGAGGCTAATCATTACTTTCAAAAAAATAACGTACAAAAACATCATTGTACTTTGATTAATAACAGACTATCTGTCATTATTTGAGATTGTTTTAGTGAAAATACAGATCAAACACCTATTAGCTCCGAATAAGGTTGATGAAGTCAAAAACAAACAAGAAGTTGCTTGAGTCGACTCGGTAAAAACAAATGACCATAATAAAAAGAATACTGCTTAGCTTGATTTTTAAATCTGGCATTTATCATTTTTTCCACTTTTTATCTCGTCATAAAATAACCATTTTATATGCGCACAGCATTATTGATGCTGACACATCAACATCATGGAAGCCTCTACGCAGTCAGCATATAGCGCAGGAATTGGCTTTCACATTAGATGTGCTTAAAGAAAAATATACGTTTATTTCTTTAAGCACGGCGCTTAAAATTTTACAAAAAGAACATGAGCCAATCAGCAACGCCCTAGTAATCACTTTAGATGACGGGTACTTGAATAACCTCACCATAGGTGCTCCGATATTTGCACATTTCGGTATTTCTCCTACCATATTTATTGCCACTGAGCACAGCCAGCATAACCGTCCTTTTTGGTTTGATCGATTAGATTACGCACTGCAACAAATGACAGACGAAAATTTTCACACCTCGATACAAGGTGAAACCTTTGTTTTTGATTGTCAATCAAGGAAAAAGTTGCAACAAAGTTATGCCGCTTTTCGACGCAAAATTAAAGCTTGCTTCAAATCAGACGTTGCTATGCGTGAGTACCTTAATAAGGTCTGTCAGCAAATAGAAAAAAAAACGGGTAAAGCACTTAGCCAAATAATAGCTGACGACCCTTACGCTACGTTAGCAAATTGGCAACAACTGAAAAGTGCTGAAAAAAATCTTGGTTTTGAAATAGGCAGCCACACGCTTAATCACGCGCGACTTGGTTTGGTTGATAACCACACAGTATCTGACGAGCTATCGAAATCAAAAATTGAACTCGAAAATAAACTCGCTATTCATTGCGATAGCTTTTGTTATCCTGATAATAGCTACAATGGATACGCAGTCGAGACAGCGTCGCGGTATTATAAGAGTGCATTAACTACCGACATAGGCTTGAATGCACTTAATTGTAATTTAATGACCTTAAAACGTTTAAATTTACCGACCGGCATTAACCCACTTAAGATATTGTACGCAATATCTGCACTACGAATGACTTTGTTTTTTTAAAAGAAACTCCACTTACGGAAGTTAAATACACATAATGAAAATATGTATCGTTGCAAATAATGCTTATGGCGCATTAACCGGTGAAGAATCAGGCCATATCGGTGGTGTAGAGCGTCAAACGGCTTTATTAAGTGAGTGGTTATCCACCCATGGCCACCAAGTTTCTGTCATCACTTGGGATGAAGGTGGTGCGCCAATAGAGTTTATTAATGGCATACAGATTATTAAACTGTGCAAAATCAGCGAAGGTTTGCCAATATTACGCTTTTTCACTCCTCGCTGGACTTCGCTTATTGCTGCATTAAAAAAAGCGGATGCTGATATTTATTATCACAATTGTGCTGAATATATTACCGGGCAGGTATCTTTATGGTGTCGGTTAAATAATAAACCGTTTATTTATACCGTGGCCAGTGATGCCGATTGTGAACTAGAACTTCCAAATTTAAAATCCAAAAGAGAAGAGTATCTATTTCGCTACGGTTTAACCCACGCTAACTTGGTAATAACACAAACAAAAAAGCAACATTTGCTTTTACAGAATAACTACGGCATTAACGCGCAAGTAATCAACATGCCGGGGACTCCTCCCAATCCTGCATCCGACTTTAATCGCAGAGATTTATTTAGCAAACAAAAAGTCATTTGGATTGGTCGTTTACACAAAGTAAAACGCATCGAGTGGCTAATTGATATTGCACGAAAAACACCGAATGTGTCTTATGAAGTTGTCGGCCCTGCAGATGACCAATCTGATTACATGGATGATGTTTTATCACAATTAAAGAGCACTAAAAACATTAATTATCGCGGTAAAATTAGCCGTCAGGAAATGCCTGCAATATATCAGAACGCCACAATACTATGCTGCACATCTATTTATGAAGGCTTTCCAAATACTTATTTAGAAGCTTGGAGTTACGGCGTACCAGTTATTAGTACAATTGATCCTGATAATATAATAAAGGATCAACGACTAGGTTATCATGCAGTCTCACAGGAAGATTTTATATCTAGTATCAATCAGCTACTCAAAAACAATATACAATGGGAAGATACCTCAATTCGATGTGAACAATACTATTTACAACACCATGAACAAAATCAAGTTATGCAAAAGTTTGAAAGTGAATTTTTGGGCATCTCTTTTTCGAAGATCAAACAGCATTTCGATGAACAGAGCGATACATGGTCAGGCTATTACAAAGACGATGCGTTGAGTGTGTCTCATTTAGATTTACAACGCCGTTTAAACTTTTGCCAGAATATACTTGCAAGCATTCCTCCCCCCCTCGGCACACCACGTCTTCTAGATATTGGCTGCGGGTCAGGAGACAGCTTTTCTGCCATCAAAGATTCTGCAAATTGGGCAATAGATGGAGTTGATATTTCACATGAAATGGTAAAAGAAGCAACACAAGTATACCCAGATATAAATGTTCAGATTGCCAACGCAACCTGCTTACCTTTCCCAGACAACACATTTCAGGCAGTGGTTTCTTTAGGTACTTTGGAATATATTACAGATTATAAACGAGCCCTAAAGGAAGCCTATAGAGTATTGACACCACAAGGTAATTTGATTGTTTCAATTCCTAATAAACAATCTATATTTAGGAGGCTTCGTAGATTAGAAAATATCATAATGATGCCATTGAAATATTTAATTGCACATAAGAAAGATAAAAAAATCTTCCATCAACAATGGTATCAATCTACCTTTATACATGACTTACAACAGAATAAATTTAACATTGAAACAATAGAATATTGTACATATGCCTTTCTTAGCCCCAAACTTGAGAAAGCCATTACCAACATAAGAATGTGCCAATGGCTAAATGAAAAATTAGCAAATCAGCCTATGCTTAATAAGTTCTTAGCTAACACCATTATCATCTATGCGAGAGTAAAATAATCAATGAAAATAAAAGTGCTGATTGTTATTAGTAATATGGAATTTGGTGGAGCGCAACGCCAGATAGTGGAGCTGGTCAATAATGTTGATCAAGAAAAATTTGAGATACATGTATGTTCACTGTCTGAATATGCGCCCCTTGCGGAACAGTTCAATGATGGCGTATATTTTAGCATTGTAGATAAGAAAAAAAAATTCGACTTTTCAGTCGTCACTCAATTATCACATATGATCAAGAAATACAGTATTGATATAATACACAGTTATTTATTCGATGCAGAGATAGCTTGTCGTCTAGCTGCTTTCATTAGTTTTTCAGGAGTAAAAGTCATTGGCTCTGAGCGGAATACTAACTATAATTTACGAATTCATCAAAAAATAGCCATTGCATTAACAAAATACTTTGTTGATATAATTATTGCCAACTCAACAACCGGAGCAATTTTCAATTCCAAATTGAGTCGGCTAACTATCGATAAATACAGGGTTATTTATAATGGCGTGAACACTGAAAAATTTACTTTAAAAAACAAGAATGAAACTAAGAAAAATTTAAACCTTCCATTAAACAACCAAATAATTGGAATGTTTGCTAGCTTTAAAAATCAAAAAAATCACCCTCTTTTACTCCAAGCATTCTCTGAAATTTTACCAAAACACCCTAATACTACTTTGCTTTTAGTGGGGGATAAATTACACGGAGGAATGCATGGCTCGGATGATTACAACCGTTTAATTCACAATATGATTACAGATCTAAATTTGCACGATAACTGTGTGTGTCTTGGTAATCGAGTGGATGTAGAAAATATCTACCCTGCTTGTGATTTTACAGTGCTACCATCTTTATATGAAGGTACGCCTAACGTATTACTCGAATCAATGGCCTGTGGTAAACCGGTTATAGCCACTGACGTGTCAGACAACGCCAAAATTATTACCAACAACATAAATGGACTTCTTATCGAGTCTGAAAATAAAGCACAATTAAAAAATGCACTTATAATAATGTTGGATGAACACAATATAGAAAAAATGACAACCGAAGCAAGATCTTCAATAATGAACCGATTTTCTAGTAAAATATTAGCTACTAATACACAAAATGTTTACATAGAAGCCCTGAAAGGATAAACAAAATGTTAGCAAAATTACTAATAGGTAACTCGAGTTCATTTTGGAAGTTAAGGGCTAAATATAAAGGAAAAAGTAATATTAAAGAAAAAATAGCCAAGGTACTGACTTCTTGGTATTTATACGAAAATAACAGTTCTATTGACTGGGACTCGGAAATAATAGGTGAACCATGTTTTCCGCATGGCATAAAAGGTGTTTTCATTTCAGGCGCGGCTAAAATAGGAATAAATTGTACCATATTTCAACAAGTAACTATTGGCTCTATTACCTTCCCTGATTCGCAAAAAGCCGGCGCTCCAGTGCTCGGTAACAATGTTTATATTGGAGCAGGAGCAAAGATAATTGGAAATGTGATTGTAGGTGATAATGTCAGAGTTGGAGCCAATGCTGTTGTTTATCAAAACATCCCAAATAATTCTATCGTTGTCGCAGGAGGGCAAATGATTAAAACAAAAAAAACGATACTAACTAACAAATATTATTCTTTTAATGAGAAAAATAGATCTTGGGTCTATTTTGACAATGGTAAATGGAAACAAGAATCAGATGCAAAAATAATCACAACACTATCGCTGTCGCAATACAAGGACAGTAAATGTGACTATACTGTTATCTAGAGCTAGTCATAAAACTGTAAATGGAGATTGTAATAATGCCTAAACGAATTAATATTTTAATCCTTTTGTCAGCCCTATTTAGTTCAGTTATATCGGCAAACAGTTATGTGATGCCAATAGGGATACCAGAAGCCAAAATTAAGTTCACAGAAACCTCGCCTGCCAGACCAAGTAATTGGTCCATAGAAGTCCCTGGATACTACTATATTAATTACCAAAATGGTAATGACGCATTCCCTTTCGGGAGTGAGTTACTACCTAGAAAAACAATCCCTAAAATATTACCTGCAGGATCATATGTTGAAATTGCAGGTGAATATTATTATACGAGCGGGGGGGTAATTAAAGTCTACGGGGAGGGAACCATTGACCAATGGAAAGCGAATGTTGCAGGCCCAATATGGATTACTGGAGCAAAAGATAACCCCGGACGCTTTATTAATGCCAAAACTTTAGTTTGGGGTAGTAACATCTATTTAACTGATATGATAATAGAAAAAAACTCCAAAATTCAAGTTGGATCCGGAACGGACGGATATGCAGCTAATAACATTGTTATAAAAAACAATTCATTTATAGGAACTTTAGAAATGGGCAATGGGGCCTTATTATCGGTTTTAGGGGCAAAAAACACTCCTTCAAAAAACATTATTCTATACGACAATTCATTAAAAGACGCCGGTGATATTAACAATGAGACAGACATTGATGCTGGGTTAATTGTAATTAGTGGGTACTCATCATATATCTGGGCATTAAAAAATATTGGGCAGAACGCCTCTGGTGGGGGACTGCAAATCAACCCTCGCCCACCTCGAGATGCAAGCCATCATATATATGCAGGAAACAATGAGTTTTTCAATGTTCGTCAAGGTGGGTTATGGGTTAAATATGCAACGAATGTTGTATTCTCAAGTAATTATGTACATGACATTATCAGCACACCTTGGTCCCCAGCCAAAGGGCTCGGGGCGCAGTATGAACCAAATGGTTTATGGATCATTAATAACAGAATACATGATGTCGAATACGGAATTCGCATACCAAGCACTAATAATATAGATAAATTATCCTTAAAAGTTTATATCATCGGGAATATAATCTACAACATTCATACCGAATCAGAGGTCGGAACTTCCTCTGCGTGGGAAAGTGCAGGTATTCATATTCAAGGTGCCGATGAACGCTATATTTACAACAATCTAATTTATAACGCTCCAAATGGCATTAATGTTTCCGCCACATCCGGGCAGACGACTATTAAAAATAATATTGTTCTAAAGGTAAATAATGGCCACGCTGCAGGTGAACAAGGCTTTCAGGTCTGGAGTGAACACCACAACAGTCTACCAGACATAAGTATATCCAATAACTTCTTCAACTCGAATGATATGAAGGTTAAATTAACAAGCCAAGTGTTCACTACAGTTAACAGTCTGAATAACTATTTAAATAGTAAGAATTATTCTGGTTCACTAGACATCGAGCAGTTAGGTCTCACTAACGTTTTGACAAATGGTTTTACTGAAAACACATTATGGGATTTTGGAGTCAATGTATTTCCTGAGCTTTCTACAACGTTAGCCGCTACTGTAGATTCGACTCTTAAATTAAATTTCGATATATTAAATAACTCTAGAATCAGTGGTAACTCTGTCGATATTGGCCCCTTTGAAAAAGTGGGTGCAAATCCAAATATCGCAGATGTCCACATACCAGCGAAACCTGATTCTGTCAGCATAAGCATTGAATAAGGGATCGACATAAAAAACGCTCTATAGGCTAAGCAACTAATGTGATTGCTTAGCCTAACTTTAATACTCACAATATTTATTGTGAGTATGTATTTTCAGAAAAATGGCTCATTGAGGGGGTAAAGAAATAAATTTATTTATCGGTTATTAATTGACTAACCAATCCAGCATTAACTTTTACCCGCTCGATATGAATTCGTAATAGCAAACCAATTGCAACCCACATGCCAACAGCACCTTCCCTAGGATAAAAGGTTTGACTTCCAAATGCTGCAATCAAGAATGCAAGTAAAAGGGCTAGAGAGACACCACCTGTAACAATATATATTTCATTTGAATCATCTCTAAATAGAGACCAAGCACATTTCACCAATAGCAGATAAAATAAGAATACAGGCAATGCACCAATAAAACCGTTATCTTGAATCCATTGGAGGTATGCATTATGTGGATGCGGGAAGCTTTCGCCTATGCCATGCTCTGCCATTATTTGCTGTGTTATGCCTACATTTTTCATAGCTTCACGCCCATAACCAAAGAATGGAGCCTTAATAATTGACTGCCAAACAAGTGGCCAAGCAATAATACGACCAGAAGTCACCGATTGAAGATCAACGTCCGTTCCTTCAAATTCTATTTCTTGCACTCCCGTTGACGGTTCAGATGAAAAACCTTGAGTAAGCCGATCAATTGCAGAAGGCGCGAACATAGTTATCGCCAAAAACATTAAGGGGGCGAGTAGTAAATATTTGCGCCATTTAAACAAACAAAAAAGGAGCCCGATAACAGCCCAAGTCCCGTACCCCGTGCGCCCCCCTGTTAGCGCCATGGCAATAAAAACAGCTAAGCAACTAGGTAAAATCAGTAACCAATACAGCTTAGTGCTTACCAGCTCTTTTAAGCAAAAAATAGCCCAAAACGCTCCACTCATCATCATGGAAATATTTACACGATGAAAACCGACACTATTTGAAATTATTTTAAGAGCTTTAAGCTGTAAGTCATCGCCCCCCATTGTAAGTGAGCCTAATTTCATTGCTTTGATCACTTGCAACGCCAATAATACAAACATTAAAGCTAACGTACCGATGGCAAAATCATACTGCTTACGATTGCGACAACCATCGAAAATGATTATGCCTGGTAGAACCCACTTAAAACAGTTGATAATATATTCATTGATGGCACTTACCCCTATGTCAGCTGAGCCTCCAAAAGTTTCAATTAATTCGTCGACACCGCGATGATCATTTAAATAACGAACAACACTTACGCAAATAAACACACTGTATATAACCAATAAATAATTAAGGTGCCTGGGCATTTCCCAACTAAGTTTTTCATTTTTTCGATTACTCAGCCATGATAAAAGTACATTTAAAAATAAAAAATTCCAATGGTTCAAGCCAGGAATATCAGCGATAGACTTGGGCATATCCGGGTGCTGAAACACAGCCATCAGCAAAACCAGCCAACAAGCGCCACGAAACCAATCTTTCCAAGCGTATGCACTCAAATAGGCGATTAATAATGTAAGTAGAGTTATTCGAATCATAATAAAATCAACTAACTTGAGATGTTAATGCGTTGATCAACAAAAACAGATTTACCGCGTTCCGTTAACTGAATATCATCAACTTGTATTACAGAAACTTCTACACGGCCTTGTAATTTTCCATTGATATTGCTAATAATTCTCTGCTTATTTTCATCGTTAAACCCATTTCCCGTTTTTATTTTTATCACAGCAACGCCGGGGGTGTCTTGATAAAACTGGTACTGCAATACATTATCAAAAGTATCATCATGCATATTAACGGCTGTCCATGAAATCAAACTGTGATCTTTCGCAACCAAATGTTCTTGAACTCTGTGTCCGCGTATATCTTTAATAATTAAATGGTTTCGCTTACACTTATCACAAAATTGACCTACATAATCAGCAAAGTCTCCTGTTTTATAGCGGATAAATGGCATCACCGTATTGATAAAACCAGTACCTACAATTTCCCCTACTTGGCCCTTTTGTGTAATCTCATCACCATCTTCATCTAGTAATTCCAAGTAGCCATAAGCAGGCCAAACATGATAGTTACTTGAATATTCACACTCGCCAGCAGCAACAAGTTTTTCACTGTGCCCATAAGATGAGTAATAGCGGCAATTAAAAACTGACTCTACAAATGCACGCTGCTCAGAATAAACATTTTCTGATTCAGCTAAAATAGCTTGGACATTATCAAAACTTATATTTTCGGTTTTAGCAAAACGGGCTAGTTGGTATATTGACGAAGGATAAACATGCAAAAAACAATTCTTTAACGTTTTTATATGGGCGATGTAGCTCCTCATATCCCCATTACTCATATGAAAATTACTGTAATAATGTTCATTGAATATTGGATCATAGCTTTGATGTACACCAGCCTTCGTATCTGTTACCCGACCACGCAATACCGCTTTTATATCCCCTAGTTTAAAACCAGTTTTACGCCAACCTTCTACCAAATAGGCATATTCAATTTGCGAACGCCCTGCATTAATATAAAAATGTAAAGGTACACCGCTTGTGCCACCAGTTGTTACATAATCAACATCGGCACTATTTTTATCGACTAAAAGCAGACCATCAATATTATCATTAATAAAAGCTTTATCGATTAGTGGCAGCTTTTTAAAATCGCTTAACTTATAAAAAGAGGATATATCGATCCCGGCGGAATCATATAATTTTTTATATGCGGGGCATTTATTATAGGCATTACAAACTTGCTGTTTCAATTTTTCAAGTTGATAGGCATCGACTTCATCTTTCGTCCATTTATCTGCAGCTAAGATAAGCTTGGTTGTTTCTCTAAATTTTCGACCAATTAGATACTCTAAAGGAACAACTGAAAGAGTAAGTCCAGCCAATTTCTTAAAAACAGGAGGCGTTGCTTCCCATAAATTCTTCTTTGAAAATGCTTTTTTCATGTTAATCATCTCCTTTAATAAAAACGTCATCCCATTGTTTTTGTACGCACTCTAAATCAAAGCGTTTAGTTGATGCTATTGCATTGCAAGAGAGCTTCTCGAGCAATTGAACATTACCAAGCAGGCTCTTAATTTGCTGCACAAAATCATCAATTGAATGGTTTTCAATTAAAGAGCCGTTAAAGCCATCTACTAGTACATCGGACAAGTCACCAACATTTGGTACTATTGCAGGCAAACCCACTTTCAGTCCTTCCAGCATGGATAATGCCAACCCTTCCGAGCGTGAGGTGAGGATGTAAATCTTTGATTGCTGTAACCAGTTTAATACGTCATCTTGATGGCCGACAAAATTGACCATGTGGCTAATGGCTAATGTCTTTGCATATTGCTTCAAACTAGTCAACAAGGGGCCATCACCAATAACCAAAGCATTACAACTAAAATTTTGTTTTTTTAAGCAAGCTAAAATATCTAACAATAAATCCACTTGTTTAACTTTTGATAATCTAGCGGTCAACACTAAATCATATTTTTTATCAACCGCTTTACTGGGTGGGTAAAATCGATTTTTATCTATTGCACCAGAAATAACATGAATTTTTTTATGATTAACACCATTGCTCGAAAGGAATGATTTTGCCCCATTCCCCATCGTAATCACATACGTCGCATTCGCTGCTATTTTACAAATATAACGGGTTAAAAAATCATCTTTACCATCGAGAAATTTAAAGAAGCTATTCTCGGTTTTACCAGCTTCCAGTGTTTCTGTTATTCCACCAACACTGAAATAGATCGAGCGGCACCTAATGATATTTGCAAATAAAATAGACAGTGTGGCATTAAATAAAATATGAAAACCACCGATATAATCGGTTTTTTTGGATAAGGAAAAAACAAAGAAAGTGATTAGACGAGCCAGAGTTGAGCCTATAAATTTAGATAATGTGGGAGAAGGAATTATGACACTTAAGCCTTCTATATTGTAATCAATACCACTTGAAACGATATAAACATGCTTGATACTTGAGCAAGTAACTAAAGGCACTAAGTGAGCATTAATCCAATTTTTAGAATAAAAAGTCCCCGTTAACACAACTACATTATCTGATGATTTTTGTTTTTTAGTGGGCAAAAAAGAAAACAATCGAATCAAAGAATACAGAGAAAAAACAATAGCTCTGCCAAATAATATTTTTATTTTATACATATAGATGCTCTGCTTAGATTAATGTGTAATAGGAGGAAAAGTTAAAGTAGACCATTTTATCGAAACACTCGATTTACCAGTGTCGTCTGGTAAGTTAACTTGTAAATTCAAATACTTTATAGCATTAATATATAACGTAACTTTTTCCGGTTCCTCTACATACCAAGTTAAACCATTAAGATCTTCACCATGGTAAGCCGTTGTAAGATGAATTTGTGTTTCATCCCCTCGCTGCTTTACTACAAAATCAAGTTCACTGACCGTTCTACAATACCCCAATAAACGACGAGTAGTTGCTGTTAAAATTTGTTTGTTTTTTTGATAACTTGCTAGCAGTTCAAATGCTTGACACGTTTTATCTTGGAACGGTTGTTCTATACTAATTACCTTGCCTAAATGACTATAAAGCACACTGCAGCCCTCTTTTTTTACTAAGGTATCTAACATCAGCGCTGTTAATACATGGTGTATGCCACGTGCTTGATCAAAACAAGACACGCCGCACCAAGCAGGGTTACAACGCATAAACTCCAATACAGGTGTGCCATCGACTAATTTTGTTTTCCGTAATACATGATTATCTTTATGCATCGCATATTTTTTATTGCCTAAACGGGCTAACCAGCCCTTAATAAACTCTAATAAAGTTGTTTTACTTGAGGCTTTGAAGTGCTTTGAATTGAAAATACCGGCATAACTGCGTTTCGCATTTTGTGCAACAATGCTCGTCACACGCCCTTTCCAAATAAAAGCTAACGCCCCAGTTTTAACGGTCAGGTCTGTATGAAATGCATTTCCCCCTGCAATTGCGCCCTCGCCTTGCATAATATCATTGTCTAAGTTTGAAGGTGCTTGCGCATGATCTACCCAAACTTCAATTTTGCGTTTTCCTTTCTGAATATTAGCCCAGCACTGTTCGATGCGAGTGCGTGATTTGACAAAATCACCAAAGGAATGCAAGCAATCTATATGTCCGGACTGAATTAATTGTTGTATTTTCTCACGACCATCATTATCGCTATTGGTATAAGAAAAGTTATGCTCTGGCATATCAAAATAGATAGTATTCCCCACCTCTAGACCTACTCCTTTACCTAACAAGGTCTCTTCCGTAGTATTTAAATAACGCGCGGTTTCAAAGTAAATCTCTTTGTTCGGCGTTTCATCTAAGTCACTGCAGATGGCCAGCATAGCTTGATATGGGTAGGGATATTTACGTAAAGATACTTTCATTAATTTTTATTCCGCCTTTTAAGGTTTGATTAGCTTGCAAGCAGACAAACACCTACGCTGTAATCGAGAAGGAACTAGATAAACAAAGTAGATTCCCAGCGTCATTATCACTGCAAAAATAAAAGCAAATAATGCATGAGTATGGTTATTTAACTCAAAACAATAGCGAGAGTAATATAATAAAGAGAAGAATGGCAGCAGGTAGATAACAGGCAATAGTAAGCTTTGAAATAGATACGACAAGTAAGAAATCCCTAACTCACGACAAGTATAAACCGGCACCAACAAACCATAAACCACACTCATAGGCACAACAAACAAGAGCGCCGCCGTAGTTAGATCCAAGTTACTAATTCCTGTAAATAACAACCCTATTACAAACACCGCCATTAGACTAAACAACGCAACGATTGAAATTCGGCCATGACGATTCATCCCCATTAGTATTCGAATGGAGCTATCTTGGCCCATTGAAAGCAGTGTACCCGCCGATAAAATCATCATTAACTCTTTAGATGCGTAGTTTTCTCCCATCCATAGCGTCAATATTTGATCCCCATAAATAAATAAAAATCCCAACGTGGGTAAACAAAAAGCAAAACTCAACTTAGTCATATTGATAAATAGTAATTGAATCGCTTTCGGATCATTACTCCCCTGCATAGCACCGGTAGTAGGCGTTAACATCAAAGTGAACTTAGCCATAAATGTTTTAATATGCTTTGTGAGCGCCATTGGTCTTGCAAAAACAGCTAAGGCAGCAGGGCCTATCGAGCTAACTAATATCAGGCTAATTGTTTGTAGTAATATAATAGGGGGAACATTTGATAACATGCTTTTTATACCAAATTTCAGCATCTCTTTACAGGTAGCAATATTGGCTAAACGAAGGTTGAAAATAAAATCTTTACATATCTTTTTTACAAAAACAAAACGTAATGTTTCAAATGTAATGGTCGAGATAAAATAACCTATCGCCATACCTGCTACGCCGAGATCAGTTAAATATAAGGCGAACACCATCAATGTCAGCGAGAAAACACTCGCCCCTGCATGCAATGCATTGTGAATGTCCCAGCGATGGTAGCCTGTTAATAAGCCGCGCGCAGAACCAGCAAGCATCTGCATACATAAACTAAACCCTAAAAACAGTATTACCCATTGTGCGGTTTGAGTCTGTTCTTGTAAGGAGTCGGAAAAAAAAAACGGTAAAGAAAAATAAAATATAATGGTGGTCATCGCGACCACAGAAGCAATAATCAATTGTACAAAGACAACTGAATTCGCCACCTTGTTAAGGGCTGTTATTTCATCAGCAGCACGATGCATTGCAATGTAACGATTAAAGCATGCCCCCATACCTAAACCAACTAAGGTCAGGTAACTTACAAAAGACCAACCAAAGTCCCAGATGCCTAATGCTGTCTGCCCAACTTTTTCATCCACCAGCCGAGGCATAATAAAACCAGAAAAGATCAGCACCAACTGGCTTGTCCAGCTGATCATCAGATTCCATGCAAAACGGCTTTGCCCAGTAAGATCTTCATCATTTCCATCTACACTATCAGTATTTCGAGTCACGCGTCATAACCTAATTTTTTATGGTATTCGCCGGCTATATTATAAAAACATTTCAGATCTGTTTCACTTAACTCTATTTTCCAGCGATCATCAAGTTTAATCACATCGCTATCGTCCAAGCGCATACCATTTCCTACCACATGGTGTTCAACGGCTTTAAAATCTAAGCGCTTTTTATTAGGATCTACGCCAATAAATTTAAAAATTTCATCAAGCGTTTTTTCAGTATGATTACAGATATCTTCATAATGCACTTTGATCCACTTATTTTTATCCATCGTTGCTAACACAGCTTGAGTTTCTTGATTGCAACGGATCCATTCATGAGCACCTGTTTCAACGCCTCGGCCGTGTTCCTGCGTTTTTCCCGCCCCACCACCACGTAATGTCGGATCTTTTGCATCAGCATACTCAGAAGGATTTTTATAGGCTAAAGATACGCCGCGCCCATCGCGTACTACCCAGATAACTTTAATATCAAGATCTTTATTTTTAAGTAAATATTTAAGCCGAATACCAATTTTAGAGGAATCAACCACTGCATCAGCACCGGCTTGTTCTGCAATGGCACTAATATAGTCAGCATTGCGCTTTTGTAGTTGGGGTAACTGTTTACGCCATGTTGGTGACAGCGTTAATAAACTATCTCTGATCAACTCCATCAAAGGCGAACGCACTAAGGGCTTAAGTAATCTGCGAATATAGGGAGTAGCACCCGTACGAATATCAGTGCGGGCATCTGAAATACAAAAATCTTGTCCTCGCTTCGCCATTTTTTCACTGACACCTTGCCAGAATGAACATTCGCCCACTAATGTTTTACAAGAACACAAGTAACTATCTTTGTCACCTAAGTGAACGGCTTTTAATTCGCCCACGCTACACAAATCAGGGTGCGCACCTAATAGCATCGCGGTCATGGTCGAGCCGGAATGGCTGGCTGCAGCTAAATAGATAAGCTGTTTTTTTTCAGTTTTCATAATTTTCATAATTTATCATAAGTATAAGAATAGAATACTTAAGTTAAGTGATTAAAGGGGTTTGCTCGGCAAAAATATTTCTTTGGCCAACATAGCAAAAAACAAAGTATTAGTGACTAAATAACGTTTCCATAAACGTTTTGGCTCCTGCTTGACTCGATACAACCATTCCATACCAGATTTTTGCCAGATTAGAGGGGCGCGCTGCACTTTACCTGCTAGCACATCAAATGAACCACCAACACCATGCACGACAGGGATACACATAACTTTGTTCCAGCGCGCCATAAATTGCTCTTTTTTCGGTGAGGTAATAGCGACAAATATAACATCAGCATTGGAGTCTGCAATTTTTTGCGCAATAGCTTCTTCGTCACTATCGCCAAAATAACCATGTTGCGTACCCGCAATCACTACGCCTGGGTACTGTAGCGCTATCACAGCTTCTGTTTTAGCTAATATTTCTGAGGTCGCTCCCAAACAGAAAACGCGATAACCTTCTTTATTTCCTCGCGCCAAAATGCCATGCATCAAATCAATACCAGCCACTCTTTCGGGAAGCGCTTTTCTGAGTATCCGGCTTGCCATCACAACAGAGCTACCATCGGCGAGAATCATATTAGAAGATCGAACATCTTCACCTAAAGCAGGGTTACGCTTCATATTAACGATCTTTGCAGCATTTAGCATACCAATATGTAATGAGCGCCTATTTTTGATGGCGCTATCGATATTATCTAAAGCTTGTAATGCAGTTAAGGCATGAACTTTAATACCAAAGATATTGACGAATTCGTCTAGGACATCAAGTTTAGAAAGGGATATATTACTCCCATCACCGTGCAATGTTGACATAATCTGCTCTCCATAATCGACACATCTTTATTTGATGAAATGAGGGAAATGATTAGGTTATAAT
>NZ_JAHNZV010000280.1 GCF_022267535.1 Psychromonas antarctica
TTATCTAACTGAATGGCTTGATGCCTATGAATCATTACCCACAACAGAATATGAGGATGAGAAAGGACGAACGCATATTTATACTTGGCAAAATCAAGTCCCCTTACACGGCGGAGAGAAAGCGATTGAAGTTAATTGGTTCAAATACCAATTAAAAAATGCAAAAGGGAAAATCACTTATACCAATAGCTGGGTTACCGATATAGAAATAACAGCAAATAATGTTGAGATGATGAGTCGAGCAGGTCGATGCCGCTGGAAAATTGAAAATGAGTGTTTTAATACACTTAAAAACCAAGGCTATTACTTGGAGCACAATTACGGACACGGTCAAAAAAATCTTAGTTACAATATGTACTTATTGACACTATTAGCCTTTTATTTCCATCAAATATTTGAATTAACAGATGGCGTTTATCAAGCATGTAGAACATCATTCGGTTCAAAATCACATTTATGGGAAAACTTTAGAGCAACCATTAGGATACTGGTCGTAGATGACTGGGAGCATTTAATGGATTTATTATTACACCCTGATAATTATGAGGTAACTGCCGTAAAAACAACCTAAAAAGTCGCTTTATAAATGAATGCACTTAACTGTGTAGCTTGATCCTTGCCTGTTTGAAAAAGGAAAAACCAAGGAAAGCACAGGTTGACGAGCATAAAATGGAAAAACAGCTGAAAAAGCTGTTTTATCTTAGCAAAGATCATTTGAGCGAGAATTGCTG
>NZ_JAHNZV010000281.1 GCF_022267535.1 Psychromonas antarctica
GTTACTTAAGTAAGAAAGCACGTAAAGACCGCTGGTACTGGAATCGTACTATCCAAGATAAACGCAACATTGCGCTAGAGGAAAAGAGACAATGGAAACCAGCGGTTGCTTATTGTCGTTATGCCGATGATTTTCTTGTGATTGTCAAAGGCAATAAACAGCAAGCAGAAGTGATACGCGATCAATGTCGAAACTTCCTTGAAGGTAAGCTCAAACTCACACTCAATATGGAGAAGACCCATATTACGCATGTGGATGATGGTTTTATCTTCCTTGGGCATAGGATCATAAGGAAACGTGGTCCTAAAGGTAATATGCGTGTGGTATCTGGTATTCCACATGGTAAGGCTAAAGCATTTTCTCATTCATTGAGCCAAGCTTTATCTAGTGATCACAGCTGTAGCAAGATAGACAAAGTTGAACAACTCAGTCGGAAACTTAAGGGCTGGGCACAATTTTATCGACATACTGATTATACCGCAAAAGTTTACAGTAAAATTGATCGTATTGTTTTCTGGAAACTTGCTAAATGGTTGGCTAGGAAATATCGCTGTTCTATTAAATCGTTAATGATGAAATGGATCAAACGCCCGACACCAAATCAGGCTAAGACTTGGGTACTATTTGGTAAAAGCAATCGAGGGAATTTATGTGGTGCATCACTCTTTAGATTAGTGAGTAGCCCTAAATTACAATTTCGATGGCGATTACCTGAATCAAA
>NZ_JAHNZV010000282.1 GCF_022267535.1 Psychromonas antarctica
AATTTCCCAGAAGCCTTTGGCGCGTGTTTGATGAAACTCAATGCAGAAGCGGGTTACAGCATGGCAGAAGGTGCTAAATCAACCTATGAAACCTTAACGTCATGGGATAAATTTAACGCAGCCACAGGGCTGGTGCATACTATTACTAATCCTGTTGAAACTTTTAATGCCATACAATATACCGCAGAGACCTTTGCAGATTTCCTGCAAGCAGCATGCTCCAAAACGTTGAATGAACCTTATTTAGGGGCGCGGACTTCAGTCCGCCAGTGTTTGTTCATTCAAACAGTTCGCACAGTATATTTTGTAAAAACAAAGCAGGCTAAAGTCTGCGCCCCAGAGAGAGTACAAACAGCATGATCCCAAACATTGCGTTTATCCTGTTGAGGGCAGCGGACTTCAGTCCGCCAGTGTTTGTTCAAACAGTTCGTACAGTATTTTATAAAAACAAAGCAGGCTAAAGCCTGCGCCCCAGAGAAAGTACAAACAGCATGTTGCCACACGTTGAATGAACCTTATTTAGGGGCACGGACTTCAGTCCGCCAGTGTTTGTTCATTACAAACAGTTCGCACCGTATTTTGTAAAAACAAAGCAGGCTAAAGCCTGCGCCCCAGAGAAAGTACAAACAGCCTGTTGCCTTTAGCTTATTGAGGGGCGCGGACTTCAGTCCGCCAGTGTATTCAGTTCATTCAAACAGTTT
>NZ_JAHNZV010000283.1 GCF_022267535.1 Psychromonas antarctica
TGGGCCGAAGGGAGGGGAGTTAACTCTAACGCAAAAAAACTATATAGCTTTGACTTGTACACCCGTTTATGGCCCTTGCGCTTCGCCCGGTGGTGAAGAAATAATGATGAAAATGGCTGAAGGGCATAGCTATTCTCCTGATCAACTAGATACGGTTCACGGATTGGGTATAATAGTCGCATCACTTGTCGGTATTCGGGCGTTGGGATCGTTGCCGTCGATGAATACTGTGGCTAAATTGGGGAATGTAACTGCGAAACCGAAGGTTGTTCCGAATATAACTGCAGGGCATGGTTCTAAAGTAGCTATGGATGGTCATAAAATTTATGACTCTGATTTTCCTGCAATTAGCACAAACCCGAGTGAATCATATCGTTTTTCAGATCCCAAATATAGAAAAACCGGAGGTGATGTGTACTTAGGTGAAAATGTTGTTACCTCTTATATGGAAGTAAGGAAAAATATTAAAGGTAAGTCACTATTCGTTGGCGATGTACAAATAGATAATATTCTAGATTTAACTGATCCGAATATCATAAAAAGTATGGATATAGATAATCATCTATTAACGACAAAAGTCACTAATGATGTACAAAAAAATATGGTGTACCGCTATACTGGGAATATATCAAACCGAGCTTATGATGCTGGATATAATGGGATTTTGTATTCAAGTTCGCGGAAGTTAGGAAATAAT
>NZ_JAHNZV010000284.1 GCF_022267535.1 Psychromonas antarctica
GCAATGTCAACTAATGTGAGCGTATTCAAAAAAGAGCCATTGGTATTGCCCCCACAATGAGCGACGAGGTCAGCTTCCAGAAATCCAGGAATAACGTCATCCCAATCAGCAAATGTTCTGACTTGAATTTGGTGCTTTAATAAATTCCCTTTACGAGTAGTGCTTACAGATTGTTTTATTTTTTCTCGTTCAGGCTTTAACATCCTGTCAACAGTAGAAGGACTAATTTGTAGTAATCGTTCTCGTACACCAATAGGTAAGCGTAGATGACCATGACGTTCCATTGCTTCGACTAGATAGGGTAAAAATGGCACTAGACGTTTAGAGCATATTTGATTAGCCGCATACCAAACAGAAAGTAGAGCTTGTCGTAGTTGTTCGTCGTAGCGATGGGGTGTCTTGCGCTTTTTTGGTGAGATATTCTGATTGATGGCATTCAACAATTGGATCGTATATTTTCTTTCATAGCCTGTAGCAGCAACTATTCCATCAAGTATTTTCCCTTTATCTATCCAGTTAGCGTCATGATATTTTTGTTTAATGCTAGCCAAAAATTCCTTTCTCGCATTTAGACTCATAGACTTAATCATTTCTAGTTACCTCATCTTAAAAGAATCACAACTAGTGTTATTTTAGATGAGGCAACGACATATTAGTAGTATGAATTTTAGTGAGTCAATGCG
>NZ_JAHNZV010000285.1 GCF_022267535.1 Psychromonas antarctica
CCAGCTTACAAGTCGCAAAACTTAACAAGGCAAAGCACTGGACGCATTACGCTTTGTCGTCTTTTTTGCAAAAACAAAAAGCTGCAAAAACGTCGCCAAATCTATGCGCCAGTGTTTAGCGGCGTTAAATTTCACTCCGATTTGTGAAATGTAAAAATTGTAAATTGGTTAGGTTGCTGTTTTACGCAATCTCATTTTCAAAGAGTATTCTAATCGGCTTTTTGATTCGCCGTTGGCATTGTGCGGATTTTTCGAGTTGGTCTGTGGTAAACGCGCTTGGCTAATTTAATCATAGGTTTGGCGTTAACGATTTTAGTTTTGCTGTTTGAAAAGGGCCTACTTCGTTGCTAAAAGTAGCGTAAAATAAATCGGTGTGGTTTCAAGTTAAAACAATATCAAGCATCAAGCGTCTTGTAGGCAAAGAGCAAACAAGTCGCTAAAATTTAACAAGGCAATCAAATCGGACGCTTTACGGTTTGTCGCCTATTTTGCAAAAACAAAAAACCGCAAAATCGTCGCCAAACCTAGCGCCGTTTATTGCGGGCGTTAAATTTCACTCCACATTGTGAAGTGTAAATTGATGAATAGGTTGGTTGGATGTTTTTGGCGATCCTATTTTCAATGAATTTGCGAATCGGCTCTCCGAATCGCAGTTGGAAATGGGGCAATATC
>NZ_JAHNZV010000286.1 GCF_022267535.1 Psychromonas antarctica
AAAATATGGCTACTCAGCACGCGCATTAATGGCGATTTACAAATACTTTGCTGGGTTGCCTTTTTATCGTCAGGGCAGCATTCAAAAATTACTGGGCGTTAAAATGACCGCCTCGACCGTGTTTGATCAAGTTGAGCTGGTGTGTGACGCGATTTATCCTGTGTATCAAACCCTGTTTACTTTAGCAGCCGATGCCGCACATTATTATTTAGACGACACTACCCACCGCATTCTTGACCAAACATCGATTGAGAAAAAAGTCCGTAACAGTGATAAAACCCAACTGCGCACAGGCGTTTATACCTCAGGGGTTATCGCAACCCTCGCTGACAACCGACATATTGTTCTGTTTGAAACCAACATTGGTCATGCGGGAGAGTTCATCGATAGCATTTTGCACAAACGCGGTCAATGCCGTGCGAAACCCATTATCATGAGTGATGCATTGCCGAGTAATCAACCCACGGTGAGGGAGTCAGTGACCTCACTGTGTAACAGTCACGCCAGACGGCAATTTGTCGATGTCATCAATCACTTTCCAGATGAGGTTGACTATATCCTCGAACGCTATGGACAAATCTGGACGAATGAACACACGGTAGTTGAGCAAAAGCTAACGGCCTCCCAACGCCTGGATTA
>NZ_JAHNZV010000287.1 GCF_022267535.1 Psychromonas antarctica
ACCCGCAACGTTGTGCTGAAATTCTTGGGTTAACATATCACCCAGAAAGCACCTACTCAATGGTGATTGTTGATACCCATAAAGCTGTAGAGACCTCTGGAGCAGAGTCAATCACTCCCACGTTTAGCGAAATTTCACAATTTGCGAAAAATGAGTTAGATGGCATTGATGATGCGACCATTGATGCACTCTATACGCCCGAATACCAAGCAACTTATAACAAACTGTACAACCAAGCTAAAGCTAAAAAAATAAATGTTTGGGATAAAGATGACATGGTAAAGTTTAACAAAGTATTAGTAAAACAAGGTGATGATATTGATGCTTTTGAAGCAAGGGTTAATTTACATGATAAATTGGGCAGTAATGAGGACTTTTTAGGCAATGGGTTAACAAAAAATAATAACCCAACAATTAAACAAAAGTTTGGTATTGTTGAAACATTAACGCTAGAGCGCACTCCACAAACCCTTGCTGCACTCAAAGGAAATAAAGCCATTAAGATTATTGAAAAACTAACCCCTATTGGAAATATTGTATGATAACACCAGCAGAATTTACTCACCCAAGCCAATTCCCTGCGAGTTTTAAATTAATTGCAGATATAAAAAACCCTTTTAAACCCCATAAAGA
>NZ_JAHNZV010000288.1 GCF_022267535.1 Psychromonas antarctica
CGACCAATCTTGTCATATTGATAAAAATTATGGCTGTTAAACGTACCATCTCCATCGTTAGGTAATTTAACGCTATGCTGGTCAATAATACGGCCACGATTATCGCGTTTAAGTGTAATAAAGCGGCTATCGCCATCATTAACGGCCACTAATTTATCGAGCACATCATATTGAAAAGTTTGCTCTCGGCCGTCAAAACCGATGAGTTTGGTTGGTTTTTCTGTCGCGCTGTATTGTATTTGATAAGTGGCTTCATCACTGCGCTCGATACCAATCAGATTGCGCTCTTTATCATAGTGATAATTCAGCCAGCTGCCATCGGCAAAGGTTTTTTTAGTGGGTTGCGCTAAGCCAGCGTAATTGTAATGCGTGTTTTCACCATTGGCATTTATTATGCGAATTAAACGCCCGGCATCGTCGTATTGGTATTGAGTGGTGGTGCGATTATCGGGCTGGCTCGCTGTCTGGTTGTCATCCGAATGATAACTAATCTGTTGCGAGACTTGTCCGCGAGTATTACGTTGATATTCGGTCACTAAGCCCTGTGCGTCACAGACTGCATTTAATCGCCCTAATCCGTCGTAACTGTAACGGGTTAATGCCTCGCCTACTTTTTCAGCCAGCAG
>NZ_JAHNZV010000289.1 GCF_022267535.1 Psychromonas antarctica
CACCGAATGATGCGATTAAATTTACTTTAAAACGCGTACTTGCAGGTAAAAATACGATTTCAGTCACAGGTAATGTGTTACGTGATTATTTAACTGATCTATTCCCTATTTTAGAACTTGGTACCAGTGCAAAAATGTTATCAATTGTGCCTTTACTTGCGGGGGGAGGTTTATTCGAAACGGGTGCAGGTGGTTCTGCTCCTAAACATGTACAGCAATTTATTGAAGAAGGACATTTGCGTTGGGACTCGTTGGGTGAGTTTTTAGCACTGGCGGTTTCTATCGAAGATATTGCGTTTAAAACCGGAAATGAAAAAGCAGTTATTCTTGCACAAACTTTACATATTGCTAATGGCAAATTCCTTAAAGAAGATAAATCACCTTCCCGTAAGGTGAATGAGCTGGATAACCGTGGTAGCCATTTCTACTTAGCTATGTATTGGGCCGAAGCGCTTGCGGCGCAAACGCAAGATAAAGCATTACAGGCGACTTTTGCACCGCTGGCTAAAGCCTTATCTGAAAATGAAGCTACTATTATTAATGAGTTAAACGCTGCACAAGGTGCAAAAGTCGACCTTGGTGGTTACTTTCATACTGATCCTGTTAAAGT
>NZ_JAHNZV010000029.1 GCF_022267535.1 Psychromonas antarctica
GTAACTGAATGAGGTGACAAGATAATCAATGTACAGCTCAAATATTTGTTTATTTTTATTCATGGCTCTACTTTAGCGGTTTTCGAAATGAAAGTTTAGTGATAATGCGTAACATCAGTTAGATAATACAATTAATGGCTTTCCGCGCCATTCTGGACGAAAAACTTGTTCTGCACTGCAATAGAAAGAATTTGCATCGACCAGCGCATACATTAATTTTTTTCCGTTAATAGATGACTAGGGCGGTGACATCGAATTGAGCGAATCACCACACCTTCAATAGTGAACTGATCATGCTGGCTGATTTGCACATCTTGAAACTGTTTGTTAGCCGAAAGTAATAAGCGATTTTGTGTGTCTAATATTTTACAGATAAATTCACCATTAAAATTTGCGACAATAACATCACGGTTTTTAACTTGTAGTTGTCTATCGACAATTAAAATATCGCCATTAAATATTCCAACCCCCTGCATGGAATGACCATCGGCTTTGCCGATAAAGGTGGCGCTAGGGTGCTCAATTAATAATGCATCAAGGCTTAATGGCAGTTGTAGGTAATCGCTGGCTGGGCTTTCAAAGCCGGTAATACCAGCACTGGCTGTTATCGGGATAATTTTCATACAAACCACTGTTTAAGTATACAGTTTAATTATAAGTGTAAAGCGATTTAAAGCAATATTAATCTGTACTATATTGCGCTGCTTATTATGCGATTAAATTAGCGTAACGAGCGTTTTATTGTCAGGCAATAAAAATTTGCCTTCGGCTTGCGGTGAGTCGCTCGATGAGTATAATCCTTGCAGCATCTTATACCCAAACCACCTTAATACACTTTTTTGCTGAAGTGATTAAATCAGTTTTTCTCTAAGCGCTATCTTAGTTAAAAATTGGAGATAGATATCAATGAACAAGTCCCTTTTTCTGACTGCTTTTAAAACCACTCTCCCAGTATTATTTGGCTACCTTCCTTTAGGGATGGCGTTTGGAATATTGTTTAATGAACTCGGTTTTCATTGGGGGTATGCGGCACTCATGTCGACGCTTATCTACGCAGGCGCAGGGCAGTTTATGGCCGTTGGATTGTTGGCTAGCCATGCTGGTTTAGTGGAAGTGGCTATCACTACGTTATTATTAAACTCTCGGCATTTGTTTTATGGGATTTCCTTGATTGATAAGTTTAATGCCTGCTGGTGGCGCAAGTTTTATTTGATCTTTGGATTAACCGACGAAACTTATTCATTGCTTACGGGCACTAGTGCGCCTAAAGATAAAAAGGAGATCGACTTTTATCTATTGATCACGGTATTGAATCATAGCTATTGGGTGATCGGATCGATACTGGGTGCCATTCTTGGGGCTAATTTAAGCGTTAATACCACGGGGCTTGAATTCACGCTTCCAGCGCTGTTTATGGTGTTGGCTATTGAGCAGTACAAAGTGGTCCGAGAATCGCGGCCTTTTGTGATGGCAACAATTGTCGGTTTGATGTCTATCTGGTTATTTAGTCGTGACAATATGCTGCTGATGTCTATTCTGCTTTCTATTATTCTGCTATTGCTGTCGCGTGGTAAAACAAAATTACCTAAGTTGCCTGCAGAAGGAGTCGCTTAGATGCAAAATAGTGCTTATCTTTTATTATTTATCGCCGTGATGGCCGTTGCCACTTTTATAACGCGGGCTCTGCCTTTTGTAGTGCTGTATAAAATCAGTGACCACCCGCTGCTGCGCTATCTGGGACGCTATTTGCCGCCGACAATGATGGTACTTTTGCTGCTTTACTGTTTTCGCGATCTACGTTTTAGCGCGTTAAGTGATGGCCCGATAGAACTACTTGCACTGACATTGGTGGTCGTCTTGCATCTTTGGCGAGGTAATGCGCTGCTTAGCATTATGGCGGGAACTGGACTTTATATGTATCTCGCTCAGTAGTACTAAGCAAACATAAGTTTATGCGCTTTAGGATGAGTTGATCTGGCACTCACTTGGGTATAAATCAATGTACTTGTGTATAGTGAAAATTTATAATGCGCGCCTGATAATCATTAACCATAAGAAGCCAAATTATGAGCTCTAGTTCCTTACTTGAAGATCTAATGCAAGCGTTGCAATGTCTACCTAGCGTTGGTCCTAAATCGGCACAGCGTATGGTTTATCATCTTTTAGATAAAAATCGTCAAGGCGCATTAACATTAAGCCGCCTGCTTGAGCGCGGGGTGAATGAGATAGGTCATTGTCAGCAATGCCGGACTTTTACTGAAGATGATTTGTGTTCTATTTGTAAAAATGAAAAACGTAATGGCAGTGGTATGATCTGCGTTGTGGAGATGCCCGTTGATGTATTGGCGATTGAACAGACGGCGCTTTTTTCCGGCACCTATTTTGTATTAATGGGGCATCTTTCTCCGCTTGACGGTGTTGGGCCTGCGCAATTGGGCTTACCGCTACTTGAACAGCAGATAAGCTCAGGTAATATTAGTGAAATTATCTTGGCGACAAACCCGACGGTAGAAGGGGAAGCAACGGCTTATTATATTGCCTCCATGGCTAAAAAACATGCGATTCAAGTGACCCGTATTGCGCATGGCGTACCCGTTGGTGGCGAGTTGGAATATGTTGATAGTACAACGCTGTCGCACTCATTTTCCGGACGATCGAAGATTTAATAGATAAGCAGCTATAAAAAGGGACGTTAAAACGTCCCTTTTTATTTTAGACTCAATGGTAAGGTTACCGTGGCTTCTTATTATTGGTTGTAAACTTCACGGTTTTCTTATTGGTGTTGCTTAAGGGGTTGCCACTGCCCAAGGAGATCGGTTTCTTCCCACCTTTTTTTGCTTTGGTTTGTGTATCACCTTGTTTAACACTGGCACTTTTCTTAAATTGTGCGGTACCAGTAAAACGAGTAACCGCTGCTTGCGCAGGCTTATTATTGGTTGAAAATTTAGCTTGGCTGATAATTCCTTGCGCTTCATTGCGTGATTCAGGCGGCACTAAATAATTTTCTCCTTTACCAATCAATTTGCGTGCTAGCCCCAATTTCTTTAATGTTTCACGAATTAATGGCCAGTTTTCAGGCACATGATAGCGCAAGATTGCTTTGTGAATTTTACGCTGACGTCCTCCTTTTGCGGTAAACACCTCTTCACTATCTTTAGATATCTTATGCAGTGGATTTTTCTCTGTATGGTACATGGTGGTTGCATTGGCAAGTGGTGAAGGATAGAAATTCTGCACTTGATCGAGCTTAAAGTTATTACTTTTTAGCCATAAAGCGAGGTTAACCATATCCAGATCGGTTGTGCCCGGATGTGCTGAAATAAAGTAAGGGATCAGATACTGTTTTTTACCCGCGGCCTTTGAGTATTGCTCAAACATATTTTTAAAGGTTTCATAACTGCTCATGGTCGGCTTCATCATTTTATCTAATGGGCCTTTTTCAGTGTGCTCTGGGGCGATTTTTAGATAACCGCCAACATGGTGTTCAACCAGCTCTTTGACGTAACGAGGATCTTCCACTGCAAGGTCATAACGGACGCCTGAGGCGATTAATACTTTTTTAATACCCGATAGTTTACGTGCACGGCGATAGAGGTTGATCGTGTGCTCATGGTCGGTATTCATATGATGGCAGATATCTGGGAATACGCAGCTAAGGCGGCGACAGGTTTGCTCCGCTTTCGGGCTTTTACATTTGAGGCGGTACATATTGGCCGTTGGGCCACCCAAATCAGAAATTACCCCTGTAAAACCAGGCACGGTGTCGCGAATAGTTTCTATCTCTTTAATAATAGAGTCTTCTGAACGACTTTGTATTACCCGTCCTTCATGTTCTGTTATTGAGCAGAAAGTGCAGCCCCCGAAACAGCCGCGCATAATATTAATGGAGAAACGGATCATGTCGTAAGCGGGTATTTTAGCCTCACCGTAAGCGGGATGCGGGATGCGCTGATAAGGTAACGCAAATACGCTATCTATCTCTTCGGTGGTCAGCGGGTAGGCCGGTGGATTTATCCACACCAGACGTTCGCCGTGATATTGTGCTAAAGCGCGCGCGCAACCTGGGTTGGTTTCTTGGTGCATGATACGCGAAGCGTGTGCATAAAGGATTTTATCCTGACTGACCTTTTCATAACTGGGCAATTGGATATAAGTTTTTTCCCAAGGATTCTTCTTGGCGGGACGATACTGCTCCGGCTGAATAGTAATAACTTGAGTTGGGTCTTCATTTAATGACTGATCTGCTAATTTTTGCGTTGCGCAGGCGACGTTAATATCGGCATAAGGGTTAATAATAGGATCTATTTTTCCGAGCTGATCGACTTTACGTGAATCAATCCCCTGCCAATTTGGTAATGCTTGTTTACATAAAATGGCTGTGCCGCGAATGTCCTGCATCTGTGCAACGGGCTCACCCTGAGAAATACGGTAAGCGACTTCTAATAGCGGGCGTTCTGCATTGCCATATAAGAGAATATCGGCTTTAGCATCGAGAATAACCGCACGGCGTACTTTGTCTGACCAGTAATCATAATGAGCTATACGGCGTAAACTCGCTTCAATACCGCCAATCACAACCGGAACGCTTTTATAGGCTTCTTTACAACGTTGGGTATAAACGAGTACGGCGCGATCCGGACGTTTGCCACCTTCATCGTTTGGCGTGTAGGCATCATCATGGCGAAGACGGCGTTCAGCAGTGTAGCGATTGATCATTGAGTCCATATTACCGGCAGAAACACCAAAAAACAGATTGGGTTTGCCGAGTGCCATAAAGGCATCTTTACTCAGCCAGTCTGGTTGAGCAATAATGCCGACCCGATAACCTTGTGCTTCAAGTGTACGACCAATAATTGCCATACCAAAACTAGGATGATCAACATAGGCATCTCCGACCACTAAGATAATATCGCAACTATCCCAGCCGAGTTTTTTCATCTCTTTGCGTGACATAGGCAAAAACGGCGCTGCTTTTTCAGACCTTGCTTGGAATTTGGGATAGGAGAAAAGGGGTCTTTCAGCTTGTAGTAAATCAACACTCATTATTTTTGCCTAACTTGCTTTATATGGAGTAACGTGAGCCGGATTCTAGCATAACTGTTGATTATTCTTAACCGCGAAGTTTATGTGGATTTATGGCGTTACTAACTGTTTGAAGTTAAGCGAGTAACTAACGATAGCTTAACTTCAAACTGGCTTTTATTCTGAAACTAAAAGTGGATCGGCCAATTTTCCGATTAATTGGCCACTTTCAACTTTGACGTTATTGAGCATGACATCGATAATATCGCCAAGTTGTAACTCGGTTTGTTCTGCGATCATGACTTTACCTTGTTCGCTATTACAGTTGATCAATTTTGCATCTTTGCTGTCTTTGCAAAGTAGGCTAGCTGGAATAAAGAAAGTAGCCCCATTTTCTTGTATTCTGACGCGTAGGCCTGCTTTGATAATATCAAATATTTCCGCTTTATAACGCCATTGCGATTGTTCCTGACCTTTCAGGTACTGGCTGTACAAGAGGTTATTTACATCGCGTTCAGCCAGACGCTGTAACTTACGTTTTTCACTAAGCAAGATGCCGATATCTTGATCAATCTCGATATTATTTTCGTTTAATAAAATGGACTTTATTAAACGATGATTGAGTAGATCACCATATTTTCGGATTGGCGAAGTCCAAGTAGCATAATGCGCGACGCCAACGGTGAAGTGCGCTTCAGGGGTGGTTTTTGTATCCGCATAAGTAAGTAGCTTGCGTAGTCGATGATCCAGATAAGCATTATGCAAGGCACTGGTTTGTTGGCGTATCTTGGTATAACCCTGAAGTGTCGCTAAAGATTCGACATCTGTTTCGATAGCGAATTCAGCGAGTAACGCCTGCGCTTTTTGTAAACGGTCAGAAGCAAAACCTGAATGGGTATTAAATATCCCTTGTCGTTTATGTTTTGCTAAAAAATTACCCGCACATATGTTGGCAGCGATCATCGATTCTTCAACTAGTCGGTTGGCACTGCGTCTAGGTTCACATAATATTTCATAAACTTCACCTCTATTATTAAGCTTTAAGGTGTAATCAGGTTGGCTTTTAAAAACAACATTATTATCACTGCGCCACTGTAGCCGTTTTAGTGTGGCGCTATTTAATATTTGCAACTGTTCAGCGAGTTGGCGGTTAGGTTTCCATATATCGTCAGTCGATTCTTCATTTTCAAGGTAGTTGGAAACATCGCTGTAGTTAAGGCGATAATGGGATTTGATCCATGCCGCGTAAAACAGTGGTTCGCCTTCAATTTTGCCATCGTGATTAATTTGTAGTGTGCAGCATAATGTTACTCGCTTCTCTCCCTCTTTTAATGAACAAAGACTATCGCTTAAATCGCGCGGTAGCATAGGGACGTTAAAATTCGGTAGGTAAAGGGTAAAAGCGCGGCGTTTGGCTTCTCTGTCCATTTCACTGTTTTCAGGCACATAGGCAGACGGATCGGAAATGGCGATGGTTAACTCCCAGCCATGATCTCTTTCTTCGATATAAAGGGCATCATCCATATCCTGTGTATTGGCGCCATCAATGGTGAAAAAAGGCAATTTAGTTAAATCGCTACGTTCAAGCTGCGGATCGAGTACTTGCCAAGGATGATCAAATTCAGGTGCTTTATCGGGTAAATTATGGGTGGCAACAGTGATTTGTCGGTATGCAAAGGGGTCATTCGCATCCGCTATTTTTTCAATGACTTGGGCCAAGAAGCCCTTGCCTTCTAGTGCATGACTTAATAATTTAACTTTTACCCAGTCACCATCTTGATATCCCTGTGCGGCTAATGCTTGCCCCCCCTTGATTTTAAAGAAAGCTTTTAGTAGCGGGTTATTAGGCTGTATTGAGATCCGCTGTGGTTGGATAGATAAACGTGCCACAAAGAGATCCGTTGCTGTTTTCTTTAACTGCTTAGGCTCAGCTGTCGATTTGTCGCCATTCTCGCGGATAATCGCACTTATGGAGTCTCCATGCAGGACTTTTTTCATCTCATTGGGTGGAATAAAGAAACGTTTACCTTTATCTGTTTCTAAAAAGCCATAACCGCGCTCGGTCGCTTTTACAATACCTTGACGTTTAGGGGTGTTTTCCTGAATTTTTTCTTTTAATTGACTTAGCAATGGATTGTTTTGAAACATAAAATAAAACCTTAAAATGAATACACTGCTCAAACGATTAAAGAATGGCGAGAAGGGGTACAAATATAATGGGGATTGCGGTGTAATAAAAGGGGCAATTCACTAAAAGGGGTAAATTTAAAATAAAGTGTAAAAAGTGCTTGGCTTTTTAGGTTAATTTCCTTATTATACGCCCCGTTACGGAGGGGTGGCAGAGCGGCTGAATGCACTGGTCTTGAAAACCAGCGACGGTTTACCCCGTCCGAGAGTTCAAATCTCTCCTCCTCCGCCACATTTAAAAACCCACTGCTTGCAGTGGGTTTTTTCGTTATAGCAGTTTTAATTTTATAGCGTTGCTTTATCACTATAGAACTTTCTCTTTTTCCTCTTTCAAAAAATATCCTCTTTATATCGACTTTCTCCCATAAAAATACGCTCTTTTCATTTTTTCAAACAAAAAAAGAGGAATCATTATTAATATCCTGAAGTTAATATTGTGTAGCTCAAGGAAGCTCAGCGTCGTAATCGGCGGCTATTAATTGCTGAGTTAACGCAGAAATGTATGGAAATAATTGGATTGTGTCGATTTTTTATCCCTCTCTGAGGTTTGTTACTCTAATAATAAAAGCAATAACATAGCTAACAGCTATTTTAACAAGCTGAAGGCATAAGAAATTATTAGATTGAGTTTAAACTTCATCGTGTAACGAGATAGTGCAAGGGGGGGAGTATAAACCTAGAAAGCTAAAGGGGTTTCAATATACCCAAACCGTATGGGTATATTGACATTGATCATCAATCTGCATTGAAACGTCGTAGTTTAGATAGCACATCTATTAGCAACGTAATACCAACGTGCTCTTCGTTTAATGATTTCCCTTGCCAGTCAATGCTTTCTATCTGACCGTCATTTGAAAACCGTGTGATCTTATCGCGTTCATAAATAACATATTTGTTTAAATCACCGGAAAGTATATAGGGGCGGTCTGTTTCATCAAATAAACTCTGACCACTGCTAAATTGATTGGCAGGCGATTGACTACCCAGTAATTCCTTCATTAAAGTTGGGACAATATCAAGATGGCTGGTCAAGCGTACTATCTGCTGTGGTTCTTTTCCTGGCCATAAAATAATTAAGGGTACATGCGCATTATTAATGGTCGCTTCTATCGTCGATTTCTTTATAAAAGACGCACCATGTGTACCGGTAATCAATACGATTGTATTCTTTAATTGCTGTTTACGTTTTAATGTAGTGATCACTTTCTTAATGTGATTATCTGTATTGAGGACTTGCTGTTGATAGTCTACGAGTATCTCTTCTCGTGCCGACAAGCTTAATGTCGCATCATTTTCGGCATTCGATTGTTGAGCCTTTTCATAATGTAAAAAACTAAACCATTTTGTGGCGCTGTTTTGTTTCGCCAGCCATTTCTGCCATTTTTCGGTGATAGTTTGGTTGTTATTTATGCTCGCGTAATTTTGCAACTCGTCACTACTTAGCTGACTAAAACTACTTTGTAAAAACTCTGGATGTAGAAATCCGATGCTTGAAAAAAGACCAAATTGATAACCTAGCTCTGCTAGTCGAGAGATCAAAACAGGAGGGATATAGTTAAGCGTTATCTCTGACCAATAACGATTGGGGAGTGCGTAAAATAGGCTGAATAACCCTTGGGAACGATTACTTGCACCACTAAAATGGTTGTTATAAGTTAACCCTTGCTGACTGACCTGATATAAAAACGGCATGTTTTTTTCGTTAAGCATATCAGCACGTAATGAATCAACGGTTATCAATAAAATGTTTTTAGTCGTTATTCCCTGTTGCTGTGGTGAATATATTAACGTGCTAGCAGGGTAACGCAGCTGGTTTGCTGTGTTCGCGCTTTGTTGACTGATACGACGAGCAAATTTATCGTCATTTAACCACCCCTGTTTTTTTAAGAAACTGCGGGCGGTCATTGGATATGAAAGCGGGTAGATGGATTTTTGCTGTGTAATCGGTCGATATTGTGTTGCATCAGCCCATATAAAGGTTAAATGGGTGAGAATAAAGGCTGTAAATAGAAAAATAGCGATCGGTTTACCTATCGCTTTAGCTTGTAGGACGCGGCATTTCTTCCAAACAAAAAACGAGATAATCAATTCAAGGGTAAAAATAATGGGAATCGAAATATAGTGTAAGTTAATGGAATAAATCTGTTCAACTTGTTCTGGGCGTTGTAAAAACTGCCAGATTAAAGGATTAAGATGAAAATTGTAAATTTTGAATATTTGCGTATCAAGGATCAGAAAGGTAATGGCTGCGGTGCTGATCAGTATTGCACAAAGACGGTAGAGCCGGTGGAAGGGAATAATGAATGCCAGCGGGAATAAAACTACGGCAAAAACCATCGCACTTAAAAAACTAAAATGACCGATTAAACTAACAAATTGATAGGCGATACCGAGAAGTGTGTCGGGTAATCCTGCATATTTGATATAACGCAGACTGATCAATGAAACGAGAAGCATATTAAAAAAAGTAAACCAATGCCCCCAGCTGATTAAACGGGAGACATTATCGTGAAATTTATGACCAGTTTCAACCATATGATCTATTTATCTTTTGAGTTAATCGAAGCGGTAAAGGCTTTTATAAATTTTTCGCTCAGCACTGCGCGTTTGTCCTTTGGGACATTGCCATTGATAATATGGGTGAGGGTATTACCGAGAATCATTAAACTTAAATCGACAGACACGTCATTTTTGTGCAACACGGCAAGGACTTCATTAAGGATATCTTCAATTTTTTGGCTCGAATATTTAGATATAATTGGCATAGGGAATTTATTAACTCTAATAAAAAAAGAAAGCATATAATAACATACCATTAAAAAAGTTGACCTAGTTTTTGTTTTTATTCGTTAAATCTATTTTTTTGGCAGTGTGCTTACTATTATTGGTTCTTTCGATGTGTATACCCATGATAACTCAAAGAGCTTTATCAGAACTCAGCTCGGAGATCAGAATAAGGCGTAATGGTTACTCACTTATCGAATACGCTAACGCAATGCGGCTTTTCGAGCAGAGCTTCGTAGGGCAAGTCAAATTGTACTCATCTACGCTGTTATAAAACCTCAATGTAGGACCACGACCCTTCAATTTTATGCCTCCTATCTAAGCATAATTTGCCTTGCTGATTTTGCTCCTTAAAGTAACATGGGTATATAATTCAAAATAGAGTATTCACTCTCTCTTTTCTCAATATGGTGCGACCACTATGAAGATTTCCGCTAATAATATTATTCTACACTCATTAAATTACAGCCCTGAAGGGGTGCTCCAGTGTAAAATGCGCGAGGGCGAGTTGCCTATCTCACCGTCAATAGAACAATTTTTAATGGAGCTGCATCGTACTTATCAAAGCAAAACCAATAAAGCTTTTGCCGCCTTTGCCCCTGAAACTGAAAAAACACAGCTATTTCAGCGTGCTTTGCAAAAAGAAGTTGCTGGGGAGTTAGATTTTGTCAGTTTTTCTCAACAGGCCGCGAATTTTTTGGTTGATGAACTGCAAAAGCATGATTTTGCAGAACAGGGGATTTTGTTAATCAGCAAATATAGCTGGACTGCAAGTGATTATCTTTTAATCGCGCTACTACAAAATAATGAATCCATCAGTGTTAATGATAATCTCGAATTACAGGTGAGCCAGCATATTGAAACCAGCAAGATTCAACTGGTCGCGCGCATTGATTTAACACTGTTGGCAAGAGATCCTCAATCAAACCGGTATATCTCCTTTATCAAAGGGCGAGTCGGGCGCAAAGTGGCTGACTTTTTCTTGGATTTCATGGGGGCACAAGAGGGGTTTGATGCAAAAGTACAAAACCAAGTACTGATGAAAGCGGTTGATGACTTTTGTGAAAAAGAGGCGCTACCTGTCGCTAAAAAACAGGAGGTGCGTGAAGTTGCATTTCAATATTGTAAAGATCAATTGAAACAGGGAGATGATATTGATCTTTCAAATTTATCTGAACAAATGCAAGACGCACCAAAATTAGACGGCAGCTTTTATGATTTTGTTAGCGAAGATTATCAATTGGAGACGAAGTTCCCTGCTGATCGTAGTGTGGTCAGAAAACTGACTAAGTATGTAGGGCAGGGCGGCGGTGTGAGTATTAGTTTTGATCAAAAGCACCTTGGTGAACGTATTCAATATGATGCTGATAGTGACACTTTAACGATTCAAGGGATTCCCCCGAATTTGCGTGAGCAGTTAAAACGTGATGCTAATTCATCAGCAGAGACTAAAGATGAAAAAGATGAAGATTTGCAACGTCCGCCTTTTTAGCTATAACCTACGCTATTGCCGCTACGTTTGTTAATATGATGGTCAATGAAGAGATTGACGACCAATAAAAAGATGAGGTTATAATGAAATTATTTGTACGCGACTTAACCGTGATTGATGCCTCTTATTTAGATGCAACACGCGGCTTTGTCGGTGAGAGTTACCAAGTTGATATTGTTTTGCAAGGATCGCTTAATGAGCAATCAATGATCCTAGATTTTTCATCAGTAAAAAAACAAATTAAAGCTATTATAGATACTGAAGTTGATCATAAATTATTGGTTCCCCACGCCAGTGAAAATTGCAGTGTCGTATTTGATTCACAACGTACGCAAGTGAATTTTAAATTGGCGGATAATTCTGTTATTCAATTAAAATGCCCCAATGAAGCTTACTGTTTATTAGAAAGCGAAACGATTAGTGCTGCCTTATTAGAGACCTACCTTGAACAGGTGATTCTGTTACAACTCCCAGATAATATTCTGGATTTAGAAGTCAAACTGCGTAATGAGAAGATTGATACTCCTTATTACCATTACACCCATGGTTTGAAAAAACATAATGGTAATTGTCAACGCATTGCGCATGGACACCGTTCTAAAATCGATATCTTTATTGATGATATTTACAATAAAGCACTGGTCAAAGATTGGGCAAACCGTTGGCATGATATCTATCTTGCTAGTCGTGACGATGTTGTTGATAAATCGGATTTATCATTTATCGTGATAAAAAATGAGATGGATAAATTGTGTACCGCTTACCACGCACCACAAGGTTATTTTGAGCTGTTAATGCCTGCTCATAAGGCTGAAGTTTTACCGCGAGATACTACCGTAGAAGAGCTGGCAAATTTTATTTGTGAGCAGATTAAAGCACGCATGGGCGATAAGAAAGTAACCGTTTATGCTTATGAAGGCATTGGCAAAGGCGCAATTGCAGAGCTATAAATTTTCAGGAGAAATAAGATGCCAGAAGAAACCTTTTTTAGGAAAATAATTAATAAAGAAATCCCTTCCGATATGCTTTATCAGGATGATTTCGTGACCGCTTTTCGGGATATTGCCCCGCAGGCGCCGACCCATATCTTAATTATCCCCAATAAACTGATCCCAACAGCCAATGATATTGACATTGAAGATGAGGAACTTATCGGCAAGCTTTACAGTGTGGCCAAAAAACTGGCCAAGCAGGAAGGAATTGCTGACTCAGGTTACCGCTTGATTATGAACTGTAACAAAGATGGCGGGCAAGAGGTGTATCATATCCATCTGCATTTGCTTGGTGGCAAACCACTTGGAAAACTGATTTCAGCTGGTTGATAACAAATCGACTAATGAGATTATCTCCTCAGTCGATTTGTCATACCCTATTATTTGCAGGAAGTAGTACTTAAATTACATTTGGAGCGACTAATGAAAATTAAATTAAATCTTTGCTTAGTTATGATGACGGCGATAATGATCAGCGCATGTTCGACTTCCGTTGAACGCTTAGATGCACAACAGGAAGTTGATTTAAGTGGAGCATGGAATGATACGGATTCACAATTAGTTGCGCGAGAGATGATTGAAGATTCATTATCACGGCCTTGGATTAATAATTTTGTTAATAAAGAAGGCAAAGCACCCGCTGTTATTGTTGGCCGAATTAAAAATTTAAGCCATGAACATATTAATACCAATACATTTATCGCCAATATGGAGCGCGAGTTAATTAACTCTGGCGAAGTGCAATTTGTTGCTTCATCGTCCGCACGTAATGAAATTAGAGAAGAGCGTGGCGATCAAGATTTAAACGCTATGGAGGCGACACGTAAAGAAATGGGCCAAGAATATGGTGCGGATTTTATGATGCAAGGGCAGATTAACACCATTATTGATGTTGACGGCACGACACAAGTGCGTTTTTACCAAGTTAATTTAGAGCTTATTAGTATCAAAGATAACCGTAAAGTGTGGATTGGTGAGAAAAAACTTAAAAAGCTAGTTAAAAACAGTAAATTACGTCAATAGCAGTCGTGCGTGTTGGAAAGAGAAATCAGGCGCGGAGAAGTGCGCCTGAGCGCTTAGTCGCCCTTTTAAACTATTCGGGAATAACTGATGTATAAAGGCTTCATTCTTATTCTTTGCTTGATTATTTCAGGATGTGCGGGGCAGCAGCAAGCTAATAACGAGCTCGCAAATTTATTGTACAATCAAGATCCGCAGCGAGTGCTTGATAAGTTACAAGTCAGCGAACCGGCTAAACGAGATTTTGCTCAGTTTCATTTAAATCTCGGTCTACTGCAATTTATGACCGCAGATTTTAAATCTGCGATTGCGACTCTGTCACTGGCAAAACGCGAAATGGCGGTATTAGCAGCCAGCTCTGTGAGTGAGAATATCGGCGCCGGCTCAGTTAATGAAACATTAAGAAGTTATAGCGGATACCCGACTGACAGGGTCATGGTACACACTATATTAGCCTTGAGTTATCTGTTTAATAACGATATTGATGGCGCACGGGTGGAAGTGTTACAGGCTGATATCGCCATGAAAAAACTTACAGAGCAGCATGCGCTTAATGGTCAGTTAGCCAGTGCACATCTGTTGGCTGGTATCATCTATGAACTATTAGATGAGCAATCTAATGCGTTAATTAGTTATAGAAATGCGGCAGACATTATTCAACAACGCGGCTTGGTTTTGCCGCTTGGGTTACAGCAAGCATTACTGCGCAACAGTTTTAAACTCGGTGCAGAAGAGCAATATGCAGCGTATAAAAAGCAATTCCCCTCACTGGCAACGCCAACTAATAACAATAAAAGCCAAGTTTTTGCCCTTTATTTTGATGGCGTAGTGAGTAGCAAAATACAACGCTCAATCGTTGTGCCTAGCCTTAACGGTGAGCAGTTAATTCGCATCTCCATGCCTGACTATCCAGCCAAAAGCGCTCCGATAGAACAGGCCGTAATTGATCTGCAAAGAACGCAATTAGTGGAAAATATAGATAGCTTGGTACGTGATGATCTATCCAAGGAGTATCCTTCTATTTTATTACTGACCACGACCCGTGCGATCGCCAAATACCAACTGGTAAAAAAAGCGGATCAGGAAGATTCTCTGTTTGCCGCACTCATTAATTTGGTCACGCTGCTCACGGAAGTGGCCGATTTAAGAAGTTGGAATATGCTGCCGGCAACGATTCAGTTTGCTTATATAGAAACTCCGGAAAGTGAGTTGCTAATTGATAGCCGTTACAATGTATCGAAAAAAGTCACTATCAAAAAAGGCACTAAAAACATATTTTTAATCAATAGCTTATCAAATAATATTTTTCATTATCAACAGTGATAAAGTGTTTTTTTGAGTACCATAATGACTCATGTATTTCTTTGATTGATTAATAAGAAGGGAGAAGATCACTAATGAAAGGAAGTATAAATTTAAGTTTGTTATTGCTTTGTTGTTTACTGACTTCATGTACGTCAGTGGCAGATCTTAAAACGCGGCCAGTATGGATTGATAACGCACAAAGCAGTTATCCTGTAAAAGAATATTTAACGGCTGTTGGACAAGGATTGACTCGCGAGCGCGCATCGACAAATGCACAGGCCAATTTAGCCGAAATATTTGTTGTCACTGTCAACGCGCAAACAAACAGTTTAACCCAAGCCACAAAAGAGCAAAATGCATTGGCCGTGACAATGCAAAGCTCAACAAGTTTGCAGCGAAATATTCACACAAAAACCGAACAGGTGATAAGTGGCATGCTGATAAGAAATAGCTGGCTGAGTCCCGAAGGTGAGTATTATGCTTTAGCGGTATTAGAGAAACGTACTGCTGCCCGTAATTTAACAGAGACAATCATGGCATTGGATGAATCGAGTGCTGATTATATAGACTACAGCATTAACCACGCGGCGAATGTAATTGCATCATTAAATGCACTGCGTGCAGCACGTGATGAGCAATTGGCGCGCACAATGGCAAATCAACAACTCAAACAGGTGAGTTTTTCAGGTATCGCGAGTGATATTTCTAATCTTGAAATTGAAAAATTGATTGCTAAAAAATTAGCCTCAATGCAGGTTAGTGTGGCAGTGGATAGTGACCGCCATAAAGAAACGCTGCAGTCAGCTTTAGCACAATTAGGGATCTCGATTGTCGAGCGTTCGCGCGTACAGATCAGCGCCGATATTGCGCTCAGTGAGCCTGAATTTATTAACAATTGGTATTGGCTGCGCGGAAGTTATGCATTATCACTGGCAGAAAATGGCCAAGTCATTAGTCGTAAAAGCTGGCCAGTAAAAATATCGGCTAAGCAGCAAACTCAGCTTGTTTCGCGTTTACAAGTGAAGATCAATGAAAATATTTCTGATTATCTCGCACAATTATTGAGTGATTCTCCGACGTTATAGTTTTCTAAGAGCTTAATTTTTGAATAAAGTGATTGAATAGTAGGAAGCGTGATGTGGTGCTGCATTCCTTTTTTTAATAAATAACCAGCGATATGCTCATTTTCAGTCGTTCGCTGGAAATGGATGTCACGATTCATCGAAGAATAATTTTGCGCTGTTTGTGTGATCACTTGTTTGATGCGATTCAGGAGTTCATCTTCTGTTAAGCTTACCTGTTCAGCTACCGCAAGCTTGACCCCCTCCTTGGCTACTGCTTTTATTTGCTTTTGCAGCTGCCCCTTAAGCAACTGCCCATTATTAATCTGATAAATAGCCGTTAGTGGATTGATAGCCATATTAATCAATATTTTTAACCATAACTTATGTTTGATCTGATCACACCAGTAGGTGTTGCCTAAGGCGCTGTTTAATGGCTCAGCCAATGCTTCATAGGGGCGGGCTAAGTTATTAAAAGGCCCTAAATAAGTCATACCTTGGCCGGTCTGTTGCACGGATAAAGGAGCATGTAATAAGGCTGCATTGGCCGTTGTGGCACATATAATTGGGTTATTGGGTAAAAGTGCTTGCACTCGCTCGGCGCACCCCATGCCGTTATGCATTAATATAATTGGCTGCTCTGCGTTTATCGCATTGATATGAGTTGCAATCACATTTTCGACTTGGGTCGCTTTGACACAGATAAGCAGTGGGCTGATTGAATTAATGGAGGTACTGTGTATTATTTTATAGTGATGCATATCATTATGCAGATCTTGATACTTAAGTGTATCAGTGAGACTGGGTATTCGAGTTACCAGGTGGACAGGCTGGCCAATTCGTTTTAAATTGGCAGCCCATAAACAACCAATTGCCCCCGCACCGATAATTTGCCACATATTATTTACCTTAGTTGTCATTGCCATCATTTTAATGGGGTTATATATACCCCATGATACTTCAAGGTACAAAATCAGCAAACACCTTGTAGTACCATGGGTATAGATGAAATGATTCTTTTCTGGTAACTTAGCGCAAATAGTTTCACATTTAAACAGGAATAAAAATGCCTTCATTTGATATTGTTTCAGAAATAGATATGGCTGAAGTAAAAAATGCCATTGATAATGCCAATCGTGAACTTGATACACGCTTTGATTTTCGTGGTGTCAAAGCAAGCTTTTCTTTTGTTAAAGATGCCGCTAAGTTATCCGCAGAGCATGACTCGCAATTAAGACAGCTTGCAGATATGCTGCGTAATCACCTCATAAAAAGGGGCATTGATGCGCGAGCGATGGATCTTGATGCTCCGAGCAATAGCGGTAAAACATGGACGCAATCGGTTAAATTTAAGGAGGGAGTTGATCAACCTACCTCTAAGAAATTAATCAAGCTCATCAAAGACAACAAAATGAAAGTTCAAGTTGCCGTACAAGGTGAGCAGTTACGTGTTACGGGTAAAAAGCGCGATGATTTACAAGCGGTGATGGCGTTAATAAAAGGGACCGATTTAGAGCAAGGTTTCCAGTTTAATAATTTTCGAGATTAACGCCCATTAGTATTAAATCGTTGCTACTGGAAAGGTAGCAACGAATTATTTAGATCACCAGATAAGATCATCCGGAATGGCGAACTCAGCATAGGGATCATCTTCTTCAATATCAGATAATTCAACTTTTTCATGTAACGCAACCAGCACTGAAGGATCAATTTCAGTCAGTTTTGCGACCGCTTCTTTATTGATCAGATAAAATGCGTCATTTAATACACAAATAGCCAGCATACCGTTTATTAGGCTGTATTGTGTTTTCGCGTTAATCGCGATGCGCTTAACTTTGTTAGCATAAGTAAAGTGGTAATCTATTTCACCTTGATAATTTTTCTCACAATGCTGAGCGATCATCTGAATCAATTTAGCATGTGCTGCACGGGCATCTAATTCTGCCTGAGTTTGTCTGTTTTTTTCTAAATCCTGCTGTTTCTGTATCTCTTTTTGTGAATTAATTATTACTTGTACATCAGAGACTTCAACCGTGCCTTTTTTCTTTTTTTGCTTTGCGTTGCGTCGTTTTTCTGTTTGTGCTTGTTGTGCTTTTTGTTTGTTGATTAGCCCTGATTTCATCAATTGCTCTTGTAATGAAGCCATATCTTATACCTATGTTAAATTGTGTTATAAATTAACAATACTTTAGCACAATATGGCAGTACAAAAATCGACTTTTTTGTAAAAGAGATTAAGCTTTAAGTATCTAAATAAGGAGCTTTTTATGAATGATTTGCAGGTTTCCACTTTTATGCGAAGTAAAAGTCTTTTTTTCAAAAAAGAGATGGCCATTGAAACAGCGGTAGAGAAATTACTTACTAGTCACTACTTAGGCGGGCCTGTTATTGATGATCACGGACTCGTTATTGGCTGGCTTTCTGAACAAGACTGTTTAGCAAAAATGATAGAGGCAAGTTATTACTGTGAATTAGCTGCACTTGTTGAAGATGTCATGGTCAAAACCGTTCTTTCTGTAAAAGGATCAATGAGTGTTTTTGATTTAGCCCAGCAGATGTGCGTGACTTCACCGAAAATATACCCGGTAGTTGATAATGAAAATAGGTATATCGGTTTGATTTCCAGAAAAGATGTGCTTTCGGCAATGTATAAACAGCTCGAGTCCTGTTAGTCAATAAATGCTGTTGCGTGTAAATAAATCAATACAACTCAGTTATTACCATCTGTTTTTAGGTTAATTCAGCAAGCAATAGGTTGCTATTGTTAGCTGATTTCACTTGTACTGCAGCCGCTATTAATACTCTATGATATTAAAGATAACTGCGCTTTCATACTCCCGAGCGAAACATAAATAAAATCCTATGGAAGCTTAAACTGCAGCATTTGCGCCTTTTATTTTTTGAAAAAAAAGGCCTGTCGCTGCCAGCAATCCTCGTTAAGCTTTTTATTTCTACATTTTTGTAAATTAGTAATAAATTCTTCACGGGAGACTTCCTGAACACCTAAGCTCTGTAGGTGTGAGCTTTGCAGTTGGCAGTCGATAACGGTTTCTGAAAAGCGGCTGAGGTGTTGGTTTAAAGCGATAAAAGCGATTTTGGAACTGTTGCTTACCTTACTAAACATAGATTCACCACAGAACAACCTACCAATGCAAACACCATACAAACCGCCGACTAATTGATGCCCTTGCCATACTTCAATTGAGTGGGCAAAACCTTGCTGGTGCAGTTTACTATAGGCATCAATCATCGCGGCGCTTATCCATGTTTCAGCTTGATAGTGCCTTGGTTGGGCGCAGTTTGTGATCACCTCTAAAAAAGCATGATTGATGGTGACTGTGAATGTGCTGTTTGTAAGCACTTTTTTCATGCTTCTACTGATATGACAAAATGCAGGTTTGATAATGGCTCGTTTGCTTGGACTCCACCATAAAATAGGATCGCCTTCACTAAACCACGGGAAAATGCCTTGGTTATAAGCATTGATAATACGTTGAGGGTTAAGATCACCGCCCATTGCCAACAGCCCGTCTGGCTCACTTAATGCACTGTTAACATTGGGAAATAGGCTGTTGTCGAGGGGTAATTCTGGGATGTAAATAGTCATAGGTTAATACTTTTCTAAGGCACAAAAAAGCCAGTGTAAACACTGGCCTAGGGAACGATCATGCGTTGTTAAGACTCACTAAACAAAAATTTAGTTACAACGGTCATCAACATGATCAAACTGAAGATCAACTGCACCTGTGTATAATTGACGAGGGCGGCCAATACGTTGCCCTGGTTGATCTAACATCTCTTTCCAATGAGAAACCCAACCTACGGTACGGGCGATTGCAAAGATAACGGTAAACATTGAACGGGGGATCCCCATTGCTTGTAGTACGATACCAGAATAGAAATCAACGTTAGGGTAAAGTTTCTTTTCAATAAAGTACGGATCTTCAAGTGCAATTCGCTCTAACTCCATTGCTACATCAAGCAATGGATCGTTAATTTGCAAATCATTCAATACTTCATGGCAAGTTTTACGCATTACGGTGGCACGTGGATCATGATTTTTATAGACGCGGTGACCAAATCCCATTAAGCGGAATGGATCATCTTTGTCTTTTGCTCGGGCAATAAATTCTGGGATCCTATCGACAGAAGCGATCTCTTCAAGCATGACTAAACAAGCTTCATTTGCTCCGCCATGTGCAGGTCCCCATAAAGACGCAATGCCGGCAGCAATACAGGCAAATGGATTTGCGCCTGAAGAGCCCGCCAAACGTACTGTGGAAGTGGATGCATTTTGCTCATGATCTGCATGTAGAATGAAAATTTTATCCATTGCGCGCTCGAGCACTGGGTTAACTTTATACTCTTCACAGGGCACAGCAAACATCATTTTTAAGAAGTTACCGGCATAAGAAAGAGAGTTATCTGGATAAACAAAAGGTTGCCCATTTGAATATTTATAACTCATTGCTGCTAGTGTTGGCATTTTTGAAATAAGGCGATAAGCGGCAACTTCACGATGTTTCACATTAGTAATATCGAGTGAGTCATGATAAAAGGCTGATAATGCGCCAACAACTCCCACCATAATAGCCATTGGGTGTGAATCCCGACGAAAACCTTGATAAAGTTTTGCCAGCTGTTCATGGATCATCGTGTGATGTAGAACGATACTATGGAATTTATCAAATTCATTTTTATCTGGTAATCGGCCATTTAATAGCAAATAACAAACTTCAAGGTAATCTGATTTTTCAGCAAGCTGAGCGATAGGGTAACCGCGATGTAGAAGGATACCTTTATCACCATCGATATAAGTGATGGCAGATTCACAAGAGGCCGTTACGAGAAAACCTGGATCGTAAGTAAAATAACCCGCTTTTCCTAAGCTACTAATATCAATCACATCATTACCAGCTGTACCTTTAATAATTGGCAGCTCGATGGCTTCTTGTCCTGGTAAATGAAGTATTGCTTTTTGCTCCGTCATTTTATCTTCCCCTGCTTTTTTAAAAGATGCGCGTTAATCTCACGCTACGTATTTTTACAGGCTAAGTTTAGCCTTGTCAATTTTAACCCCCCTCACTTTTGTAAGTGAAGAATAGCGGCGCTGAAATATGTATTAAAAGTGACCATAAATAATATTTAAGATCTTGATAATAGCAGTTATTACTTTAATTTTAATGCTTAATGTAAATCTGTAATATCTATCACAAAATTGCTTTTTTATTAGCCCTGATTACGGCAAAAACGGTATCTATCAGTTACAAAGTATTAACATTATGCTAACAATGACATTGGTATTACATAGATTTAACAACCCCTATCTATTCGTTAATTAAAAGAGGCAAATTGTGCGCAAAGAGAGACCTAAAAATCTACAAATATCGACGGTTAATTTCCCGATAACTGCAATCGCCTCAATCTTACACCGTATCTCTGGGATTATTGTTTTTATTGTCTTAGCCCTATTTTTAATTCTGCTCAATTACTCATTAACTTCCGAGCAAGAGTTCCAAAATATTGCTCGTTACTTTGATTCTCTGCTATTTGACTTTGTTATATGGGGGGGACTGACGGCGCTTGCTTATCATGCTGTTTTTGGTGTGCGTCATATGATTCAAGATCTGGGTCATTGGGAAGAGCTGGAAAGTGCTGTATTGAGTACTAAACTTGCCTTTTTATTAACGGCATTATTATCTATTTCTGTGGGGTGGTTGTTATGGTAAAGGTTGCAGGCACTTTTGGTAGAAGTGGTGTCCATGATTATATCTTATTACGTGCAAGCGCGGTAATACTGCTTGCCTATATCATTTATCTTGTTGGTTTTATTAGTAGTACCGATATCACTTATTTAGTTTGGCGTAGCTTTTTCTCCTTGACCTTAACAAAAGTTTTTACATTATTTGCATTGATTGCGATGCTGGTTCATTCATGGATCGGTATCTGGCAAGTATTGACTGATTATGTAAAAAACACACTGCTACGTGGTACGTTACAGTTTTTTCTAACCTCAATTGCATTCATATATGTTATTTCTGGTGTTGTTATTTTGTGGGGTATTTAATATGACGCTTCCTATTCGAGAGTTTGATGCGATTGTTATCGGAGCGGGTGGCGCAGGTATGCGAGCGGCACTTTCTATTTCCCAAGAGGGTAAAAGTTGTGCTCTGATAAGCAAAGTCTTTCCAACCCGATCTCATACGGTTTCTGCGCAAGGTGGTATCACTGTTGCGTTGGGCAATGCGCATGAAGATGATTGGCAATGGCATATGTACGATACGGTCAAGGGGTCTGATTATATAGGCGATCAAGACGCCATTGAATATATGTGTAAAACGGGACCTGAAGTGGTCAGAGAGCTGGAAAATATGGGGCTACCCTTTTCCCGTTTTGAGGATGGTAGTGTCTACCAACGCCCATTCGGCGGACAATCTAAAGCCTTTGGTGGCGAGCAGGCATCGCGTACAGCCGCTGCAGCGGATCGTACTGGGCATGCATTGCTGCATACGCTTTATCAGCAAAATATTAAGAATAAAACGACTATTTATTCTGAGTGGTATGCACTCGATTTAGTTAAAAATGACGATGGAGATGTGGTGGGGTGCACTGCCATCAATATTGAAAGCGGGGAAGTGGCATTTTTTAAGGCGCAAGCAACGGTATTTGCAACAGGCGGCGCGGGACGAATTTATGCATCGACAACTAATGCGCATATTAATACCGGAGACGGTATTGGTATGGCACTGCGCGCTGGTGTACCTGTCCAAGATATGGAAATGTGGCAATTCCACCCGACCGGTATCGCTGGTGCGGGGGTATTAGTGACAGAGGGGTGTCGTGGAGAAGGCGGCTATCTCCTTAACAAAGACGGTGAGCGTTTTATGGAACGTTATGCGCCTAATGCAAAAGATTTAGCGGGACGCGATGTCGTTGCGCGATCTATTATGATCGAAATTCGCGAAGGGCGTGGCTGCGAAGGGCCGTGGGGTACGCACGTTAAATTAAAATTAGATCATTTAGGCAAAGAGGTTTTAGAGTCTCGTCTGCCTGGAATATGTGAACTATCCCGTACCTTTGCCCACGTTGATCCTGTTAAAGAGCCTATCCCCGTTATTCCAACGTGCCATTATATGATGGGCGGGGTGCTCACGACGGTCAACGGTCAAGTATTAAAGCTGGATGAAAAAGGTAACGATACTGAAGTAAAAGGGCTATTTGCTGTCGGTGAAGTTGCTTGTGTCTCGGTGCATGGTGCGAATCGACTAGGGGGAAACTCGTTACTTGATTTAGTCGTTTTTGGTCGGGCAACAGGTAAGCATTTAGGTAAGGTGCTAAGCGAAAAAAATACTGCAAAAGAGGCCTCCCAAGAAAATATTGATACGGCATTAGCGCGTTTCAATCGCTGGGAAAAGGGCGACGGTACAGAGTGCCCTGTACAAATCCGTAAAGATTTACAACAATGTATGCAGCATAACTTTTCCGTATTTAGGGAAGGAGCGGCCATGGCCGAAGGGCTAGCGCAATTAAAAGTACTGCGTGAGCGTCTGAAAAACGCCAAATTAAGCGATAAAAGTAGCGAGTTTAATACTAATCGCATCGAATGTTTAGAGCTTGATAATCTCATGGAAACGGCCTTTGCGACCGCAATGGCCGCTAACTTTAGAACTGAGAGCCGCGGGGCACATAGCCGATTCGATTATCCTGAACGTGATGATAAAAATTGGTTACACCATAGTGTTTTTAACCCAGAAACGCAGAGCATGTGTAAACGTGATGTCAATATGGCTCCTGTGTTACGTGCCGCTTTCCCACCTAAAGCGCGTGTTTATTAAAAAGGTTTGTTGTTATGAATGTTATATTCTCTGTTTATCGTTATAACCCTGATATTGATAATGCGCCTTATATGCAAGATTTCAGTTTAGAGGTGCCCCAAGGCTCGGATATGATGCTCTTAGATGCATTAATCCTATTAAAAGAACAGGATCCGAGTTTGTCCTTTCGTCGATCCTGTCGTGAAGGCGTATGTGGATCTGATGGTTTAAATATCAACGGTAAAAACGGCTTAGCTTGTATTACGCCACTGTCTGACTTATTGTCAAAAGCTAAAGTCGTATTACGCCCGCTGCCGGGGATGCCCGTCGTGCGTGATCTGGTTATTGATATGAGCCAATTTTATACTCAATATGAAAAAATAAAGCCATATTTAATAAGCGACGATAGACAGCCGCCAGCGGGTGAATTTAAACAGTCACCACAAGAGCGTGAAAAACTTGACGGTTTATATGAATGTATTTTATGTGCGTGCTGCTCAACCTCTTGCCCATCATTTTGGTGGAACCCCGATAAGTTTATCGGTCCTGCGGGATTATTGGCTGCGTACCGTTTTCTTATCGACAGTCGTGATAGCGCAACTGAAGCACGTCTTGATGATTTAGATGATGCATTTAGTGTTTTTCGTTGCCATAATATTATGAATTGCGTCAGTGTTTGTCCTAAAGGATTAAACCCGACCAAAGCAATAGGTAAAATTAAATCGATGCTATTACAGCGCGCGATTTAGTTGCAGACAAAAGAATAATAAGGAATTTTCATGCCAACTAATGTTATGGAAACATGGTTAGCCTCATCGCACCTATATGGGGCAAATTCTACCTATATTGAAACACTTTATGAGTCCTATTTAGCCGACCCGATGGCTGTCGACGCGAATTGGCGAGCCGTTTTTGATGGGCTACCGCAAGTGAATGAGTTACCCGAAGAAGCACACTCTGTGATACGCGCGCAGATGAAAGAGGCAGCTAAGAAGCCGAAGTGTTTTACGCCGCCGGAAGGCGCGGTACATAATGATGCCAAGCAGGTGCAAGTGTTGCAGTTAATCGGCTCATATCGTAACCGCGGCCATGAAATGGCGGCACTGGATCCACTTGGGCTCAGTAAGCAAGAGATTGTTACTGACTTAGATCCCTTCTATCATGAGTTGGAAGGAGCAGATCTGGATGCGAGTTTCAATGTGGGGTCTTATGCGGCCAGCAATGAAACCATGATATTACGTGATCTTCTGAGCTCTCTTAAGCGTACTTATTGCGGCTCGATTGGTGCTGAATATATGCATATCACCAATACAGAAGAGAAACGTTGGCTGCAAAATCGTATTGAATCATGCGAAAGTAATCCCTCTTTTAGTGAGCAAGCAAAAAATCGTTTTCTGGAAGAGTTGACCGCAGCAGAGGGACTTGAACGTTATATTGGTGCAAAGTTCCCTGGCGCGAAACGCTTCTCTTTAGAAGGTGGAGATTCTTTTGTGCCGATGCTTAAAGAGTTAATTCGCCGAGCGGGTGAGCAGGGAGCACAAGAAGTTGTACTCGGTATGGCGCATCGCGGTCGCCTTAATGTATTAGTCAATGTACTCGGCAAGAAACCGAATACTTTATTCGATGAGTTTGCGGGTAAACACGGTGAGTTTAACGGCTCAAGTGATGTTAAATACCACCAAGGTTTTAGCAGTGATTTTAAAACACCCAAAGGTAATGTGCATATTTCTCTTGCATTTAATCCTTCCCATTTAGAAATTGTAAACCCCGTTGTTTTAGGTTCAGTACGTGCGCGCCAAGAACGCTTACAGAGCATCGGTGAAAGCGTGCTACCGATCACGGTACATGGCGATTCAGCTATTGCAGGACAGGGAATTGTACAAGAGACATTTAATATGTCGCAAGCACGTGCATTTAAAGTTAGCGGCACTATCCGTATTGTTATTAACAATCAAATTGGTTTTACCACCTCTAATCCAGAAGATACCCGCTCGACACGCTACTGTACAGATATAGCCAAAATGGTGCAGGCACCTATTCTTCATGTTAATGCCGATGATCCTGAAGCGGTTATTTTGGCAACACAGATAGCCTTAGATTTTCGTAATACATTTAAACGTGATGTAGTAATCGATTTAGTCTGTTATCGCCGTCATGGCCATAATGAAGCAGATGAGCCTAGTGCGACGCAACCTTTGATGTATCAAAAAATAAGAACACATCCTACGCCACGGGAAATTTATGTTGCACAACTCGAAAAAGAAGGTGTTATTGCACCAGGCCACGGCCAGCAACTGGTTGAAGAATATAGGCAAGCACTTGATAATGGAGAAGGCGTGGTGAAAGAGTGGCAATCGATGCAGCGTCACTCCGTCGATTGGTCTCCTTATCTGAAGCATAATTGGTATGAATCTTATGAAGCACAGTTTCCTAAGCTGCGCTTACTTGAGTTAGCTGATTCGATAAATAATTATCCGGAATCACACCAGCTTCACTCCCGTGTTAAAAAGATCTATGCAGATCGTCAAACTATGGCACGTGGAGAAAAACTGTGTGACTGGGGCTTTGCAGAAAATTTGGCTTATGCTACTTTGCTTGATAGCAAATATAATATCCGTCTAGTCGGGCAAGATTCAGCACGTGGCACTTTCTTTCATCGTCATGCTGTTTTATATGAGCAGGCTGAAGGCAAACCTTATACGCCACTGGCAAATATCTCAGATCAACAAGGTCATTTTGATGTTTATGACTCGGTATTGTCAGAAGCTGCTGTTTTAGCATTTGAGTACGGTTATTCAACTGGTGCGCCAAAAGGGTTGTGTATATGGGAGGCGCAATTTGGTGATTTTGCCAATGGCGCGCAAGTGATTTTTGACCAGTTTTTATCTTCTGGAGAGCAGAAGTGGGGGAGAATGTGCGGGTTGACCGTTATGTTGCCGCATGGTTATGAGGGGCAAGGTCCCGAGCATTCATCAGCTCGTTTAGAGCGTTATTTACAACTATGTGCTGAGCATAATATGCAGGTCTGTGTGCCATCAACACCCGCTCAGGTTTATCATATGTTACGCCGACAAGTGATTCGTTCTATGCGTCGCCCATTAATTGTGATGTCACCTAAATCATTACTTAGACACCCCTTAGCGGTTTCAACGTTGGATGAACTGGCATCTGGTACTTTCCAAAATGCCATTGCTGAAATTGATCCCTTAGATATGCAAGCCGTTAATCGCGTCGTATTATGCAGTGGTAAGGTTTATTACGAATTATTGGAGAAACGGCGTAATCTGGAATTTAATCATGTCGCTATTATTCGTATCGAACAACTATATCCGTTCCCTGAGGATGAAGTGCGTGCTATTTTTGCCGATTATGCTCACGTTAATGATTTTATTTGGTGTCAAGAAGAGCCGCAAAATCAAGGTGCTTGGTACTGTAGTCAGCATCACTTTAGAACAGTATTACCGGAACAGGCTAAATTATATTACGTCGGTCGAGATGCCTCTGCGTCGACCGCTGTTGGCTATATGTCGCTACATTTAAAACAGCAAAAAGCATTAGTAAATGCAGCGCTTGGTTTTGAAGAAGAATGATCCCTAAATTAGTTTTAAAAATTTCACAGTAGGAAGCGTTAATTATGATTGATATATTAGTTCCAGAACTTCCAGAGTCAGTAGCGGATGCAAGCGTAGCAGTGTGGCATAAACAAGCTGGAGACTTTGTTGAGCGAGATGAAGTGCTTGTTGAAATTGAAACCGATAAAGTGGTCTTGGAAGTCCCTGCTTCGGCATCCGGGATATTACAAGAAATTGTTGAAAAGGAAGGTGCAACGGTACTTTCTAAACAGTTGTTAGGTAAATTGAAAGAGGGCGCTGCTCCTGAAAAGACAGCCGAGGTTGCAGCTCAACCTGCGAAGACTCCCGATGCAAGTCCCTCTATTCGCCGTTTAATGAATGAAGAGGGCATTGCTGCAGAAGATATTAAAGGCTCTGGTAAAGGGGGCGTTATAACTCGTGAGGATGTTGAAAAACATCGCGAGGAACTCAATAAAAGTGAGACCCCTGCTCAGGTAGATATCGTCTCAGCGGTTATTGCTCGTAGTGATAAACGCGTGGCAATGACGCGTTTGCGTAAACGCGTTGCAGAACGCTTATTAGAAGCGAAAAATTCTACGGCAATGCTAACCACCTTTAACGAAGTGAATATGCAAGCTATTATGAATCTTCGTAAACAATATCAAGAGTCATTTGAGAAAAAACACGGTATTCGTTTAGGATTTATGTCTTTTTATATCAAAGCTGTTACCGAGGCATTAAAACGTTTCCCTGAAGTCAATGCAGCAATCGATGGTGATGATATTGTTTATCATAACTTTTTTGATATCAGCATTGCAGTCTCAACGCCACGCGGGTTAGTTACACCCGTGCTTAGAGATACGGATACCTTAAGTGTCGCTGAAATTGAAAAAGGCATCAAAGCCTTAGCGATTAAAGGACGAGATGGTAAATTAACGGTCGATGAAATGATGGGGGGGAATTTTACGGTCACCAATGGCGGCGTATTTGGTTCGTTATTATCAACTCCAATAATTAATCCGCCGCAAGCCGCGATTTTAGGGATGCATAAAATTCAAGACAGGCCAATGGCAGTAAATGGTAAAGTTGAAATATTGCCTATGATGTACTTGGCTCTGTCTTATGATCACCGTTTAGTTGACGGTAAAGAATCCGTGAGCTTTTTAGTGACCATCAAAGAGTTGCTTGAAGATCCAACACGTCTACTTTTGGATATTTAAGTATTTTTTATTTAAAAAATACTTTTATTAACAATAGGCTAAGTAGAAATGTAATGTTGCTTCGACAATCGCGACCTATATAATAAGGTCATTAGTTAACCCAAATAATGGAAAATAATCATGAATTTGCATGAATATCAGGCTAAGCAGCTGTTTAAAGAATATAGTCTTCCTGTACCTCGAGGCATTGCATGTGATAGTGCAGAGGAAGCTGTCAATGCGGCATCGCAATTAGGTGGTCATAAATGGGTAGTCAAATGTCAGGTGCATGCGGGTGGCCGAGGTAAAGCGGGTGGCGTTGAATTAGTTAAATCAAAAGAAGCGATTCGAGATTTTGCGCATAAATGGCTAGGTAAAAACCTCATCACTTATCAAACAGACGCTCATGGGCAGCCGGTTAACAAGCTGTTAGTGGAAAGTTGCAGTGATATCGCTAATGAGCTGTATTTAGGTGCGGTCATTGATCGCGCATCACAACGAGTTACTTTTATGGCATCTACCGAAGGCGGTGTAGAAATTGAGAAGGTAGCAGAACAAACACCTGAGTTGATTCACACAGCTATGATCGATCCATTGGTTGGCGCGCAAGCGTATCAAGGTCGTGAACTCGCTTTTAAATTAGGACTTTCTGGTAAACAGGTCGGACAATTTACAAAAATATTCTTAGGCCTTGCAACTATTTTTGCAGATAAAGATTTAGCCTTACTAGAAATCAACCCTCTGGTTGTTACCGCAGAAGGCGATTTGATTTGTTTAGATGGTAAAATTTCAATTGATTCAAATGCGATGTATCGTCAAAAAGAGCTTCAAGCCATTAATGATACAACGCAAGATGATGAACGAGAAATGCACGCCGCACAGTGGGAACTCAATTACGTAGCGCTAGATGGTAATATTGGCTGTATGGTGAATGGTGCCGGCCTCGCAATGGGGACGATGGATATAGTGCACTTGCACGGTGGTAACCCCGCTAACTTCTTAGACGTTGGCGGCGGTGCAACTAAAGAACGTGTTACAGAAGCTTTTAAAATAATCCTTTCTGACCAAAAAGTTAAAGCAGTTTTAGTGAACATCTTCGGCGGTATTGTGCGTTGTGATCTGATTGCAGAAGGGGTGATCGGCGCCGTTGAAGAGGTTGGTGTCAGTGTACCTGTTATCGTTCGTTTAGAAGGAAATAACGCGGAGCTGGGTCGCAAAATTCTTGCCGAATCTGGTCTTAATATTATTGCAGCAACATCACTAACAGATGCGGCTGAGCAGTCTGTTAAAGCGGTAGGTGGCAAATAATGAGCATTTTAATTAATAAAGATACAAAAGTGATTTGTCAGGGCTTTACGGGAGGGCAAGGTACATTCCACTCAGAGCAGGCGATTGACTACGGTACGCAAATGGTTGGTGGTGTTTCACCGGGTAAAGGTGGTCAAATTCATCTTGGTCTACCCGTCTTTAACACTGTGCGTGAGGCTGTATTGCAAACAGGTGCTACGGCAAGTGTTATCTATGTACCCGCGCCATTTTGTAAAGATGCTATTTTGGAAGCGATTGATGCCGGTATTAAATTGATTGTTACGATCACGGAAGGTATTCCTACACTTGACCTTATTAAGGTAAAAGTAAAGCTTGATCAAGCGGGGGTGGTGATGATCGGTCCTAACTGCCCAGGCGTTATTACGCCTGATGAATGTAAGATTGGTATTATGCCGGGGCATATTCATAAAAAAGGCAAAGTAGGCATTGTTTCGCGTTCAGGTACATTAACTTATGAAGCCGTAAAACAGACCACAGATGAAGGTTTTGGCCAATCAACATGCGTTGGTATTGGTGGGGATCCCATCCCTGGTTCAAGTTTTATTGATATTCTTGCGCTTTTTCAAGCAGATCCTGAAACTGAAGCGATTGTAATGATTGGTGAAATCGGTGGAACGGCAGAAGAAGAAGCGGCCGCATTTATTAAAGCCAATGTCACTAAACCGGTTGTCTCTTACATTGCTGGCGTAACAGCGCCTGCTGGTAAGCGTATGGGTCATGCTGGTGCTATTATCGCTGGGGGTAAAGGAACCGCTGAAGATAAATTCAAAGCACTTGAAGATGCTGGCGTTAAAACCACTAAATCACTTGCTGAAATCGGCAGTGCGTTACGCGAAGTGACGGGGTGGTAGTGCTGCCCCTAAAAAGGCTTAGTTATTTAACTAGGCTTTTTTATTTGTGTTGATAAATATAGCTCATTATCTATAAAGCTTAGCCAGATTTGCAGGTGAAATAATTTATTCACGATGAGTCAAAGAGGCGTTTTTATTTTTTTTAAAATAGGGGGGGGGGAAGAGTCAATAATTTAGATAAAGGGTCGATCATTGTGTCCATAAATATAGCAGGCTAAGTTAACCTGCTAATAAATAACGTTATCGGAGTTGGTTAACCTGTTTACTCTTCGATGTGAGCGTCGTCTTCTTCTTCATCTGCTAATGCAAGTGCAGCTAAACGTTTTTCTGTATATAAAGCTGCAGCTGCTTGCTTATCTGCCTCAGCTTTAGCGGCTAATTCATTGCGCGTATCACGTCTTTCAGCTTTACGCTTGTTACTTGCTTGTAGATTGTCTAAAAAGTCAGCTAACTGCTCTTTTGCCCATTGTTCAGCAAGTTCTTCTGTTGCAAAGCCTTTTTTACGTTTTGAAACACTGGTCCTACGTGCAGATACGCGACGAATGATTTCTGCATCCCATTTTTCGCCATCTTGCTTAATACCGTAATCAAATTTGTTTTCTTGTGCCATTGTTATTACATCCTAATGCTTAAATAATTATTTTTCTGCTTATTTGATAATAGAGATATTTCT
>NZ_JAHNZV010000290.1 GCF_022267535.1 Psychromonas antarctica
CAAGTCGTTGTATGTCTGATATCAGTAATGCCTCAGATTTCAAAAATGGCAGGCATTTAGCTGCTTGGGTGGGTTTAGTTCCACGACAATTTTCAACAGGTGGAAAAACAACATTACTCGGTATAAGTAAACGAGGAAACAAAGGATTACGCGAGTTATTTATTCACGGAGCGAGGGCTGTACTCGTCAGGCCAGAAAAAGCAGTTGCCACCTTCGGTAAGTGGCTCTTCGAGTTATTATCACGAAAACCTTTTAATGTTGTAGTAGTCGCACTAGCAAATAAACTTGCGCGTATAGCGTGGGCAGTACTTTCAACCAAACAAGCATTCGAAGTTAGAGTGTAACCAGGATTTGCAAATGATAATACAGATGACAAAACGGTTAGACCACTGGATTGAAGACCTGTGGGGCGAAACAGCACCTTACTAAAGTATGCTTAGTCGCTTTTGAGGACAATCTAGCGCGGATCTCATCGTGGAGCTGGGGCTAATTATTAGTTGCCTGCAAAGACTCCGAATACATTAGCGCAAACCAACTACGTTATCGATATTATTACTTGCAATATCGAGGCGGACCATACATTTCGCCCCCA
>NZ_JAHNZV010000291.1 GCF_022267535.1 Psychromonas antarctica
GTTTTATTCTTTCGTTTCTGAACCAAAATATCTATTTCATCACCATCTTGATCAACGGCTCGCCAAAGGTAATGTAATACGCCATTTATTTTGATGAAAACCTCATCCAAATACCAGGTATCACCAAATTGACCGCGATTCTTTTTAGCTGGTTACAATAGAACGCACCGTATTTTTTACACCCCCTAAGTTTCTAAATAAGCGGATCATTTCATAAGTGACAACAATACCTCTAGCTGCGAGCAATTCTTCAATATCACGAAAGCTCAGTGTAAATCGATGATAAAGCCAAACGGCATGGCTTATGATTTGTGCAGAATAACGAGTACCTAAATAGATATTGGAATTCTCCATTAGCAGGTTATCGCATAATTCGGAACGAGTTAGTTAAGTTGACAATACCGGATTGGAATCTTTACATAATTTTTTATTAAATCAACATGCTTATGTAGATGACTCAGGTTGTTTTTTGTAAAAAGATTAAAACCACTACCACAGAGGACAAAGAGGCGCTGCGCACTACACAGAAAAAACTAACATACTAAAATATAAGATAATTATTATTTTTTATGTTTTTCTCTGTTTCCCC
>NZ_JAHNZV010000292.1 GCF_022267535.1 Psychromonas antarctica
TGATGATAACCAAAGTTACACACTAAAGTGATTCCTCTGCAGTTACGCCCAAGACGATCAACACCTTGATACTTAGAAATATACATTATTAAATCCATATTAATTAATTGCGCACTATAATACCTAGCCCTGCCTTTTTATCAACATATTGTGACAAATTAATCACAGGAAGTAAAAAAAGGAAAAAATAGGAAGGGAAAAAGTAGGACAGCCATACCTTTTAAACAAAATTAAATGTTAATAAAAGGTTTGGGTGTCCGCAATTTTCATGTACTTTCTCTGGGGCGCAGGCTTTAGCCTGCTTTGTTTTTGAAAAAAACTCAGCGAACTGTTTGTAATGAACAAACACTGGCGGACTGAAGTCCGCGCCCCTCAATAAGCTAAAGGCAACAGGCTGTTTGTACTTTCTCTGGGGCGCAGACTTTAGCCTGCTTTGTTTTTACAAAATACTGTGCAAACTGTTTGAATGAACTGAATACACTGGCGGACTGAAGTCCGCGCCCCTCAATAAGCTAAAGGCAACAGGCTGTTTGTACTTTCTCTGGGGCGCAGGCTTTAGCCTGCTTTGTTTTTACAAAAT
>NZ_JAHNZV010000293.1 GCF_022267535.1 Psychromonas antarctica
GGGATGGCAATCAGCTGATTGGCGAACATACAAACGGCGAATATACGTGGTATATCTACCTGCCTGATAGCTTTTTACCCGTTGCCTTAATCAAAGGCGATGAAATCTATTATTACCACCTTGACCAACTCGGCACGCCAATTTGTTTAACGGATAGTAACGAGCAAGTTGTTTGGCAAAATAATGGCGATTTGTTTGGTGCGGAAAATGGCGAACAGTTAAAGAGTAAATCAGAAAACCTAATCGACAACCCACTGCGTTTTCAGGGGCAATATTATGATGCTGAGTCTGGGTTACATTACAACCGTTTCAGATACTACTGCCCAAAACAGGGGCGGTTTATTCATCAAGATCCGATAGGACTTGCTGGCGGCATAAACCCTTACCAATATGCACCGAATCCAGTAAACTGGGTGGATCCGTTTGGGTTGAGTTGTAAGGAGGGTGGGCCGAAGGGAGGGGAGTTAACTCTAACGCAAAAAAACTATATAGCTTTGACTTGTACACCCGTTTATGGCCCTTGCGCTTCGCCCGGTGGTGAAGAAATAATGATGAAAATGGCTGAAGGGCAT
>NZ_JAHNZV010000294.1 GCF_022267535.1 Psychromonas antarctica
TTTCTATACAATAAAAATGCAATTAACAATATAGCTATCATAGTTAAAATAGATTCAGTGTCTAAAAACATACTTATATACATACATTCCTCCTTGGAGATGAAATAAAACATAACAGCTTTATAGGCAACACGTGACGTAAAACACCTGGCTACCTATCTTATTTAAAATAATCATAAGAATATCTACTATTCCTCACCTAATCAACGACATCCGTAACAATTAACTTAAATAGCCAGTGTAAATAGGTGTTAAGGTGACACCTATCTCTTTTTTGATACCCCCAGTAAGTTTCTAATTTATATAGAAAATTTCAATGTTAATCAATATAACCTGCACAGTGACATAAATTAGGGAAATTACAATCTGTAAAAAAATCATTTAACTAACTGTAATTAAACGTTTAAATTTATTAATCGTAGTGGCATTTATTTACATTATCCATACGGCTTTTATTTCAGAGCCTTTAATGGATAAATAAAAATTTTTTTTATTTATCCATTAAAGATCTCATTCTTTTACATCGATGAAGCAATCTGGTTAGATTATTGCTATAGAACTTTAT
>NZ_JAHNZV010000295.1 GCF_022267535.1 Psychromonas antarctica
GCGTCCCATCATGCGGGCAAATTTTATCTACTTCCGCTAAGTCATGAATGACTTCAACACGTGGTAGGTGTGCAGGTAATGTTGAACGGCCACGTTTTCTCGATGGTTTATCAGTCTTGCTGTGAGCTTCGACAGTCGCCTCTTCTTCATCAGGCTCAGAGATGACAATGTGCTCCGCTTCATCAAATAACTCACCCTGTTGCGGGCTCTGTTTTTCACTGGTCGGTGAAAAAATTTGATGGCGCACCAGCTTTAGTTGCTCAAGTAGCGAACTGATTTCAGCCTCTTTTTCGAGCAATAAAGATTGTGCTTCAAGTAATAGTTTTTGAAGCGTTTCTACATCTGTAGGTAATTGATTTTCTGTGTTTTTCATGGTGTACATGATACCAAAAATCCGCTAAAAAAGCATCATAAAACAGTGCTGTAATGTAAGGTTTTATGGGGTTTCATCGAGAAAATATCGATGCCGTCAAGTAGCCAATTTAGCTGTTGCCCATTAATAGAAAGCACCTCTTTTTTATCCTTCAATGGCCACTTAAATTGTGCATCATCG
>NZ_JAHNZV010000296.1 GCF_022267535.1 Psychromonas antarctica
GCCGTCAAGTAGCCAATTTAGCTGTTGCCCATTAATAGAAAGCACCTCTTTTTTATCCTTCAATGGCCACTTAAATTGTGCATCATCGAGTGCTTTTAGCCACAAAATAAAGCCCGTTTTATCCCACGCCAATATTTTAATTTTGTTGCGTCTTTTATTGGTGAAGACAAACAGTTGAGAGGAAAAGGGATCAAGGCAAAGCGTCTCTTCTACAATCAAAGAAAGACCATTGATCGCTTTACGAAAATCAACGGGATCACGGCTGAGATATATTTTTTCAATGGTATTACAAGGCCTGATCATAACCGGCTCGCACTATTAAGCAGGTCGGCAATATCAACATCAGCCAGTTCAACGATGACACCGTTAGATAATGTTATTCGGCATGAGGTTGCTCGTGTTGGGGCATTTACTGATACCAAGTGAGCTTACGGCTGCATAGTTTGACTTGGGCGGTTAGCCCAATTCAGTCTTTTTTGGAAAGCAAGTCAGCCGTTACTCACTATTTTCTAGATAATTCCATGGCAGGTAATTTTCTGGGTTGGCT
>NZ_JAHNZV010000297.1 GCF_022267535.1 Psychromonas antarctica
CTTTACTATCATGAACTTCACCACCCGTAATAATAAACTCAATGGGTAAACCGTAACTATCTACCGCTAAATGAATTTTACTTGTATTACCTCCCCGACTTAACCCTATTGCCTGTGGTTGCTCTGACGCAGCACCTGTACCATGCTGATGAGCTTTGACATAACTACCATCAATAAATTCCCATTCAGTGTCACTATCAGTAGATAACGACTTGAATAATCTCATCAATATACCTTTCCTAGACCAAAGGAGAAATCGTCGGTAAATCGTATTCCATAAACCAAAGTATTCAGGTACATCACGCCAAGGGCAACCGACTCGTAAGCGATAGAGAATACCTTCTATCGTTTGTCTATGTTCGGACTTGTTATAAACTCTATCTTCAAGCAAAATAGCTTTAAGCTTCGACCACAGTTCATCAGTGAGCATTAATCGGGGCATGGTAATCTCGTTGTATTTGTTTTTGGCGAAGTGAATTATACGAGATTACCTTCCACTTTTTTGCACAAAATTCAAACAAAGATCAACAGCCCCTA
>NZ_JAHNZV010000298.1 GCF_022267535.1 Psychromonas antarctica
GTAAACAGGCTGATTGGACACTCAATTACACGTTTAATCAACAGGGTAAACGCAGTGGTTTAATCCTGCCTGATGGCAAACAAATCGGTTATTTATATAATGAATTGGGGTTATTAAGCAGCCTAACACTTGTGCCACCAGACGAAAATGAAACCGCCTTATTAGCACTTGAGTACAGCGCGGCAGGGCAAATTACTCAGCACACATTAGGCAACAGCATCACCTTGCAGCAAGGCTATGATGTTCGCTCACGCTTAACCGCGCAAGATTGGTCAGGTCAGCAGGGCTATCACCAACAACGCCGCTATCAATACGACAAAAAAAATCAGCTCATCAGCAGCACGGAGCAGACGCAAGCAAAGATTAAAGATGATGACAATACGCACAACAAACCAAGTCAACGTCGTTTTAGTTATAACAAATTAAGTCAGTTAGTCAGCTCGGAGTGCAAAACTCAAACAGAAGCGCACAGCACACAAAGCAAAGATACAACAGAAAGCTTTGACTGGGATGCGTTTGGTAATCCACTGGT
>NZ_JAHNZV010000299.1 GCF_022267535.1 Psychromonas antarctica
ACCAGTGGATTACCAAACGCATCCCAGTCAAAGCTTTCTGTTGTATCTTTGCTTTGTGTGCTGTGCGCTTCTGTTTGAGTTTTGCACTCCGAGCTGACTAACTGACTTAATTTGTTATAACTAAAACAACGTTGACTTGGTTTGTTGTACGTATGGTCATCATCTTTAATCTTTGCTTGCGTCTGCGCCGTGCGGCTGATGAGCTGATTATTTTTGTCGTATTGATAGCGGCGTTGTTGTTGATAACCCTGCTGACCTGACCAATCTTGTGCGGTTAAACGAGAGCGAACATCATAGTCTTGCTGCAAGGTGATGCCGTTGCTTAATGTGTATTGAGTAACTTGCCCTGCCGCGCTATATGCAAGTGCTAATAAGGCGGTTTCATTTTCGTCTGGTGGCACAAGCGTTAGGCTGCTTAATAACCCCAATTCATTATATAAATAACCGATTTGTTTGCCATCAGGCAGGATTAAACCACTGCGTTTACCCTGTTGATTAAACGTGTAATTGAGTGTCCAATCAGCCTGTTTAC
>NZ_JAHNZV010000003.1 GCF_022267535.1 Psychromonas antarctica
AACAATTCCTCTTTAGCTCAGTTGGTAGAGCGATAGAGACACTGTTAATGTGATGTGTTCATTAACAGAAAAAAGAACAATTCCTCTTTAGCTCAGTTGGTAGAGCGATAGAGACACTGTTAATGTGATGTGTTCATTAACAGAAAAAAGAACAATTCCTCTTTAGCTCAGTTGGTAGAGCGATAGAGACACTGTTAATGTGTTATTCCATTAGTAGTAGAAAAGAACAATTCCTCTTTAGCTCAGTTGGTAGAGCAACGGACTGTTAATCCGTGTGTCGCTGGTTCAAGTCCAGCAAGAGGAGCCACTTTTATTAAGTTTTGAGTATTTTGAAACTTAAGAGTGTGAAAACACTATAAACATTTGAATATTCCTCTTTAGCTCAGTTGGTAGAGCGATAGAGACACTGTTAGTGTGATGTATCCATTAGCATGAAAATATTAAATTAGAAAAGAACAATTCCTCTTTAGCTCAGTTGGTAGAGCGATAGAGACACTTTTAATGTGATGTATTCATTAGCAGAAAAAGAATATTCTTCTTTAGCTCAGTTAATAGAGCGATAGAGACACTGTTAATGTGATGTATCCATTAGTATAAAAATGTTAGGTTAGAAAAGAACAATTCCTCTTTAGCTCTGTTGGTAGAGCGATAGAGACACTGTTAATGTGTTATTCCATTAGTAGTAAAAAAGAACAATTCCTCTTTAGCTCAGTTGGTAGAGCGATAGAGACACTGTTAATGTGTTATTCCATTAGTAGTAAAAAAGAACAATTCCTCTTTAGCTCAGTTGGTAGAGCAACGGACTGTTAATCCGTGTGTCGCTGGTTCAAGTCCAGCAAGAGGAGCCACATTAAAAACCCAGGTTTAATAACTTGGGTTTTTTTTTGCGCTTTTGAAAGAGCCGAAAGAAGTTTTACTTCCACTGCTATTTTATCTTTGATCTCTTTGCGGTGCATTGAACTCTTGTTTAGAAAGCGTCACAATAAAATAACTTTATTATCTGCAGGGGAAATAGATGGGCTGTTGTGATGTGAAAGGATTAATGCCAATAGACTTAGCATTAACAAAAATGCAAGCAGAGCTAACTAATGTGTGTCAGTCAATAACATTGCCATTATCTCAGGCCTTGGGGGCTGTTTTGGCACAGGATATATTATCGCCGCTTAATGTTCCTCCTTTTAATAATTCGGCTATGGATGGTTATGCACTGTCTCATGCAGATTTGAACATATGCAGTTGTGAACAGCCGATTGTTTTGAAAGAGGTCGGTTGCGCCTTAGCGGGATCGCCTTATATTGGTGATATACCCAGAGGCTGTTGTGTACGTATTATGACTGGAGCCGTCTTGCCCACCGGCGTTGATACGGTGGTGATGCAGGAGCAAGTTTCAGTCAGCGAAGAACAGCTCACATTTACTCGTAGCCCTAAGTTTGGAGATAATGTGCGTTTGGTGGGTGAAGACGTCATGTTTGAGCAACGGGTGTTAAAGCAAGGACATCGATTAACACCACGTGACATCCCTTTATTGGCTTCACTTGGGTTGGAAACGCTGCAAGTCTTTCGTAAACTGAAAGTAGCGGTACTTTCATCAGGAGATGAACTTAAATCGCTTGGTGAGCCTCTGAATACAGGAGAGCTCTACGATAGCAATCGGTATAGCATGATTGCGCTGTTATCACGTTTGAATGTGGAGGTGATTGATCTTGGCATTATCAAAGATGATAAAAGTGCGCTTAAAGAAGCCTTCATTAAAGCGGATCAACAAGCGGATGTGGTGATCAGTAGTGGTGGGGTTTCTGTAGGTGAAGCCGATTTTATTAAAGCGGTATTAGCCGAGCTAGGCACGATCAGTTTTTGGAAGCTTGCCATTAAACCCGGTAAACCCTTTGCATTTGGACATTTACCAAATAGTGTGTTTTTTGGCCTGCCCGGTAATCCAGTTTCAGCGCTTGTCACTCTTTATCAGCTTGCGGTGCCTGCCATGGAAAAATTAAGTGGGATGGCGGTTAAATCAGCTATGCGCTTTACTGCAATTATGCAGGACGATATCAGAAAAAAAGCGGGGCGAACGGATTTTCAACGAGGACTATATTTTGTTGATAAAGCGGAGCAGATAGTTGTACAAAGTACAGGTAAACAAGGATCCGGAATTTTCAGTTCAATGTGTCAGTCCAACTGTTTTATTGTTCTTGAACAAGATAGAGGCAATGTGATGGCTGGTGAACGTGTGACTATTGAACCTTACACGCATCTATTAGACTAATGACATGTTTTGGATCGTAGATAGTAATGATGACATAACGTAATAAAATCGTCTTCTTAAAATAGCTCACTGTTTAACTTGGTTAATGATAATTTATAAATTAGATAAATCACAATAGCGCCGAGCTTCGTGCCGCTAAGTTTATGCTCTCAACTATAAATAAGCGCACTTAGTCGCTTAACCAACCCATGTTGTTGGTTTAAGAAGGACAAAGCGAGAAATTACTTTGCCTCCCGTGTTTGGAAAGGAACTTAAGATGCAACAGCAACTGGTTGATAACTTCAATAGGAAGTTTGAATACTTGCGTCTATCCATTACCGATGAGTGTAATTTTAAATGTAATTATTGCCTTCCCGATGGATATCAGCGCACCCATAAAAAACAGTTTCTTAGTGAAAATGAAATAAAAAACTTAGTTTCAGCTTTTACTGAGCTTGGTACGAAAAAAGTGCGCATAACGGGCGGTGAGCCGAGTTTACGTAAAGATTTTGCTGCCATTATCTCCAGTATTTCGCGCATCCCGGGCATAGCCAAAGTAGCCACCACCACGAATGGATTTAGTCTTGAAAAAAATGCCCAAGATTGGTTTGATGCGGGTCTTAATGGTATTAATATCAGTGTCGATAGTCTCGATCCTAAAACTTTTCATTTAATTACCGGGAAAAATATTTTTCAAAAAGTGATGGATGGCGTAAGTGCAGCATCTGCGGCGGGTTTTCAACCCGTAAAAATCAATAGTGTGTTAATGAAAGGGCTTAATGATACGAATCTTGATCTCTTTATCCAGTGGATAAAGAAGCAACCGATACAACTACGTTTTATCGAGTTGATGCAGACTGAAGATAACGGTAAATTTTTTAATAAATACCATATCTCCGGACAGGCGATTAAAGATAAATTGCTCAAGTCCGGTTGGATACAAAAAAAACCGCTCAGTCACGATGGTCCCGCTCAAGTGTTTACTCACAGAGACTATCAGGGTGAAGTGGGATTGATCATGCCCTACAGTAAAAATTTTTGTGATAGCTGTAATCGCCTACGCGTGTCCTCTTTGGGGCGATTACACTTGTGTTTGTTTGGTGAAGAGGGTATTGATTTACGCGACTTGTTAACCTCACCTGCTGATAAAGAAAAACTTAAAACCCGTATTGTAGCGGCACTTGCGGATAAAAAAATTAGCCACTATTTGGCCTTAGGGAAAATGGGTAGCACCCCACATTTAGCTTCGATTGGGGGGTAATATGGACTGTCGGAAGTTGCTATGAATAAAAGACTATCTATTAGAGGCTTTGACTGCAAAAGATAAAAAATAGCGATCCATTTATCGCTTATTAAAAAGATGCAAAGCACAAGCGATCAGTTATCCTAAAGAACAGGATTTTCGTTTCCAAAATAGCAATACGCCTGAGCAGTGGGAATACTGTATCGCAACTTATAATTGTTTAATACAGCATAAGGATAAAGTATGAGTTACCTTGCTAGTAAGATATTTAAAGTCACTAATATTGCCGTTTTAACGGTTTCAGATACTCGTAATGAAGAAACTGATACATCAGGTCGTTATTTGGCTAGGGCTTTGACGGAAGCCGGCCATCAACTTGCGGATAAACAGATTGTGACTGATGATCCTTATAAAATTCGTGCAATCGTTTCTACTTGGATAGCAGATCAAGAAATTGAAGCTATTTTGATCACCGGCGGCACCGGTTTTACCGAGCGCGATATCACGCCTGAAGCGGTGTCTGTTTTATTTGATAAACAGGTGGAAGGTTTTGGTGAGCTGTTCCGCCAACTTTCGTATTTGGAGATTGGTACCTCTACCATACAAAGTCGCGCCTTGGCTGGGTTTGCCAATAAAACTGTTATTTTTTGTATGCCGGGCTCAACGGGTGCTTGTAAAACTGCGTGGACAAAAATTATTGTTGAACAGTTAGATTCACAGCAGAAACCGTGTAATTTCATCCCTCATCTCAGCAAATAAAAGGATTTTCATGAGCGAGCAATTTACCCATCTTAATCAAGATGGCCAAGCTAATATGGTCGATGTCACAGATAAAGTTGTTACCGAGCGACAGGCTGTTGCCCAAGCTTATATTTTGATGTCGGCAGAAACACTTGAATTAATCGTCAGCGGGCAACATGATAAAGGCGATGTGTTTGCTAGCGCACGTATTGCCGGCATTATGGCTGCAAAAAAAACCGCCGATCTGATCCCTTTATGTCACCCTTTGGCTTTAACCAAGGTGCAGGTGGAGATCACTGCTGAGCCGGAATTTAATCGTGTGTGTATCATCAGTTTATGTAAATTGTCAGGAAAAACCGGTGTGGAGATGGAGGCTTTAACGGCAGCTTCTGTGGCAGCATTAACCATCTATGATATGTGTAAAGCGGTTCAGAAAGATATGATCATCTCAGAGGTGAAACTGCTGGAAAAAACAGGTGGTAAATCAGGGCTGTTTAAGGCCGATTGAAGGTGTTTGTTAAACTAGGATAATAAGATGATCAAAGTACTTTTTTTTGCAAGCTTGCGTGATCAGCTAGGCATTAGTGAATTACAACTACCTTGTGAAGCGAACCCCGATACCAATAGTTTATTAGATAATTTAAAAGCACAAGATCAACACTGGTCGAAGGCGCTTAAACAGAAGCAGTTGATGGTGGCGGTCAATCAAACTATAGCGACGAGTAATTGTCTTTTGCAGGATGGTGATGAAGTCGCCTTTTTCCCACCCGTTACCGGAGGCTGATTTTGATTTGTGTTCAGAGCGAAGATTTTAATCTGCAAGTAGAGTATGACAAGCTGCGTCAGCAGTCTAATGTGGGTGCCGTTGTCACCTTTAGTGGCTTAGTGCGTGACTGTAATTTAGGAAAGTCTGTTTGTGCCTTAACACTTGAACATTATCCGGGCATGACCGAAAAAGCCTTAACGGAAATCGTCGAGCAGGCGAAGCAACGTTGGGATATTTTGGCGTGTACGGTGATTCATCGAGTGGGAAAACTGGCCTTACAGGATCAAATTGTTTTTGTGGGCATTGCCAGTTTACACCGCCAAGAAGCCTTTGCCTGTTGTGAGTTTATGATGGATTATCTGAAAACTAAAGCCCCTTTTTGGAAAAAAGAATGTATTAAGCCGGGCGAGAGTTATTGGGTGGATGCCCGTGAAAGCGATCATCAGGCGCTGTTTAAATGGACTGAACACTTAAATAATGCGGAATAACACAGTGTAGTAAGCGTCGATAAAAATCACTAGTACTCCATTCTCTTAGCATTCAGTTGTTTAATTGAAATTAGTCTAAACATCTGGATTTTTAGGTTAATTAAAATAGAGAATACTTACCTTGTAGGCGATCCTAATCATTACTCTTAACTATTTTTATATGCAGTCTCTGTGTATTTTATTCAAAATATGGGGTCAAGTAGATTAAAAATTACTGTATAAAAATAATTTTAGTGGGTATCGAATGCCAGTTAAACAGGCATTCTTTGGTAGAGAGGTAAATTTAGCCATTTGGACTTAATTTTTCGGTTCAAAAATCGAACTTGATGAAGGAAAACACGGAGTCATCTGGAGCATTCTTGATATCAGTGAACGGTAGGGCTTGGTTTAATTCTGGGCGCTGACCTCTGCTGTAACCGCGCACCAATTTTAATCGTTTGCGTGTCATCGTCATGATTATCATAACGGCCATCGACATGCATACTGGTCGAATCTAAATTCCCCCAGTGTCAGAATAGTTGCAATGATTACTTAAATGAGTTCTCATAATTACCAAAGAGGTTAAATAAGCAACGTATGACACATTATTCTAAAGAGTTAAAACAGAAAGTTATTAATGATATGAGTCCACCAAGCTCATTACCGATCCCTGAACTTGTCACAAAGTATAACGTCCCCAAACAAACGCTTTACAGTTGGCGCAAGAAAGCCGTTGAACAAGGCCAACTAGTCACGAACTCGAGTTATAGCAATAAATGGAGTAACGAAGTTAAGCTCGCTACTATTATTGAAACTTCTGTCATGACGCAAGCTGAAAAAGCCGAATACTGCCGCCATAAAGGCATCTATTTAGAACAGCTTGAACAATGGCGTGCTGCTTGTTTATCTGGCTTTAATACCTCGCCCGTATTAAATGCAAAACAAAAAGCAGAGCAGATTCAGAAGGATAAACAGATCAAACAATTAAAAAAAGAGCTTAGTCGAAAAGAAAAGGCGTTAGCAGAGGCCGCTGCGTTAATGGTGCTATCAAAAAAGTACCGTCATCACTTTCAAGACGAGGAAAATTAACCAATCTGAGCGAGCGAAAGACGATCGTTTTCGACATTAATATTGCTCATCACAATGGCGCGTCGTTATACAAATGCTGTGAAGTAATTGGTATTAATGCATCGACCTATTATCGTTGGCATAAGTTCAATAAGGTTATTGATGACCGGCGGCCTACGGCTAAAAGGCAGGCACCTAAAAATAAGTTATCATGCACTGAAGTGCAAACAATACTCGAAGTTTGCTGCCAAAAAGAATATGCCGATTTACCACCCACACAAATCGTTCCGCTACTTCTTGATAAAGGTATTTGGCATGGAAGTGAATCAACCTATTACCGTATGCTACGTCACTATAATATGCTGTCACATCGCGGTCATAGTGCGAAGCCTGTTAAACGTAACCCACCTAGATTAAAGGCCAGCAAGCCAAATGAAGTGTGGTGTTGGGATGTTTCATTATTGAAAACCAAAGTGCTTGGGCAGTTCTTTTACTTACATCTATTTTTAGATCTTTACAGCAGAAAAATAGTATTGGCGGAAGTATTACATTCAGAGAGTGCTGATAATGCATCAATGCTCGCCAAGCAGGCGGTAGCAAGAGAAAAAGCGCTAAATGCTCAGATTCCACGTGTATTACACAGTGATAATGGTGGTCCAATGCGTAGCGCAACACTGCAAGGAACGCTGCAAAATTTAGGTATCACACGTTCATTTAATCGGCCTCATACGAGTAATGACAACGCGTTTGCAGAATCAATATTCAAAACATTAAAGTATTGTCCTAAGTACCCGGTATCAGGTTTTAATACAATAGAAGAAGCGCAGTCCTGGGTGTTGCAATTCACTCGTTGGTACAATAATGAGCACCTACACAGCGGCCTGAATTTTGTCACACCAAATCAACGACACAAGGGTAAAGATAAAGAGCAATTAAGGCAGCGGAAAATGGTGATCGAGTTAGCTAAATCAGAGCATCCAGAACGCTGGTCAGGAGACACAAGAAATTGCGATCCAATAGGTGATGTTTATATTAATAAACCATCGGAAGAAGGAACTGAGCAACTAAAATCGGCTGCTTGATAACAACAAATCATCGCAACTATATTGACAGCGACCGAATTAAGGCAGTCTCAAAAGTTCAACAGCACGCACTGCTAATGTATGCTAAAGCGGCGAAACACCTGTTTCATAGAGCATGATCCATGCAACGTCCTAATGCATCATCATTCATTAATATGCTCAGCTTTTATTCCTTTCCCAATAAGGCTCTCAACAGGCTTGTCTGCAAAATATTCAAGATACATGTGTAATGTCCGGCCAACAAAACCAAGAGCGTTTAAAATCATAGCTTCAACGAGCTGACCATACGTTACCTTTTTATCTTTACTTTGTTTGCGATGTGCTTGAACGATGATTTTTGCAATACCAATTTCTTTACACATGCCAGAGACCAGAACCAAATGGTCGATATTTTTAATAGAATATGTCATTGCTTATCCACCACCCAAAGATAAGTAATAGATAAAATGTGACGATCTACGTCAACTTATTTATTCTAAATTAGGGGGACGCAATACTCAGTAAGTCCAAAGGTGAACAGTTTCTAAGTGTGAAGGTGATAACTAACGGGTTAAATCAAAACGTCACAACAACGAAGATGTTTGCCTCAGGGCTCTAGCTCGAAAATCAATCCTGTGGTGCAAGATTCAATAAGGGCTAAATCCTAGCGATAGAGGATTAACGCGGCGAAGTTCTCAAAAAGCCATCATGTTGTGCCTTGTCGTGATGTCTCAGCTAATGACTGATAAATGTATTTTGATTGGTAACGGGAATACTACTCAATCAAACTTGCGGATTAATGATAAAAACTTATCTTATCTCTCCCTTTACTTAGCCTATTGCTTTTACATTGTGGGCATTTTTGCTGCTGGAACATCAATTCTTTCTCGGAAGCAAAACCGCAAGTTAAACATTTTGTCCTTTTAGACTCATACATCGCATGATCAGCCATCTCTATAAGTTGATTGATTAGGTTCTCGATCAGATTTTTATAATCACTATTTTTGTCATTGCCACTATTTATTAGTGAAAGGATATTCTCGACTTGCAGCGCTTTGGAAATATATTGCAAATTGGAGGATAGTGTTACTATTCCGAAGCTAGATGTAACATATAGCTTTTTATCGTTATGCAGAATATATTTGCTAGACAATGCATTCTTGACCTTTTGAGTCGCCAATAATGCCCCCTGAAGGTCTGTGTCAGGTAGTGTTATAATAAATTCTTCACCGCCATAACGTCCTATCAAATCACCAGTACGCAAGGTTTTTGTTAATGTTTCACCAACCAGTTTTAGTACCTCATCTCCCACCTGATGTCCGTAGCTATCGTTAAAGTGTTTAAAATGGTCAATATCGAAAAAGACTAAAGAGATATCTTTAAGTGGCTTACGGTAGAGCGTGTCTTTTAACATGGTCAGGAACTGGCGTTTGTTGTATACGCCAGTTAACTCATCAATCATAGCGAATGCCAGTGTTTTCTTGTAGTTCATCTGCTTTTTGAGATTGACTTCGATGGTGATCAGAAATTCTTTGCGTTCGATTGGTTTTTTCAGATATTCGATTGCTCCCTCTTTTTTCCTTTCCAATATAAAATCAGCATCTGCTACGGCTGATAAAAAGATCAGTGGGATCATATTGAAAAGTTTGTTTTTGGCGACCTCTTTCTGGAACTCTTTACCATCCATATTGGGCATGTTGAAATCACAAATAATCAAATCTGGAAGGTGTTCATACATAGCATTTAATCCTTGAATGCCATCCGTCGCTAACATAATGTTTTGATATCCAGCCAGTGTTAAGTATCTGTGAGTAATATCTCTGATCACTTTGTCATCATCAATAACCAAAATAATAGCATGCTTGCTAGTCAGGTTTTGTTCGTTTTCTTTATGATGATGAAAATGGATCGAGTAACCTGATTCTTCCTCCTGGCTACCTTCAAGCCCCAGTAGTTGGTGTAAATTCTTTTGTTTGGCTGCAATGTTTTCTCTTCTATCAAGTTCGTCAGCAGAAAACATCATTGTGCCTTTACTGAATTCAATAATGAATTTAGCACCTTTGCCTATTCCTTCTGATTCTGCCCATATTTGACCATGAAGAAATTCGATCGATTGTTTGCAAAAAGCCAAACCTATACCAGTGCCGTGCACATTGGATTTTTCTCTACCCATTTTCGTTTGTTCAAAGCGATTAAAAATATTGGCTAAATTTTCTATCTCAATGCCTATCCCGTTATCTGTAATAGTAATTCTTAGGTAGTCTTGCGCATCTTCGCAGGAGACTGTGATGATGCCGCTGCCTTTTTTGACAAACTTAATCGCATTGGATAGGAGATTATTGAGTATCTGCTCTAGTTTTTGCGGGTCAGAATAAAAATTCGTGATATTGCAACTGTCCTGACTTAGTTGCAATGTCACACCTTGTTTATCGGTGATCGGTTTGTAAAAGTTGAGTGTTTCCTGTAAAAAATCAGTCAGTGAAATTTCTTGGACATGCAGTTTTACGGCCTGTGCATCCATTTTTAAAAGATCTAGTAAACTATCAATAATATTATTCAGCTTCGTTCCTGATTGATAAATGCTGTTGAGATCCTGAATCAATGCTTCTTTGGGTTGATCATAATTAAGTGCAAGTTCAGCCAAATTCAAGACCACCATAAGAGGCGATCTGAAGTCATGAGTGATATTGGCAATGAAATCATTTTTTAATTTATTTAATCCTTGTAGTTGCTGATTTACAGTTTCTAACTCTTCGGTTCTTTGTTTAACTTTATGCTCAAGATTTTTATTCAGATCATCGAGCATTCGGTTACTGTCTTCGATCTCTTTAAATAGACGGATGGTATCAAGATTTGTTCCTAGTTCCTCGCGAATAATTCTCAAGGGACGTTCGAGCATATTGTTTAGCTCGAATTTCGCTATAAAAAGACCGTAATGGCGATTGTTACAAATCAACGGGAAAACAATAAAAGTATTAGCATCACCAACAGGCCGGAGAGAGTCTGGAATGAGCTCATTAGCGGGATAAATAAGCCCCTCTTTTGGCAACTCTATCTTTTCATTATTGTAGGCATAGATCAGTTTCAACTGCTCTGTTGGAAGCTGCTCAAATTGATAAGCGAATTGTTCCCCCTCATATAAGGCAAAATAAAAACATTTTAAGTTGCAAATGGCGGGTATTTTTTCTAATAGAGCCCCTTCAATCTCCTTCATGCTGAACTTAGAAGAGATTATTTCCCTTATTACTTGGTTATCCCAATAGCTCTCTAATTGACCGCGATTAAAATATTCACTAAGCAGGAAAAAAACTTCATGGAAGGCTTTTTCTATTCGAGTGACGATCACCAGATCCTTATAGTCCTGTAGTAGGGCATCGTGGAGAAGGCGGCAAATTTTACGAATGCAAGTCAGATCATCGAATTCTCTTCTCGCCCGACTAAAAATATTTTTAGAATAGTAGTCAAGCATCCCGGTCAGATTGTTGTTAAGCACGACATATTTTATAAAGGGAGGAACAACATCCGTAATGTTTCTTTGTTTGTTGCTCTCTTCTGTATTGTAGTATTTCAATTCATTGCTAATAAAAGTCGAATATTTAGTGATAATATCATTTTCGCTGGTGTCGACTATCACCACTTTAGTACTGATCTTTTTAGTTTTATCATTACTAATGGCACTGCTGCATCCACATGATTTTCTTATTTGTAAGGTAGATGCAATAATTTGTCTTTCTTGCACAGTCTGTCCATGGTGTAGCTTGTATAAGGTTTCAATGCCTTGATAGGTTTGCAGATGAAAGGCTTGACTGGCAGTGGTTAGTGCAGGGTTCAAAAATTCAGCGCGTTCGATATCATCAAAGCCCGAAATTGCAATGTCACCGGGTACATTTATACCCCTCGCTTTTAACTCCGCTATTGCGGCGATTGCCATATCGTCATTCGCACAGACGATTGCATCAACCTTTATTTTTCTTTCATCCAAGAAAACACGGACAGCCTCTTTTGCGCAGCTGTGTGTGAAATTTCCCTCATAGTAGAGGTCTGCATTAAATTTTATATTGTGCAGAGCAAGTGCTTCTTTATAGCCCGCCAGTCTGGTTATGGCTTCATCATGATTCTTAGGGCCGCCAAGATAAGCAATATTGGTGAATTTATGTTTACTAATAAAATGCGTGACGACGTCGATAATGCCCTGTTTGTTATCAATTTCAATGCTGTGATAACCGGGTATGGAGATCGATAAACTGACTAGTGGAATATTAGTGAACGGTTCAAAAAATTTCTGCATCTGCTGATGTGTCTGGTACAGGCCAATCGATCCGGAAGCTACCATCAGTCCATCTAATTTATTAGAGTTGATCAGAGAGTAAATGACATTGTATTGACGTTCTTTGGGATTAGGGGAGTTTAGGTAAGATCCCGGATAAACGAAGAGGTCACTTTTAAGCTTTTCACACGATCGAATTGCACCGTGTAAGGACGATGAATAGTAATAGCCTTCTAAATTAATATCATCTAAAACAAATCCAAAGGTGAGACGTTTTTTCATGTTGTACCAAACTTAGCCATATAAAATAGGGGGCTTGTGAAATTATAAATAAGGATATCCAGTTCTATCTTGTAATTATTGAATGCACCGGTGCAAGTATGTCTCTCATTTTTGCAAAAGCCATTTTGGAAAATATTCTTCGCTGTGAAATTCCAGATAACGTTTATTAATATACGCTTTAGGAAGTCGCTAATAAAAGTAAATTTAATCAATCGTATGAATCTAACAATTCCAAAGCTACACCGCTTTAATGTTATAAATACCCTATCATCTTATTGAAATTAATATGCATTATAAGTTTAATGTCTATATTAAATTGTGAACTTGAGTAAAAATTGTGGATGTGGGGGCTCTCGTATTGCGGCTTTTTATATTTTTCCGAATGTGATCTAATGCACTGCCTACGTTAATATGGCAAATGAAGGTACACGTTTACTTGATTTATGGGAATAACGTTGGTGCTGTTTATCAAATTCGGATTAAGCTAAACCTGGTAGGTAGTTCTTAGCAGTATTAGTCACGCTCAATAACATGTAAATTAGCCGCAGTTTATTGAGCGTTTAGCTTTTAATTTAGCTATAATTGAGAGCATAAGTATTTAACGCTGAATTTATTATGAAATTTATTAAGAAGAGCCTCAAGCAACTCCAAGGTTGCGATCTATTCACTATAACGATTGAATTTTTGCGCGGATTTATAATTATTCTGCTTTTTCTCGTTTTCGGTAAGCTGATCAGCGCGTATTTACCTATCCCTTTCCCTGCCAGTATTATTGGTTTAATTCTACTCTTTAGCGCATTATCAACTTCGTTAGTTAAGGTTGAGTGGGTAATGATGTCAGGGCATTTTATTTTAAAATATATGGCTTTGCTGTTTATTCCTATCGGGGTGGGCTTGCTTAATTATTTTGATCTTATTATTAGTCATTGGTCGGTTATTGTATTTTCTTTACTTTTTACCACGCTATTTATTATGCTTTTAGTGGGCCATTTTTATCAGCATATGAATAAACATAAGGAGAGCTGATTTGTTTTTCTACCTTGCTTTGCCGCTCACTATCGCTGTTTTCTTTGTCTGTAAATATCTCTATTCGGTCAAGCCATGGGCTATTTTAAACCCTGTCTTGTTGTCTATTTTGTTTTTGATATTGATCCATTATCTATTTGGGCTTGACTATAGTCAGTATCAAAAAGGAACTTATCCATTAACGGCACTATTAGAGCCAGCCGTTGTTGCCTTAGCTGTGCCACTTTATTTACAACTTCACCTTCTTAAGTCAAAATTAAATTCGATTGTATTGGCTTGTCTACTGTCAGTAGTGACTGCTTTTTCTTGTGCCTTTTATATTATGCCGTTATTCGGTGCTGATCTTATTACCTCAGCTTCATTTGCCCCTCAGTCGGTAACAACTCCTATTGCTATGGCGATAAGTGAAAGTATGGGCGGTATTGTTTCTTTAACAGCTTCGATGGTGATCTTCGCGGGTATTATTGGCTCAAGTGTCGGTTTGGGCTTTTTAAATCGGGTTGGTGTGAAGGATAGGCAAGCACAGGGGGTTGCAATAGGCTGTGCGTCTCACGCGTTAGGCACGGCCAAAGTCTTAGAAGTCGATAGTATTGCGGGAGCATTTTCCTCGGTTGCCTTGATACTCAGTGCTATTTTATCAGCTCTATTAATGCCACTTTTTTATGCTTTTCTCTTTTCATAGAATATAAAAAAGCCGAAGGGATACTTCGGCTTTTTTCATCTATTACAGCTGATTGTTAATCCGCGGCATAACCATTTTTTGGTAATATTTCACCATCAAGTACTGCTTGGTTATTCACATTCATCAGTAAACGGCCGGATAAAAACCATTGCGCCGCTAGGGGGTAAATCAAATGCTCTTGGGTTAATACTCGCTCGACGAGATCATTCGCACTATCTTCTGCAAAAACAGGTACGTTTGCTTGTAGCACGGTTGGACCGCTATCTAACTCTGCAGTCACAAAGTGAACGCTTGCACCATGGTCGCTATCACCTGCATCAATAGCACGTTGATGTGTATTGATACCTTGATATTTAGGTAATAACGATGGGTGGATATTGAGTATTTTACCCTGATATTTATCAACAAATTGCGCACTTAAAATACGCATAAATCCAGCCATTAAAATAAGATCTGGCTGAAATTTATCAATGGCGGTGCTTAATAAAGTGCCGTACTGCTCGCGCGTACTAACTCCTTTGCTCAGCACAACCTGATTGGCAATTCCAGCGTCAACAGCTCGTTGCAATCCATATGCATTTTCTGTATTACTTAATACAGCTGTAATCTCAATCTTATGGTTGTTAAGCTCTTTATTATGTAACTTATCAATAAGCGCTTGCAGGTTAGTGCCATTACCAGAGATAAGAACTACAATTTTTTTAATCGGTAAAATTGCCATAAGCGCTTAGTTAATCTCTACTTGTGCTTCATTTTCAGTCGCATTTTCGATATGACCCAGTACCCAAGCGTTTTCTCCTTGTGCAGTCAAAATTTCAACCGCTCTTTCTTTTTCAGAAGCAGGTACAACGATCATAAGACCTACACCACAGTTAAAAGTGCGGTACATCTCTTCAGTTTTGACATTACCATTTTCTTGTAGCCAGTTGAAAATAGCAGGCCATTGCCAACTTTTTCCATCAATAACAGCCTTACTGCCTTTCGGTAATACACGTGGGATATTTTCCCAGAAACCACCGCCTGTAATATGAGAAATAGCATGAACAGGACAGTTTTTAATTAATTCCAATGCTGATTTAACGTAAATTTTAGTTGGGATTAATAATGTTTCTCCCAGAGTTGAATCACCAAATGGAGCGTTTGTATCCGCTTTTGATACTTCCAAAATTTTACGAACCAGTGAATAACCATTTGAGTGAGGGCCACTTGAGCCAACAGCAATCAGTGCGTCACCTGCGGCTACTTTAGAGCCATCAATAACATCTGCTTTTTCAACAACACCAACACAAAAACCTGCGATATCATAATCGTCGCCTTCATACATCCCTGGCATTTCAGCGGTTTCACCACCGATAAGTGAGCAGTTAGAAAGCTCACAACCGACACCGATACCTGTAACAACATCGACTGCGACATCTACGTCCAGTTTACCCGTGGCGTAGTAATCTAAGAAAAAGAGGGGTTCAGCGCCTTGAACGATAAGATCGTTAACGCACATTGCGACTAAATCAATACCAACAGTATCATGCTTTTTAAGGTCAATTGCCAAACGCAGCTTTGTACCGACACCGTCAGTACCTGCAACTAATAAAGGCTCTTTATATCCTGAAGGTAGTTGACATAATGCACCAAAACCACCTAAACCACCCATTACCTCAGGGCGTTTAGTACGTTTTGCTACACTTTTTATACGTTCAACTAATGCTGTGCCCGCATCAATATCAACGCCAGCATCTTTATAGCTTAAAGAGGTTTTTTCGTTGCTCACTTGCATTCCTCGCAAAATTTAAAAGCGGTTGTCGCTTTTATTGAATTTATAACTGCACGTATTTTAGCATTTATACGAGCAGGATCTAATTATTTATGGGGTGATTTTAAATTTTAAGGTGAATATTCTATAAATTAATAGGGATATTGCATTTTAATGGAAATTAAGTGGCACTTCGTTTGCTCAATTTGATGGGTTTAGCAACTTAATTGTCATTATCATCTTGCAATAGAATTAGATCTGCTTATGATCTAATTTTATTGTTGCAAATAGGTAGTTAAATTAATGTCATTGGTTTTCTTCGCACGTAGTTTATTTATCTTGTTTTTTTCATTTAGCAGTTTGCTTTTTGCGGCGCAGTTCGATAATCCTTATCAGGGCAATATTATTGCCGAGAAACAAAGCGAAAGTGAGTTAAAAGAGTTGGCATTGAAACAAGTGCTAGTTAAAGTCTCTGGAAATGTGAAAATTGCAGATCTTGTTGGTACGGATCTACTTAATCAAACAAACAGTCTATTGTCTCAATATGGTTACCATGTTTTTCAAAATGATCGTTATTTTATGGCCGTATTTGATAGTCGAAAAATTAATGAAGCATTACAATCTATGCAACAGCCGATTTGGGGCGATACAAGGCCAACGACTCTGGTGTGGTTAATTGAAGATAGTGGCAGTGATCGACAACTTCTTTCTGACAATATGGTTAACTTCAGCACGGATTCTGAATTATCTTCGGTACTTCAAGAAGAACAGCGCAGCCGGGGGATTGCATTGCAATTTCCAATAATGGATTTAGAAGATAATTTAGCTTTATCTTTATCAGACATTTCAGGTCGCTTTTATGGACCAATAGCAACCGCCTCTCAGCGTTATGGAGCCAATCATTTCGTGATTGCTAATTTAAAACAAACTAATGCAGATATATGGTCTCTCGCTTGGGAGTTGGTTAAATATAATTCCCTTAGTAAGCAAACTGAAGTATTGTTTTCTAAGAATGCTAAGGGCAGCAAAACGATACTACTTTCTGCAATGGTCGGTGATACGGCTGATTATTATGCGAGCCAATATGCTATTTTAGAAAATCAAACTGAAAATTTTTCGCAGACTATTTATGTTAGCGGTATTAACTCCTTAGTGCAGTTAACAGAGCTTAATAAAGTACTATCTAGCTTATTGGCAATTGCTTCATTTGAAATCGCTGAAGCAGATGGTAGCCAAGTTACTGTCAATATTAAAATTAATGGTGGGTTGGCGAGTTTTAAAAATGGACTATTTGCACAGCCCAATTTACAAGCCGATCTGTCTCAAAGTGACGAATTTCACTTTGACTGGCGCTAATTAAGGAGCCCCATGCCACAGGATGAATTGCGCTTTCAATACCCATTATTAGCACTCAAATTTCCAGATGATGAAACCTTTGCCAGTTTTTATCCAGGACAAAATGCTAGTTTACTGACCCAATTGAAAAATAGTGTTGTCGGCCTAGGTGAGCCCGTATTATATATGTGGGGTGAAGCTGGTAGTGGTCGCTCACACTTGTTGCATGCTTTGTGTTCTGAAGTAGATGAACGAGGGGAAAGCGTTGCTTATATTCCCTTGGATCATTATCAGGGGATGAGTTTAGATATTTTCGAAAATATGGAAACCGTTACCCTTGTCTGTATTGATAATATAGATGCTATTGCGGGTGATGAAATCTGGGAAAAAGCTCTGTTCGACTTTTATAATCGTTGGTTAGATAATAAAAGCAATCGTTTGCCAGGCGCAAGCTTAGTGCTCTGTGCAAGTGATCTTCCTAAGCTGTTAGGCATAAAACTTGATGACCTGGTTTCGCGATTTGAGTGGGGAGCTTGTTACCATTTAGCATCTCTCAATGATGAAGAAAAACTTGGTGCATTGCAATTACGAGCAGAGCTCAAAGGGATGAAGTTACCGGTAGATGTTGGTCGCTTTCTATTAAATCGTTTATCTCGGGATATGGATACGTTGTTAAAAACCTTGGATCGCTTAGATAACGCCTCACTTGTTGCAAAACGTAAATTAACGATACCATTTGTAAAAGAGGTATTAGAGCTTTAATTAGCTCTTGTTATTTACTCACTTTTCTTCTTACGAATACTTAATCCCAACTCTCTTCCTCTATACTTGGCAAAGCCAATTCCTCCGGTTAGAAATAAAAGCGTAAACACTAATTCAACCGTTGCTAGGGCGGTTTCACTTTCTGAACTGAATAAAATAACGATGCTATGCATTAAATAAAACAACGCTAAAAATCCACTCCATGCATAAGTATATGGATTGCTCTGCAGAATTCCTTTTAATGGAAATAAAAGTGGAATAAACCAAATACTGGTGACGAACCACGGGTTAATATCGAATGAGGCAGGTGATAGCCATAAATGCCAGATAGGGATCAAAAATATCAATCCAAAATAACCTGATTTTGCCAGCAACTGATAGTGGACGGTTTTCATATAACTCTACTTTTCATATAAACCAGTATAGAAAGAAGAGTCATAATACTGACTCTTCCTTGATCAAATAATAACAAGCACCGTTTCAGGGGGGCGACCAATAGCCGCTTTCCCATTGCTGACCACTATCGGACGTTCAATCAGCTTGGGGTTTTCAACCATCATTTTCAACAGCACTGCTTCATCATTTTCATTTTCCAGGGCGAGGGTTTTGTAGATTTCTTCTTTAGTGCGCATTAATTGACGCGCACTGCCAAAACCTAATAAGGCAACTATTTGCTGCAGTTTTTCAACACTCGGCGGTGTTGTTATATAGTTAATGACAACCACACTGTCACTTTTAGTTTCAAGCAGGGCTAAAGTCTCACGACTTTTTGAGCAGCGTGGATTATGGTAGATAGTAATTTCGCTCATCTTTATTCCTTTTGACTGTTCATTTAGCGACCCAAGTGACTACTCTGCTGGCCAAATGGCAATGTAATCTTCTAAATTGTCGAGATTTATTGCTGTTTCTGAAATTGTTTTACCGCGAATTGAGAATCCGCCTTTATGCATCGCTGATTGGCTGCCTGTGATTAACGGGTGCCATACAGGCAAAGGTTTCCCTTCAACCAACAAACGGTATGCACAACTTGCTGGCAACCAGTGGAATTGGTCGATATCGTCTAAAGAAACTTTGACACAATCTTTGACCAATTTGAAGCGTTGGTCATATTTTTTACACCTGCATGATTTAGTATGCAGTAAGTGACAAGCGACATTAGTAAAATGTAACGCCTCGGTGTCATCATCAATTATCTTGTTTAAGCAACATTTCCCACAGCCATCACAAAGTGATTCCCACTCTTTATTGTCCATTTGCGAGAGCGTTTTTTCTTCCCAAAAATTAGCCATATTACCCTATTCTGTTGGTGCGTTGATACGCGGATGATTGATTCGCTCAGACAGGTAACTGACTGCTGTGGCGAAATAATATGAACGATTCCAATGCATCAATACTTGGTAGTTATTATACGCAAGGTAGACACGACCGCTAGCATCATCGGGGATCACAACGGATGCATTAATATCGACCTTTGGTAGCGCCGAACCGTCAAAACGACGCACCCCTAAATCTTGCCACTGCTGCAGTGTTTTTTGTTGCTTAAAACCGGCGAGTTGACTATCAAAATCATCGGGTAATAAGACTTGGCGGCCCCATGTTTCGTCATAGTCCCAACCTTCTGTTTTTAAATAATTAGCGGCAGAAGCAAAAACGTCTGCATAGTTATTCCAGATATCTTTTTTGCCATCACCATCATAATCAACTGCGTATTTAAGGTATGAGGTTGGCATAAACTGAACCTGCCCCATTGCACCTGCCCATGAACCGATAAAATCGTCTTGTTTAATATGGCCTTCTTGTAAAATAGTTAATGCTGCAAATAACTGCTTCTTAAACAGCGCTTCACGCCGGCCGTCATATGCCATGGTCGTTAACGATGAAATAACATTATGGCGGCCAGTGAGTTTACCGAAATTAGTTTCTATGCCCCAAAGCGCAACAATAAAACGTGGTTGAACACCGTATTCTTTACCAATTTGATGCAATAGGTGGTAATGCTTTTTATAGGCATCGCGTGCTTGCTCAATTTTCCAGTCAGGCACTGCGCGCGGGATATAGGTATCTAATGTTAATTTAAATTCAGGTTGTGCTTTATCGGACTTGACACTGCGTTGTAAAAATTCAACGTTGCTAAATGCACTATCAACAACTGCTGCATCTATTCCTTTAGCCTTGGCTTCTATTTTTATATTGTTAACATATTCGTTAAAAGGTATTTTTTGTGACTCATCAGCAAGGGCTGAATGTGCCAGTGCCAGGCTTGCTAAAATCAGCAAACCATTTCTTTTAAATAGGTTAGGGATAGACGCTTCTTTAGATGCTCTCATAACGGTTTCCTTTTTTGCCTTTCTTGCCACTTCTTATGCTCTTTTAAGTGATCAATGGGAGGGGGGGGGAGCTGTAAATAATAGCCCTCATTGGTTATGGCTGAAAGTACATTTTTAGCCTCGATAAGCGCGAGTTTTGTATCCTCTTTAATATTTAATAAAGAAACTAGCTGCGGTGGACCAAATTGTACTAGTAGTGCATCAGGAACAGGCGAAAAATCATCTCTTTTAGCGATAAAAAGATACGTCTGTGATTTGCGAATACTTTTATATACAGCACATAACATAATACTAATGCAGCCCTTTGCTTGCCTATTGTGATAGCAAACTATAACATGCATATAGGTTTAATTTTGATAGAAAATCACTGATTTTTAAATCAATTAATTAAAATTTAAAAAGATAGGATGATTATGACATTGAAATCGTTGAATTTCACCTTGTTGGTGGTCAATATTGATAGTGATGAGCTCTCTCTTCTTTCGGAGGAGCTCAATAAAAAACGGATGATGGCACCTGACTTTTTTAGTGATGCGCCTGTTGTTGTTAAGGTAGAAAGTGAAACGCTAAATTTAGATTATTTGCAATTAAAACAGAGAGTGAACGATCAAGGATTTATTTTGCTGGGCATTACCGGTGATTTGTCTGACTTACAAAAAGAACAAATTAAGGCACAAAAAATTGCCATATTAAAAAGTTCAAAACGCGTTGTTGCGCGAAATAAAGTTGAAATTGATTCTGCAAATAAGACGGTAGAAGTAGAACGGCGTGCTTTTGTTCCCGTTGAGGTTAAAACCAAAATTCATACTGGCCGGGTCAGATCGGGTCAACAGATCTATGCCAAAGAGTGTGATCTCGTTATCAATGGGGATGTTGGTGCGGGCGCTGAAGTGATTGCTGATGGTAATATCCATATTTATGGTGCGTTACGTGGTAAAGCATTGGCGGGGGCGATGGGAGAAAAAAGTGCCTGTATCTTCTGCCAATCTCTAAGCTCTGAGCTGGTATCTATTGCAGGAGTTTATAAACTAAGCGATGATTTAGCTGCTGATTTTGTAGGAAAGGGCTGTATTGTTTCACTACAAGACGAACAGATTGTATTATCCAATTTAAGTCGGGTTTAATTATGTTAAGGAATAATGATGGCAAAAGTAATTGTCGTAACATCAGGTAAAGGCGGTGTTGGCAAAACAACAAGCAGTGCCGCAATTGGTTGTGGCCTTGCAATGAGTGGTGCAAAAACAGTTATTATCGATTTTGATATCGGTTTGCGTAATCTCGATTTGATTATGGGCTGTGAACGGCGTGTTGTTTATGATTTAATTAATGTGATTAACGGTGAAGCCAACCTGCAGCAAGCGTTAGTAAAAGATAAGCGCATAAGTACTCTGTTTATTTTACCTGCTTCGCAAACTAGAGATAAAGAAGCGCTGACTAAAGTCGGTGTTGAGAAAGTCATCGCGGATTTAAAAGCGGATGGTTTTGAGTATATCATTTGTGATTCACCTGCCGGTATAGAACAAGGCGCAATGATGGCGCTCTATTATGCAGACGAGGCGATAGTAACAACCAATCCCGAAGTTTCATCTGTGCGCGATTCAGACCGGATTACGGGGATGTTATCAAGCAAATCTCACCGCGCAGAGTTACAACTTAGTCCAATCCGAGTGCATCTTTTGATCACCCGCTATTGTCCTGAGCGTGTTGAAAAAGAAGAAATGTTAAGTATTGAAGATATCGATGATCTATTAGGCATCGAGCTGTTGGGGGTGATACCTGAATCTCAAGATGTATTAAATGCATCTAACTTAGGTGAGCCCGTTATTTTGAATCAAGATTGTGATGCAGGAAAAGCATATCAAGATGCTGTAGACCGTTTGTTGGGTATTGATCGAGAGTTTCGTTTTGTTACCTATCGGAAGAAAGGTTTTTTAAGCCGAATATTTGGAGGTTAAGATGGGACTATTAAAATATTTTAGACAGGAAAAACCCAAAAAAGGTAGCGCAAGGCTTGCCAAAGATCGTTTGCAGATTATTGTTGCACACGAGCATTCATTTGCGGCAAGACCTTCCTATTTAGCTGAAATGCAGCAAGAGATTGTTGCTGTTATTCGTAAATATATGGATATTTCTAGCGATGATGTAAAGTGTGAGTTCAGTGATAAAGCGGAAGATGACATGTCCGTATTAGAAGTGAATGTCGCATTACCGAAGCACAAGTAAACTACATACCCTAGTCGTTTTATTACGCTAGGTTATGTTTTCATCAAAAAATATATCACTGGGTTAAGTAGCAAAAGTACTTAACTAGTGAATGCACTTATGCGCTCCTCTCCCGTGCAAACGTATTAAAATAAAAAGCTGATCGCTCTAAATTGTTAGAAATAGATGCTACTTACGTCATAAGTTTGATGTTGAACATCCTGTTATTCATCTCCTTGGGTCAGCTAAAACCATTCAAAATCATTCCATGGGATGTTGCGAATAGAGAACAGCTATCTCCTGCAACTTATCTCTTGTTAGTGAAAATTTCCCTCCTGCGCAATATTTGCTCACTTTATTAATTAATTTGTTGTAACAGTGATATCACTGAGGTATGCGATGAGGAGTAGCGAAGGGGAGGGTAGTTGTATAATACCAAATCGACTGATTATCTGTTTATTTATGCTTGTTGAAATGACTGCTAGCTAAACGCAAGTGAACTTTTTTTAATTTTGCAATCAGTATAAATAGTAAATTAAATCAATGTGTTGCCTGTAATTAGTCTTGTTTTTAAAATGATTGTTGGATAAACGCCAATGTATGGCACTGGCGTTATCTGAATGTTTATTTTATTTCACTGCCATGCAAAGTAATACTATTGATGGTAACCGCTTGTACGGGTCTATCTGCGCCACGTGTTTTAACGGTCGCAATGCTATCTACAATTGTCATGCCTTGGGTGACTTTACCAAAAACTGCATAACCCCAGTTGCCATTTTTTGCATCTAAAAATGTATTATCTTTTTGATTGATAAAGAACTGTCGAGTAGCAGAATGGGGGAAAGAGGTTCTTGCCATTGCAAGTGTACCGCGTTCATTGCTTAACCCATTTCGTGATTCATTTTCGATCGCTGTCAAGCTATCAAATTTTTTCCCTGATTCATTCTCCCCTCCACCTTGGATCATAAATCCATTAATCACACGATGAAATATGGTCTGTTTAAAACCATCTTTTTGGACATAAGCTAAAAAGTTAGCGACAGATTTTGGTGCCAGATCAGGAAACAGTTCCACGGTGATTTGTCCCTTTGAGGTGTCTATAATAACGCTTGGATTATTTGCGGCAAACGTTGTGCTGCTAATCAAAAGCAGAAAAAAAGATAATAACTGTTTCATGGGGGTCATTCCTCAACTATAAATGGTGTAATTTTAAAATTGATGCAGTTTAGCGTTAAGTTCTGAATCTTGAACTATTTCATTTAAGAGTTGTGATAGCTGATCATTTAATTGTTTCGTCACGGTTTGTTCGCTGACTCTAAAGACACCCTCCTGTCCATAATGAGATTTGAATGTTTTATTAAATATTTTGTTTTCAGCGGTTAATTTTACTTCGATAACTATATTGGCATCGGTTTTGTAAGTAAGACTGTTTTGCTCTACTTTTGCTAGTAACTTAATCAGCTGAATATTAATTGTATTTTTACTCGTTGCTTGCAATGCGATGCCTTGTTCTGCCCACTGCTCATGTAAAAGATTCTCAATCGTTAAGCGACTGCTTTGTGATTCATTAATTAGGCTAGCCGCGTTATCTCCTCGTGTGACTTCAATAAGGTAGTGTGCAATGCGTTGATCTTGGCTACTAATTTTCCACATTAACGCGCTTTGCTGTATTTCCCCCGTTTGTTTAAATGATATTTCTGGTTGAAGTTGCACACTTGTAGGTGGCGTGCTGCAAGCGACTAATAAAATAGCACTCATCACGAGCATTGTTTTGTGAGCATTCTTTAATATTAAATGAAGCATGATTGCTTTCCTTTAGGTAGAGAGTGGCAGAGATCATAGCAAATAAATTTGATTCGTATTTTTATTTCACTTCAGCTACAGAGAAATAAATAATAACTCCCTTTAATATCAAAGTTAATGCTTTATATCATACAGTGTTGATGGGGTTTTATCCTGTAAGGCGATTCAGTATCACCATAGCCAGCGACTTCACGGAGTCAATGCCGGATACAGGATAATAGCGGTACTGCTTCCCCATAACCGCTGTTATTTAAGCTGCATATATGAACGTTTTGTAAGCGTTATAAAGATTAAAGGTTAAATAGTTGCTAATAAATGGTTAATTTAGATCTGATTTCCTTGATTATTTGTGTATTGCGTATCACCGCTCTTATTTATCTGTTTTTCTGTTTTTTTGTATAAAATATGATCAACTTATAAAAAATTTATTGAGAGCGATATGACAAAATTTATTGTGAATAGACTGTAGCGCCTATGCTCTCTAGCGCTAACGCGGTTATCCACTTTTTCTGTGGATAACTCTGTGGGAACTTTTATTAAAACCGTCTGCAAGCCTTATTGTCACTTACTTTGTTGCACATTGCAGTAAAAATAAACAATGCGGAATTGTCTTTTAAAACAACAACTTAACAATGTCAAGTGGGGTTCTGTTGTTTCTGTTCTATTGTTTTTTGTAAAATTTTTTTTATTTAGAAGTCAACAATTTTATGTGAGTTATTTAAATTTAATTTTCAGAAAAGTTATTGACAATTCTAAATTAATAGCGATTTTTATCGTTTATTATATAAACGTCGGGTAATGCTGATTGGTAGTAAAAAGACTTCTTGTTTTTATACGCACCCAATTGATACTTATTATATTTTATAATAAAAGGACAGGGAAAGGCCATTTATCTCGAAGCTAACTACTTAAAAAGTGCATTTGATTAAAATACAAAGGGTAACTATCTATTTATACCTAGTTTGTTTTTATAGAGAAGAAAAGATGCTTCATCTGTTATAGAAGAAAGCCTTACTATTAGGGGGACAGAGCGTATCAATAGAGAGTAAGCAAGCCAATTGACAGTAATTCTTATATGCTTCTTACCTCTGGATGCTCATTTTATATCTTGAGGTAAGCGGGGGGGGATAAGCCGCACGTTTAGAATAAGATTGTGGATAGCTAACAGTTTGGTAAACTTAGATGCTAGGCAGTGCGAATTCCTTTGGATTTTCCAATAGGTTATAGATAAGTATTGAGGTTTATGATGAAAAAACAGTTTCAATTATCATCTGCATTTTTACCCGCTGGCGATCAACCTCAAGCGATTGAAAAGTTGGTGGAAGGGATTGAATCTGGATTGGCCTATCAGACACTATTAGGTGTGACGGGGTCAGGTAAAACCTTTACCTTGGCTAATGCCATTGCGCAGTTAAATCGACCGACATTAATTCTTGCACCAAATAAGACCTTAGCAGCGCAACTCTATGGTGAAATGAAGGAATTTTTTCCACATAACGCCGTTGAATACTTTGTTTCCTATTACGATTATTATCAGCCGGAAGCTTATGTACCCAGCTCAGATTCTTTTATAGAAAAAGATGCGGCAGTGAATGCGCATATTGAGCAGATGCGTTTGTCCGCTACCAAAGCGTTATTAGAACGTGAAGATGTGGTATTAGTTGCTTCTGTTTCTGCCATTTATGGCCTGGGCGATCCAGATGCCTATTTAAAGATGATGTTGCATCTAACCATCGGGGAAATCATTTCCAGTCGTGACATTTTGCAGCGTCTGGTTAATCTGCAATATAACCGCAATGAAACCGAACTGAGTCGTGGGACTTTTCGGGTACGTGGTGAAGTGATCGATATTTTTCCTGCTGATTCTGAAAAAGAAGCATTACGCATCGAACTCTTTGATGATGAAGTTGAGAAGATCTCGGTCTTTGATCCTTTAACTGGCCAGCAACTCGATAAACTGACCCGAGTGACTATCTACCCCAAGACCCATTATGTGACTCCGCGAGAGCAAATACTTAAAGCCGTTGATAGTATTAAAGTCGAACTCAATGAACGTAAAAAAGAGTTTTTAGCGGAAAATAAGCTCGTGGAAGAGCAGCGTATTTCGCAGCGCACCTTATACGATATAGAAATGATGAATGAGCTGGGTTATTGCTCAGGCATTGAAAACTATTCACGCTATTTATCTGGACGCGGACCAGGAGAAGCGCCGCCGACTTTATTTGATTATCTCCCCAAAAACGGCTTACTGATTATTGATGAAAGCCATGTTACCGTGCCGCAAATCGGGGCTATGTATAAAGGCGATCGATCTCGTAAAGAAAATTTAGTTAATTATGGTTTCCGTTTACCCTCTGCATTAGATAATCGTCCTTTAAAGTTTGAAGAATTTGAGAAACTTGCGCCGCAAACTATTTATGTATCAGCCACACCCAGTGATTATGAAATTGAAAAGTCTCAAGGGGATGTCATCCGCCAAGTTATAAGGCCGACGGGATTACTTGATCCGGAAATAGAAGTACGACCAGTGGCGACGCAGGTTGACGATTTGCTGTCTGAAATTAATATTAGAGTCCCCCTTAAAGAACGTGTATTAGTGACCACCTTAACGAAAAGAATGGCGGAAGACCTGACCGATTATCTTAATGATCATGGTATTAAAGTGCGCTATTTGCACTCTGATGTTGATACGGTTGAGCGGGTTGAAATTATACGTGATCTGCGTTTAGGTGTTTTCGATGTGTTAATCGGGATCAACTTATTACGTGAAGGGTTAGATATTCCTGAAGTGTCACTAGTGGCGATACTCGATGCCGATAAAGAGGGATTTTTACGCTCAGAGCGATCGCTTATTCAAACCATGGGGCGCGCTGCGCGTCATTTAAAAGGTAAAGCCATTTTATATGCCGCTAGGGTAACCGGCTCAATGCAGAAGGCGATAAAAGTGACAGAAGATCGTCGTATCATGCAAGATCAATTTAATAAAGCCAATGGTATCATCCCGCAGGGCCTCAATAAGCAAGTTAATGATGTGATGCAACTCGGGCAACGCAATCTTAAAAAAGGTAATTCAAAGTTGGATAAAGTGGCAGAGTACAAAGCCAATTATCACTTTAGAAGCGAGCAAGAGGTCCTTAAACAGATAGCAAAACTAGAAAAAGAGATGTTTGCTTTTGCTAAAGATCTTGAATTTGAAAAAGCTGCACAGTTACGAGATGAAGTCTCTAAATTGCATGAGCAATTAGTTTCTATGGGCTAGAAAGGAGAGCGAAGAGTACGGCCGTACTGAAAGATGTGAATTCAGAGCCCAGTTCAGGCGCCTGAAGAGGATAATCTACAAAAGCCTCCTTTAGCCCATTTTCTTTATAAACATCTAAGCGCGTTGTGGGTTTTAGCGCTGACTTCTATTTCAGGCAGATCTCCAATCGGAGAGTTCAAGAACCAGCCGTTTTAGGTTTTATCTATTTTATTGCAACTCCCATCAATAACCTCCCTGATTTTTATCTTTGACTTGTCACTTCAAGTGAATTGCTAATGATCTTTACTCCTTAAATGAAAAGAAAGTATCTCTTGTTGATAAAGTTAGTGGAGAGGAGTTTGTTTTTTCAAAAAAGCTAATGGTATACAGAGATTTTAAACTCTTTGAAACTAAAACTTTATTTAATTTCTCACTCTCATGCTCAGCTATAAATACTCGATCTAAATATTCATTGCTATCAAAACTTTACAAATAAAAGGATTTAACCGTGACATATATAACAACGAGTGATGTAAAAAACGTCAGTGATTATGCTTTATTAGCAAATGCGGTTTAAACCTATAAAGCTAATGGGTGACCCTATTGGTTTTGCGGTAGCTCTCTCTATATGGCAGGGCTGACTTTTAGCGAAAAATGCATGTCAACCTGAGATTCTTTGCGGGCTAATGGAAGCCTTATTTCGGTAAGCATCCGCTGATAATTTACATTATGATTGTATTGAGCAGACATATTGCAAAAATAGGTGAATGATTGCCTTGGGATTTAACAATGAGAGTAATCCAGTAAACACGTTCACTGGACTATTCTTCCATCTATCTGCGATTAGCTGTCTTCTGCATTATTTAACCTCAATTCTGGATAAGCTAAACGATACAGTACCGTTATTTACGCGTATTTCTGCGTTAAATCATCTGCCAATAACCAGTTATTGCTGCGATGATTCGCCTTGAACTACGCAAAACTAACAGCACTGTATAATATGTTTTTTAACTTGTTGATATTTAATCTAATTTCGCTTCCATTATCCAGAACTGAGGTTATTTAATAACAAAACGAAGTAAGTATGCAAATATAGTCAGTGCGAGAACACTTCCTCCCCAAAGTATAATCATCCAACCCCACTGTTTAATTAATCGTTTCATTAGTGATACCCCTCTTCATGTTTTAATTTCCCTCTGAACACCCAATAGGCATAGGCGCTATAGGCGATCACCATTGGTAATAAAAAGGCGGTACCGGCAAGTAAAAATTTCAAACTACTGTCCGGCGCGGCTGCATCGGAATAAGTGACTGCAAAAGGAACAATGTATGGAAATGTACTCACAGAAAATCCGATTGCGGACACTAAGAACAGGCCAATGGCAAATAAATAAGCTCGTACAGCTCGGTGATTATTTAAGGATTTAAACAACTGCCAGATACAAATTACGGCCATCACGGGCACCGTAAAATACAGTATTGAATTAGGCAGATTGAACCATCGTTGAGAAACTATTTGCTGACTGAGTGGCAACCAAGCACTGACAATGACAATACAAAAAACTAATGCCAAGCCCCAACGTTTAGCCACACCATAGTATCTTTCAGCTAACTCATTGGGTAGTTTGATAACCAACCAACATGCACCTAGTAGTGCGTATGCACAAATGGTTGCAAATCCACAGAACAAAGTGAATGGCGTTAACCAATCAAACCAACCACCGGCATAACTTCGCCCCTCTATTTCGATACCTTGTAACATAGCACCGAGCATGATCCCTTGCATTGCAGCGGCAGCAAGAGAGCCAACAAAAAAAGAAGTATCCCAGATAAATTTTCCGCGTTTAGTTCTGAATCGGTATTCAAATGAAACACCTCTTAACACTAACCCCAGTAACATAATCATTAATGGCGCATAAAGTGCAGGCATAACAATGGAATAGGCGAGTGGAAATACCGCAAATAATCCCCCTCCACCGAGTACCAACCAAGTTTCATTACCATCCCAAACAGGCGCAATACTATTCATCATTAAGTCACGTTCTGACTCCTCTGTAGCTTTGGGGAAAAGAATGCCTATCCCCAAATCAAATCCATCGAGAACAACATAAATTAACACCGCTAAACCAATCAGCCCGTACCAAATTAATGCGTAATCCATATGTTGTTACCTCTAAGTTAATCGATTAGGGTGAGAAGCGGGTGGTACTTGGGCACCGTCTGCAAGTCGAGGATCTAAAGACTTTTCATATCGCGTAGGGGACTTACGCATTAGTCGAATAAGATAAAAGAATCCCGCACCAAAAACACAAAGATAAACAACCACAAAGGCAGCTAGCGAGAAACTGATCGCTAGCGCATCGATTGGCGATGCAGAATCGACGGTCCTTAATAATCCATAAACGGTGAACGGTTGTCTGCCAACTTCAGTGGTGATCCAGCCTGAGAGTACCGCGACAAAACCAGCGGGGCCAAATACAATGCAAACCCGATGAAAAAGTGGCATATCATAAAGCCTGCCTTTTTTTCGCAACCATAAGCTGAAGAGACCAATCATTAACATAGCAAAGCCAATTCCGACCATCACCCTAAAGCTCCAAAATACGATTGAAACAGGTGGATGATCGCTTTCAGGAAATGCATCAAGTCCTTCCACTCTGCCGTTAAGGTCATGGGTTAAAATAAGGCTGCCAAGCTTCGGGATGGCGACCTGATACCTCATCTCTTTTGCTTGGTCATCGGGAATACCAAATAGAATGAGTGGGGCACCATCGTGAGACTGGTAATGCCCCTCCATTGCTGCAACTTTTGCGGGTTGATACTGTAGGGTGTTTAAGCCATGCAGGTCTCCGGCAATAATTTGAATCGGGGTAACAATGGTGATCATCCACAGCGCCATGGAAAACATGGTTTTTGCTAAAGGATTGTGAGGCGCTTTGATTAAATGATAAGCCCCTACTGCGGAAACAACCAAGGCGGTGGTTAAATAAGACGCTAATAACATGTGCACTAATCGGTAGGGAAACGAAGGGTTAAAAATAATCGCGAACCAATCATCGGGAATAAATTGCCCGACTTCATTGATAGCATAGCCGGCTGGGGTCTGCATCCAACTGTTGACTGAAAGTATCCAAAAAGCCGACAGAAAAGTACCAAATGCGACAACACAAGTAGATGCAAAGTGTAGTTTTTTACCCACTCGTTGCATACCAAATAACATCACCCCCAGAAATCCTGCTTCTAAAAAGAAGGCTGTTAAAATTTCATATCCCATTAGTGGCCCAAGAATAGGACCCGTCTTGTCTGAGAATACACTCCAGTTGGTGCCAAATTGATAGCTCAGTACAATCCCACTGACAACCCCCATACCAAAACTGACGGCGAATATTTTCAGCCAATATTTATATAGCTGAATATATTTTTCATTGTTTGTTTTCAGCCAGAGGCCTTCTAACACCGCCAAATAGGATGCCAGTCCAATGGTAAAGGATGGGAAAATAATATGAAAAGCCACGGTAAATGCAAATTGAAACCGTGCTAAATCTAATGCCAACGTATCCATAGTTGCTCCAAAAAGTTATCTACAGAGATTTACGTGTTGGACATTAAAAAAGATCAGTTTGCCATTAAAAAACTAATAACTATTAAACAAAAACAGGCGAATTTATTGGTGTGGCAGATTTAACTTAATAGCGGTTACTGACTGCTATTTATCGAGGCTATTAGAAAAAAATGTCTTTAAACTAATAATTGAGGAGGGACTAAAGGAAACAACTCGGTCAGCTAAGCCTTTTTAAAATTTGGATTGATAAAAAGGCTTTTTATGGTTTGCTATTAACGTGTTTAGATTACCGCAACACCCTCATTCTCTAACATTGTAATCAAAGATATTAATGGTAGACCAACCAAGCTATTGGGATCTTTACCTTCAAAACTGTCAAACAAGGCGATGCCATAACCTTCACTTTTAAAGCTACCCGCACAATTATAAGGCTGCTCTTTTTCAAGGTAAGCACGGATCATTGTATCGCTTAATGTTCGAAATTGTACTACGTAAGGTTCAACCAGAGACTGGATTTTTCCTGTTTCACTGTTCACTAAAGCCAATCCCGTATAAAAAGTAATGCGTTTACCACTAGCGGCTTTTAATTGTTTGAAGGCATTTTCAAAGTCACCCGGTTTACCCAGGATTTCACCATTATTCACGCACACTTGATCTGAACCTATCACCAGTGCATTCGGGTATGTAGGACAGATAGCTTGTGCTTTGCCTATGGCTAAACGTTCAACTAATAGCATGGCTGTTTCACCCGCAAGTGGCGTTTCATCGACGTTTGGTTTAGCGGTTAAAAAGGGCTGATGAAGTTTTTCTAGCAGCGCTTTTCTGAAGGGGGAAGTGGAGGCTAAAACAAGTTGTTGTGGCATAATTTGCCCTGTGTTTATTGAATTATTAGCCTATTTTATGGGCTGTGAAATAATAAAGCGATAACTTAATAAAAATATCCCTTTTCCTTTGACTATGGCGACAGCAATCTATATTATTCGCGACCATGCAAAAGATTAAACTACCGGTTAGCGTTGATCCTGTTCGCGCTGCTCAAAAGGGTTTGGAACTTGAAGGTCGAATTCCAAAAGAACTAATGAGTAGATTAGCAGAGTCAACAATCAGTGTTCATTCTGATATCGACGCAGTTTTCTCATTTGATATTGATAAGCAAAAGCTTAGAATATTTCATGGTAAAGCAAGTGTCGCTGTAGAGCTGATTTGTCAACGGTGCAATGAGCCTATGCTTTATCAGTGTGAAGCTGAATTTACGTATTGTCCCGTTCATAACCAAGAACAGGAAAATAATTTACCAGACGCCTACGAATCCATTTATTACGATGAAAATGGAGAGGTAAATCTTCATCAGGTTGTTGAAGACGAACTGATATTGGTACTTCCGCAAATTGCAAAACATGCAATTAACGAGTGTCAACAAAGTGAGTATGAAATCACCTTTGGTGAAATTGATGAAGACGAACAGCGTCCCAACCCATTTGATGCTCTAGCTCAGCTAAAGCGCAAATAACAAGCAGGAATTTTAAAATGGCAGTACAAAAAAGTCGTAAGACTCCTTCAAAACGCGGCATGCGTCGTTCACATGATGCATTAAGTGCTCCAGCGCAACTTACTGTTGATGCTACTTCTGGTGAAACTCACCGTCGTCATCACATGACTGCTGATGGTTTCTACAAAGGCAAAAAAGTAATCGAATTGTAGGATTACTTTGCGTAAACTAACCCTTGCGCTTGATGTCATGGGGGGCGATCTTGGCCCCCATATTCCTCTTTTAGGTGCAGCAAAATCACTCCTTTTACATCCTGAATTATTCCTTCTTATAGTCGGAAATCAATCTCAACTGTTACCGTTACTCAAAAAATATAAGCTTCTTGAGCACCCTCGTCTGAGTTTTATCCATGCTGAACATTTCATCTCGATGGAAGATAATCCTATTTATGCTTTGCGTCATACGTCAGGCTCATCGATGCATATTGCTTTAGATCTTGTTGCGCAAGGACAAGCGGATGCTTGTGTGAGTTCGGGTAATACAGGTGCGTTGATGTTACTTGCAAAAAAATCACTTAAAATGATTAATGGGATTTCTCGTCCGGCATTGGTCGCGGGCTTACCGAATAATGAAGCGGGCCATACCTACTTACTTGATTTAGGTGCTAATTTGCACTGTGACAGTGATACTTTGTTTAATTTTGCCATTATGGGTAGTGTGCTTTGCGAAAAGGTAGAGCAATTAAAAACGCCTGCAGTTGCGCTACTTAATGTAGGTAAAGAAAATAATAAAGGCAACGATGTTATTAAACGTTGTGCGGATCTGTTAAAACAGACAAAACAGATCAATTATATTGGTTTTGTCGAAGCTAATGAGCTTTTCTATTGCCAAGCGGATGTGATTGTAACCGATGGTTTTAGTGGCAATATTGCGCTAAAAAGTTATGAAGGTATGGGGCGAGTATTTTTAGAGCAGTTAGATAAAGTATTTAATATAAATCTATATAGTAAGCTGCTTGGTAAATTATTAAAGCCATTTTTAAAAAAGCAGTTAAAACATTTACATCCGGATATGTATAATGGGGCCAGTTTAATTGGGTTACGCGGTATTGTTGTTAAAAGTCATGGGAGTGCAAATGAAGTTGCATTCTCCTCGGCTATCGAGCAAGCAATAAAAGAGATTAAGTGGCAGATTCCAGCAGGTATAGCAAAAAAGTTAGAAGCTGTTTTATTAGAGCGAGATTGTTTATCACATGAATAGTAAAATTACAGGTACGGGGAGTTATTTACCCGAAACAGTGCGTACAAACGCCGATTTAGAAAAAATGGTTGATACCAGCGATGAATGGATCACTGCGCGTACGGGAATTAAAGAGCGCCGCATTGCTAATAAGCAAGATACTATTGCTTATATGGGCAAAGAAGCCGCTGTTAAAGCACTGCAAGCTGCGAATTTAACTGCTCAAGATTTAGACTTGATTATTGTTGCCACAACGAGTAATCACAACGCATTTCCTTCGGCTGCTTGCGAAGTGCAACATTTATTGGGTATTTATGATATTCCGGCATTTGATGTGTCGGCTGCCTGTGCGGGTTTCACTTACGCATTAAGCATTGCTGATAATTTTATTAAAGCAGGTAGTGCCAAAAATATTCTGGTCATTGGTGCAGATAGTTTAGCAAATAGCTGTGATCCAACGGATCGCTCTACTATTATCATTTTTGGTGATGGTGCGGGTGCTGTGATTGTCAGTGCAACACAAGAGCAAGGGATTTTATCAACACATATTAATGCAGATGGTCGATTTGGTGAGTTACTTAAATTGCCTTATGCTGAACGTGGTAATGAATTAACCATTAATAATTCCTATTTATCCATGGCGGGTAATGATGTATTTAAAGTGGCGGTTAAAAAATTAAGCCAAGTGGTTGTTGATACACTGGCTGCCAATAATATTGAAAAAGAAGAATTGGACTGGTTAGTGCCGCATCAGGCAAATAAACGTATTATTAGTGCAACGGCCAAAAAGTTAGGCATATCAATGGATCAAGTCATTGTAACACTTGATAAACATGGTAATACGTCTGCTGGTTCTGTACCACTTGCTTTGGACGAAGGCATTCGCAGTGGTAAAATACAAACTGGGCAACTGGTTTTATTAGAAGCATTCGGTGGCGGATTTACATGGGGCAGTGCGTTAATTCGTATGTAACAGCAAATCTAATGATTTTCTATATATTTATGCTTGTCAAAATGGCTGTTAGCTAAACGCAAATAATATTTGCGTTTTTGTTAGTGATTTTGTAATTAGAACAGCTAATTACGGTAATCAATGACTTGCTTGCAATCATTTTCTCGCGCCTAAATAGAAAATTTAGTTAACGGAATTGCTGTAACCCATTTAGATATTTATAAATATTAGGAATTTTCAAATATGACAAACTTTATTTTTGCTTTTCCTGGGCAAGGCTCGCAAAGTGTCGCAATGTTAGCTGAACTGGCTGATGCGTTTCCTGTGGTTGTAGACACTTATAAAGAAGCAAGCGAAGCATTAGATTATGATTTATGGGCGCTTGTGCAACAAGGTCCTAGCGAAGTTTTAAACCAAACGGACAAAACACAGCCCGCTTTATTAGCCGCATCAGTGGCTATTTGGCGAGTCTGGTTGCAGCAAGGCGGCCAAAAACCGACTGTGATCGCCGGTCATAGTTTAGGTGAATATTCAGCCCTTGTGTGCGCGGGTGTGATTGATTTTAAAGCGGCGATAAAACTGGTTGAGCTACGTGGTCAGTTAATGCAGCAAGCTGTTCCCGCAGGAACGGGCGCTATGTCTGCCATTATTGGTTTAGACAACGATAAAATTGCACAGTGTTGTACAGAGGCGGCAGAAGGACAAGTTGTTTCGCCAGTTAACTTTAACTCACCCGGACAGGTGGTGATTGCGGGTAATAAAGAAGCCGTTGAACGTGCGGGTGTTTTACTTAAAGCGGCTGGTGCGAAACGTGTTTTGCCGCTACCTGTTAGTGTACCTTCACATTGTGCATTGATGAAACCTGCCGCTGAAAAATTAGCGATTGCATTACAGCAGATAGAATTTAAAACACCTGAAATCACAGTGATTAATAATGTTGATGTGGTTGCGGAAACCGCTGCAGATAAAATCAAAGATGCGCTAGTACGCCAACTGTTTTGTCCGGTCCGTTGGACTGAGATCATTAAAAAAATGGCCGCTGACGGTATCACATTACAAATTGAAGCGGGTCCAGGTAAAGTATTAAGCGGTTTAGTTCGCCGTATCGATAAAAGTTTTACTGCTGAGTTTATCAATGACAGTGTCAGCTTAGAAAATGCATTAATTGCAGTTAAAGGAGAATAATGATGAGTATGCAAGATAAAGTGGTATTAATTACTGGAGCAAGCCGCGGTATTGGCCGCGCAATTGCAGAAAGTTTTGCTGCATTAGGAGCCACCGTTTTAGGCACTGCAACAAGTGAAACCGGCGCTGCTGCGATCAGTGATTATCTTGGTGAAGCGGGTAAAGGTTTTGTGCTAAATGTAACAGAAATCGATTCAATTAGTACACTTTTTGCTGATATCAAAGCACAATACGGTGTTGTCGATGTATTAGTTAATAATGCGGGTATTACACGCGATAATCTATTAATGCGCATGAAAGAAGATGAGTGGAATGACATCATCGAAACCAATCTAACGCCGATTTTTAGAATGAGCAAAGCAGCGCTTCGCCCTATGATGAAAAAACGTGCTGGACGCATTATTAATATCGGCTCTGTTGTTGGTACAATGGGCAATGCTGGCCAAGCTAACTATGCAGCGGCTAAAGCGGGGGTGATTGGTTTTACTAAATCACTTGCGCGTGAAGTGGCTAGTCGTGGTATCACAGTGAATACAGTGGCACCGGGTTTTATTGAAACAGATATGACTCAAGCATTAACTGCAGAGCAACGCGCAGCGACTTTATCTGCTGTACCTGCAGGGCGTTTAGGCTCAACAAAAGAGATAGCTGCGACGGTCGTATTTTTAGCATCTGAAGGTGCGGCTTACATTAATGGTGAAACTATTCACGTTAATGGCGGTATGTATATGGTCTAAGTTAGGCCAGTAAAAAGAGAAAACAGTTGGAATTTACTCATTTATTGATTAAAATCCAAATAATTCTGGTCTAACCAGTGATAGAATACTTGAATATTAAACGCGATAGCATAAACTACCGCCATTAATTAACGCAACAGCGTATCCACAAAGGAAAATAAAAATGAGCAATATCGAAGAACGCGTAAAAAACATCATCGTTGAGCAACTTGGTGTTCAACTAGACGAAGTAGTCAATAATGCTTCTTTCGTAGACGATCTAGGTGCTGATTCTTTAGATACAGTTGAACTTGTAATGGCGCTTGAAGAAGAATTCGATACAGAAATCCCTGATGAAGAAGCTGAAAAAATAACAACAGTTCAATCAGCGATTGATTACATTCAGAAAAATGGTTAATCATTCATTTTAGAATGGATTTTAACTATCAAAAGGCGGTCTTCAGACCGCCTTTTGTATTTATAGACAGGCAAAAGTTAAACTAACTAAATCATTATACAAACAGATAAAAATATATTTATTTAGTCTAATTTAGTACGTATTTAGGAGAAGTCATAGTGTCAAAGCGTAGAGTTGTAATCACTGGTTTAGGAATGTTATCCCCAGTAGGAAATTCAGTAGAGCAATCTTGGCAGGCAGTACAAGCAGGACAAAGCGGGATCTCCAATATTGAGCATTTTGATACTGAAAAATTTGCTTGTAAATTTGCCGGGTTAGTCAAAAATTTCAATGCTGAAGATTACATGCCTAAAAAAGAGGCACGTAAAATGGATACCTTTATCCAATACGGTGTTGCCGCCGCAGAGCAGGCATTTCAAGATTCGGGCCTTGTGGTAACAGAAGAAAATGCAGAGCGTATTGGTGTTGCCATTGGTTCGGGGATTGGTGGCATCACGACCATCGAAACAAATGTACAAAATTTCGAAAAAAGCGGTCCGCGTAAAATCAGCCCATTTTTTGTACCTGCAACAATTATTAATATGATCTCCGGACATGTATCAATTAACAAAGGCTTAAAAGGTCCGAATATAGCTGTAACAACAGCCTGTACGACAGGTACGCACAGCATAGGACTGGCAGCTCGCATGATTCAATATGGCGATGCCGATGTCATGTTCGCTGGTGGTGCTGAAAAAGCATCGAGTCAATTGGGTATGGGTGGGTTTGCTTCAGCACGCGCACTGTCAACGCGTAATGATTCACCACAAACTGCGAGCCGTCCATGGGATGAATCTCGCGATGGTTTCGTATTAGGTGACGGTGCTGGTGTTGTGGTGCTGGAAGAGTACGAACATGCAAAAGCGCGTGGAGCAAAAATCTACGCTGAATTTGTCGGTTTTGGTATGAGCGGAGATGCTTACCATATGACCGCGCCACCAGAAAACGGTGCGGGTGCTGCATTATCAATGAAAAATGCGCTTAAGGATGCAAAAATCGCAGCGACTGATGTTCAATATATCAATGCGCATGGTACTTCAACACCGACTGGTGATATCGCAGAAACGCAAGCTGTAAAAGGCCTTTGGGGTGATAGAGCAAATGAAGTAATGATGAGTTCGACTAAATCGATGACGGGGCACCTATTAGGTGCTGCTGGTGCCATTGAAGCTATTTTTAGTGTCTTAGCACTACGTGATCAGGTTGCTCCACCGACGATTAACTTAGTTAATCCAAGCGAAGGTTGTGATTTAGATTATGTGGCGGGTAACAAAGCACGGCCAGCTAATATCGAATATGTACTGTCTAATTCATTTGGTTTTGGCGGTACAAACGGTACATTAATCTTTAAACGTATCTAGTTTTATAAAATCAAGTTAGAATAAAAACCCGATTTTATAATCGGGTTTTTTATGACTTAAATAAAATCATACTCATTTCACTTATCAAATGATCTGTTTAGGCGTAGGGTAAATGGATGAAAGCAATACATTTTTGCAACAACTCGTTGCTCTAATTGGAAAACAAATAACACAGCCAGCATACGTTTTAACAAGTATAAATGAGTAGATTTGGTATTAGATATGCTAATTAATGGAATAGAATCAACTGTTATTGCAGCCACTGATCGTGGCTTGGCTTATGGTGATGGATTATTTTCAACAATAAAAGTTGAACAGGGCGAATTGCAATTGTGGGCGTTTCACTTGCAACGCTTACAGCTCGGTGCGCAGCGTCTTTTTTTCCCCTCTGTGGACTGGGCATTATTGTGCACCGAAGTGATCACTGTCGCGCAAAGTCTGGCTGCACAGCCGCAAGCGGTGATTAAAGTGACACTAACGCGTGGCAGCGGCGGACGTGGATACAGTATTCAAGGGTGTGACTCTCCGACACGTATTATTGCCAGTTATCCTTTTCCTGATTTTTACAATGCGTGGAAAACAGAAGGCATTAAAGTCATTTTATGTGAGCAAAAATTAGCGATTAACCCACAATTAGCAGGGATCAAAACATTAAACCGCTTAGAGCAAATCTTAATAAAACATGAATTAGAAAATCAGCAAGCGCTTGAGGGGATCGTTTGTGATAATCAAGGGGATGTGATTGAAGCCTGCAGCGCTAATCTTTTTATCTACTTAGATAATCATTGGTTAACGCCTAAAATTGATGGTTGCGGTGTGGCCGGGGTTAAACGCCGGGAAGTGATCAGATGCGCAAAAAATGCAGGAATAGTTATCCCTGAGGTCAGAATTAAACCTGCAGATCTGTTTAATGCGCAAGCATTATGCTTAACTAATTCCCTGATGGGGGTCGTGCCAGTTAAACAGCTGCAATCGCATTATTACCCACTATCGGGTTTCTCTTTTATTCACCGATTACAATCACTATTACAAGAGGTCTAACTGTAAAATGACGATCAAGAAAATATCAATAGCGATATTAATATTACTAGGTTTGATATTTACGAGCATTTTTTTCGTACAGGAAAAAATAGAAAATTATCTGACTATTTCTCGTATCGATAAAACCATGTTATTTACCGTCAGCGCTGGTAGTAATTTTTATTTATTAGGCGATCAGCTTGAAGAACAGGCAATTGTTAATGATCTCACCTGGTGGAAAATCGTCGCTAAATTGCATCCTGAATTTACAAAAATAAAATCAGGCACTTATCAGTTTCAAGAGGGGGCCAATCTCGAAGATATGTTCACCATTTTGAATCAAGGTATTGAATATCAGTTTAAAGTGACTTTTGTTGAAGGCAGTACATTTAGGGAGTGGCTTGCAACGCTCGCTAATGCTGAGGCGCTCGCCCCTTTAGTGAATAGCGAAAAAGAAATATTACAACAGCTGGGTAGTCCACATTCTAAACTGGAAGGGTTGTTACTTCCTGAAACTTATCATTACCACGCGCAGATGAGTGCATTTAAAATTATTGAAAGAGCTTATCTACAACAGTTACAGACTTTAGATGCATTGTGGGCTGAACGTGATAAAAATCTGCCATTAAAGACCCCCTATGAAGTGCTAATTTTGGCTTCTATTATTGAAAAAGAGAGCAGTATCTCTGTGGATCGTGACAAAATTGCCTCGGTGTTTATTAACCGTTTGCGAAAAGGCATTCGTTTACAAACCGATCCGACGGTTATTTATGGAATGGGAGATAATTACCAAGGGCGCATCCGCACTAAGGATCTACGTGAGAAAACTGCTTATAATACTTATCGGATTAATGGCTTGCCGCCAACACCTATTTGCATGCCTAGCGAAGCCGCGCTCTATGCGACGTTGCATCCAGCTAAAACTGACTATCTCTATTTTGTCAGCAAAGGTGATGGGAGTTCTTATTTTTCCAAAAATTTAGTCGAACATAATCGCGCCGTGCAAAAATATATTTTAGGAAAGTAACTTCCTATTTATTTTAAGAGGCACATTATCAATAAGCGTTAATGCGCCTTTTAAATTTTATTTTAGTATGTGTGCAAACTGCGGCATTAATTCAATATTCTCGCGCACAGTTTCTCGCAGCGCACGATCCAAAATAGTGCCGGTGTTTACCAGTGGATTTAAAATAAGTGCACGTTTAGCTTTATTCAGATCGCCGCTAACGGCAGCTTCAACGGTCAGTGTTTCAAACTCTTTCATGAGCTGCAGTAGACGTAAAGTGTCGCTTGGAAATGGCGCAACATTAAGCGCTAATGGACCACTTTTAGTTATTATTGAACTTACTTCCACTACGCAGTCATCGGGCAGACCGGCAATCGCGCCATCATTACGTATATTGACATGCATAATAGTGCGTTTGTCGTTATAAATAGACGTCATTAATTCACAGGCGGCTTCAGAATAATATTGCCCCCCGCGTTTTTCTAGTTCTTTGGGCTTAGTATTGACTTGCGGATCACTATAAATATCAAATAGCCGTTTTTCCATTGCTTTAACGACTTCACCGCGTGTTCCTTCGCCTTCTGCCTCGACTAACTCTTGCTCGAGAATATCTTGACTCATATAGTAATAACGTAAATAAGCACAAGGGATCATGCCCATATTTTTTAATAACTCAGCCGGCCAAGAAAAAGCAGGAATATTACTTGGAACAAGCTGATCGTTACCGGCAATAATCTTATCGACAATTTTTTCGAGTTTGTTTTCACCGTTATGTAATACTTGCCGTGCCCAGATAAAGTGATTGATCCCCGCAACCTGCATAATAATATCTTTTTCATCGCTATCAAGCATTGCAGCCATCCCTTTCTGCATAATAACCGGGATGTTACATAAGCCAATCGCTTTTACTTTACTATGTTTTAAAATAGCTTCAGTGACCATCCCTGATGGGTTCGTGAAGTTGAGTAGCCAAGCATTTGGGCATAACTCTTCAATTTCTTTACATATTTCAAGTGCGATAGGAATGGTACGACAGGCATTGGCAAAGCCGCCTAGGCCATTAGTTTCTTGTCCAATCATGCCGTATTTTAGAGAGATGCGTTCATCTTTGACACGAGCATCAAGGCAACCAGCGCGAAATTGTGAACAAATAAAATCAGCATCTTGCAAAGCAAGGCGGCGATCTAAAGTAACTTCAACTTTGATCTTAACGCCTTCTTTTTTAATCATTCGCCTAGCAAGAGCGGCAATAATATCAACTTTCTTTTTGCCTTCTTCGATATCAACCAGCCATAGTTCACTGATTGGTAATTCATCTTTTCTTTTTAACAGTCCTTCAATCAGTTCGGGAGTGTAGCTAGAGCCTGCACCGATAACTGCAATCTTTAATCCGTTTTTCATAATAACCTCCTCGTTGTGTGTTAACTCACATCTATTACATGCGCAATAAAGTCGTCAGGCAAACGAAATAAAAAACACTATCTATTAAAAATTTTAATGTATATTCTGATATTAAGTAGATTTGTACTTTGCTGCTTTATACAAAAAGGAGGGGCGGATGGATAATAAACAGGCATTGTTGGCCAATATGCATACTTTCAGTGTCGTGGCGCGTTTTCTCAGTTTTACCAAAGCGGGTGAAGAATTGTGTTTAACGCAAGGGGCGGTGAGTCATAGGATTAAAAATCTTGAAAAACATCTCGGTTTTTTAGTGTTTGTGCGTCTAACGCGTCGTTTAGAGTTAACCATTGAAGGTGCGCGTTTATTAGCCACATTAAATGACTCTTTTGCACAAATTTTTTCGGAATTGGATGATATCCGTTTTAATGAATTACGTGGTGAGTTGTATATTGGTGCATCTCCTAACTTCGCTCTTGCATGGCTGATGCCGCGACTGCCTAGTTTTCAACAGCAATACCCCAATCTAAATGTAAAAATCAGAATAAAAGCCAGCAAACTCGATTTTAAGTATGAGCCGGTTGATTTGGCTATTTATTATGGTAATGAATTTAATCCCGACCTGCATTGCCTACGTCTTTTTTCAGAAAGATTAGTGCCTGTTTGTACTCCTTTGTATGCCCAAAAATTTGCTTTAATGGACGGTATTGAGCAATTAAAAGAAGTAACATTTATTCATTGTATTGAGTCGCTTGAAACTATTTCTCCTGCACATGAATGGTCTGTTTGGCTGAAAGCGAATGAAATTGATCTCGATACACAGCAGAAGCAGTATGTCTTTAATCATGGTGAAATGGCAATTACAGCCGCTAGGCAAGGGATGGGGGTTGCCATTGGACGTGTTGAACTTATTCAATCTTATCTTCAATCTGGTGAACTGATTACCCCTTTTGCTTCTGTTAAAGCGGGGCTGGGTTATGATTTGATGTGCTCAAAAGGACAGGAGGTTCGGCCGAAGTATCAAGCCTTTTTAAATTGGATTTTGGCGCAGAATAATAATCGCGGTCATTATGAATAATGCAGAATGTAATCGTTCTTCTTTAGGTGTGTTGTTTCCCTCTTCTTTTAAATGCGTATAATTGCGCTGTGATAATTGTATTTTAGGAAAGTAATCCATGTCAGCTTTAAAAAAATTAGCAAATAAATTTATTGTTATTGAAGGACTCGAAGGCGCGGGTAAAAGTACCGCCATCTCCTATATCGATAAATGGCTGGCATTACAAAATATGCCCGCTGAAAAAATTGTTTATACAAGAGAGCCTGGTGGTACCGAGCTGGCTGAAAGAATCCGAGATATTGTAAAAATGGAGGTGCAGGGTGAGACGTTGCAAGATAAAGCGGAGCTTCTGCTAATGTACGCCGCACGCGTGCAGCTTGTTGAACATATTATTAAACCTGCTTTAGCCGACGGCAAAGTCGTGATCGGCGATCGTCATAATTATTCTTCGCTTGCTTATCAAGGAGGAGGCCGCGGTATTGATATGGCCCTTATTGAAGGGCTTAAACAACTTTCACTGGGGGATTTTACAGCTGATCTGACACTCTATTTAGATATTGAGCCTGAGCTGGGGTTGAGTCGTGCAAGAGGGCGGGGGGAGTTAGACCGTATTGAGCGTCAAGCTATTAGTTTTTTTCAACGAACACGTGCGGTGTTTCTGGATTTGGTTGCCAAGGATCAAAATGCTTTTACTATTGACGCTTCACAAACGCCATTGCTTGTTGAAAAAGCGATTTTTACACAATTAGATAACTGGCTAGCGAGTTTAAATTGATAATGGATGTGGATATGAATAATCAATTTTCTGATGTTTCCACCCCGTGGTTAACGCCTATTTTTGAACATTTAGTGGCCACCTATCAGACGGGACGATTTGCTCATGGTTTATTACTAACGGGCAGTACCGGCATTGGAATATTTAAGCAAGCACAAAAGATTGCGCAATATCTGTTGTGCAGTAATAAGCAAGCAGATGGACCTTGTTATCACTGCCATTCTTGTAACTTGTTTCTCGCGCATAACCATTTAGATTTTCACTTTTTGGAAAATGAAGTAAATAAAACAATCGGTATTGAGCAGGTGCGGAGTTTAATAGCAATACTCAATGAGCGCCCGAACTTGGGTGATAATAAAGTAGTGATTATAAAAAATGCACAGTTGTTAACTGTTCCTGCTGCAAATGCGCTACTTAAAACTTTAGAAGAGCCACAAGGTAATAGTTATATTATTTTATTGGCCCGTACCCATCATCAATTGATGCCGACTATGCTAAGTCGAGTGCAACATACCCATCTTCATACTCCGGAAGATTCAGTCTTATTAGCTTGGCTTGCTGATTTGGGTTTTGTTGTTGAAGATAAAGGTCTGTTGCGCTTATATCAAAATAGTCCACTCGCCTTGTTAAACCATCTGAAAAATGTGCAGCAAGGAAGTGAACAGGATGAGCGGAAAAACTGTGTTGAAGGGCTTTTTACTCTTCTATATATGCCTGAAACTTTGTTTACTTTTAGCCATTTTTTAGCAGAGTCAGTAGAAAAACGGTTACAGCTACTTTTTCATCTGCTCCACGATTTACATAAATTAAAACTATCGGATGATGCGATTGATAACGATGCTATTTATACCTTTGCATTGCCACAATTAAAAATTTGGCAGTCGCAGGTAACCTTGAAAAGTTTACGTTATTTGTGCTCCGAACTACTGCATACGCGTACCTTACTAATTGATCATTCGGGGCTAAAAAAAGAGTTGTTAATTAATGCTCTACTTATCAAAATAAAAAATGAATTTAAGGAAAATACAACATGTTAGTAGACTCGCATTGCCATCTTGATGGCCTAGATTATAAAAATAGACATAAAGATTTAGCGGATGTTGTGAGTAAAGCCGCACAGCAAGGAATCAATTATTTACTTAGCGTTTGCGTAGAATTAAAAAAATATCCTGCCATGGCGCAACTTATTGCCCCTTTCCCACAAATATTCTCTTCCGTTGGCATGCATCCTCTATATCAGGATGAAGCGGTTGATTCAGCTTTATTACTGGAATATGCACAGCATAAAAATGTGGTCGCCGTTGGCGAGACGGGGCTTGATTTTTTCTATTCTCCTGATAATAAAGCGCAGCAAGAAGCCTCTTTTCGCGCACAAGTTCGTGTTGCTAAATTGGTTAATAAACCGCTGATAGTCCATACCCGCGATGCGCGAGAAGAAACATTGACTATTTTGCGTGAAGAGGGGGCTGAGCAGGTGGGTGGTGTTTTACACTGTTTTACTGAATCTTTAGAGATGGCGCAGGCGGCAATGGAGATGGGTTTTTATATCTCGGTTTCCGGTATCGTCACTTTCAAAAATGCCAAAGCGCTGCAAGCGGTGATTAAAGCCATTCCGTTGAATCGTTTATTAGTTGAAACAGATTCACCCTATTTAGCGCCGGTGCCCCATCGCGGTCAGGAAAATGAACCTGCTTACACGCGTGATGTCGCGCAGTTTGTTGCCGATTTAAAAGGGGTTTCATTCGCGGAGTTGGAAAAAACAACCACGGAAAACTTTTTCAACTTGTTTACGCAAGCTAAAAAATAAGCTCCACGATTAAAAGATGCCTGCTTATTGTGGCCATTGACTTTTTTATTCCCTTAGCCATTTATACTCTTGTTGCTTTAAAGTACACAATCAGCAAGACAAATTGTGTACTTAGGTGATAGGAATAAAATTGAAGTATCGTGTTTCAAGATTGACATTTTATAACAGCGCAGAGGAGTCGAATTTGGGCTTACCTAGAAAGCCCTTTACTGAACACCTCGCTGAGTCCTGATACAGCGCGTTGAAGTGTTATGGGTGCATAATATTAATAGAGGTTAAACATTTAACCTCTTCCATTACCACGTAAGTTCGTGACTCCTTTATATTCGGCAGTGCAAGCAAGGTTTGACTGAGCACTTTGCGATATGCGGACATATCGGCTACCCGCGTTTTTAATAAATAATCAAAATCACCTGAAACCAAATGACACTCTAAAATTTCATCCAGTTGGTTGGCTGCTTTGTTAAAGCGTTCAAAGACATCTGGATTAGCACGCTTCAGCGTGATTTCAATATAAACTAACAGTGATGCATTTAAGTAATGAGGATCAAGTAATGCTGTATAAGATTTAATAACCGCATTTTTTTCCAGGCGTTTAACCCTTTCTAAACAAGGTGTTGGGCTTAACCCGACTCTTTTAGATAATTCAACATTAGAGATCCGCCCCTGTTTTTGCAGTTCCTGTAATATATTACGATCTATTCTGTCTAGTGAGATCAACTTGCTATCCTTTCGCGTGTAGTTTTATCATCTAAATTAATGCATTAAACAGAATTATAAACTAAGTTTTGTATGCAAAACAGAAAAATAGTGGCAAAAAAACTGTAGCAAATATTTTATACTTTATCCACTAAATGGGTATTTAGTCACAAACGTCTAATCAACAACTAATGATCAATTTAAGGGAAATAATTATGCTTATCGGTGTACCTAAAGAAATTAAAAATCACGAATATCGTGTTGGTATGGTCCCTGCGAGTGTCCGTGAACTAGTGCAAAACGGTCATGATATTATTGTTGAAACAAATGCCGGAATGGGGATTGGTTTTAATGATCAAGACTATATTACAGCCGGCGCGAGTATTGAAAATGAAGCTGCAACTATTTTTGCTAAAGCGGAAATGATTGTTAAAGTGAAAGAACCACAAGCGACAGAACGTGCAATGTTGCGTGAAGGACAAATTTTATTTACTTACTTACACTTGGCACCTGATTTGCCACAAACACAGGATCTGATTGATTCTAAAGCTGTGTGTATTGCCTATGAAACAGTAACAGATGCTAAGGGCGGATTGCCGCTATTAGCACCGATGTCTGAGGTTGCTGGGCGAATGGCCATTCAAGCGGGAGCGCGAGCATTAGAAAAGTCAAATCAAGGCAGTGGTATGTTATTAGGCGGCGTCCCCGGTGTTGAGCCTGCTAAAGTTGTTATTGTTGGTGGTGGCATGGTGGGTAATAATGCGGCGCAAATGGCTGTTGGTCTCGGTGCTGATGTCACTATTTTAGATCGTAGTATTGATACATTACGCAGCCTAAATATTCAATTTGCTAACACTGCTAAAGTGCTTTATTCAACAGCTGATGTGTTGGAAAAAGAAGTAATAGCCGCCGATTTAGTTATTGGTGCGGTGCTTATTCCGGGGGCTGCAGCACCGAAACTAATCACTAAAGCGCATATCGCAAAAATGAGAGCTGGCTCAGCAATTGTCGATGTTGCGATTGACCAAGGTGGTTGCTTTGAAACCTCGCATGCAACGACTCACCAAGATCCAACCTACATTGTCGATGAAGTGGTTCATTATTGTGTCGCTAATATGCCGGGTGCAGTTGCGCGTACTTCAACTTTCGCACTTAATAATGCAACGTTGCCTTATATCATTAAACTAGCAAATCTAGGTTACCTAGCTGCGCTATTAAATGATCAAGGTTTATTAAACGGCCTTAATGTGATTAACGGAAAGTTGACATGTGAAAGTGTCGCCGTCGCACATCATATGGAATTTGTTGCACCAGAAGTTGCACTTGTTGAACATGCTTGATTCGCTAGTATTGAAGCCTATGGCTGCGATGGCTATCGTAACTCTCTAGACGGCAAATAATAATCCTTATTCTTAACTTAGATTGAGGGTTATTTTTCTCTACCCGCGTTATAACGCTTATTCTAAGAATATTTCCACACCTTGTGTACGTAAAACGTCAATATCATGCTGTGGGGCATCTTTATTGGTAACCAGCACTGAAATTTCCTGACCATTCCCTAAGCTCGTTGGAAAAATTTGACCAAATTTACTGGCGTCGGTGAGCACAATATTACGTCTTTTTTTAGCTAATATGGCTTTGGCAACATCAGCGCGCATCATGTCTCGACTGGTAAATCCCGTATCTTGATGGTAGCCATCGATACCTAAAAATGCACTGCTGAAATGGATATGTTCAATACATAAAGTGGTCAGCGATCCCACTAAACTTTCTCCCTGATGCTGATAAACACCGCCGAGTAGAATGATATTGGCTTTTGAATGGCGAATGAGATGTGCAATATAGGCACTTGGTGTGATAATAGTGACATCACCGCGTGCTGCTAATACCTGTGCTAATAAAGCGTTCGCACTGCCACCTTCAATGATCACGGTTTCAGCGAACTTAACCAGTTGCGCGGCGCGTTCCGCTAGCTTTTGTTTAGCATCAAAACGTACCGCCATGCGGTCACGGAGATCATCACTTTGTAATGACATAGCAGCACCATGCACCCGTTTTAGGTAACCCTCTTTTTCCAGTTGATTGAGATCCTGACGAATAGTGACCTCTGATACGCCCGTATAAACAGAAAGCTCTGAGACCATCACGCGCTTTTGTTGATTGACTAACTGTACTATTTCGCTGTGTCTGGGGTTCATAAACAATCCTGTGATGAATAGGCTTTCAGCTTGGTTTCAGGTGAAACTGCAGTGAAAGCCTGACATCTTACAAGTTATGCTCAGTGCGAGCAATAATATCGTCTTGTGCATCGGGTGATAATGCCGTGAAAAAGGCTGAGTATCCCGCCACCCTGACCACCAAATCACGATACAATTCTGGATTCGCTTTAGCGGCTAGCAGGGTCTCTCGTGAGACTATATTATACTGCACATGCCAACCTTTATGGTGATTAAAGAATGTGCGAATGAGCATCGATAACTTCAGCATATCGCCTTCACTTTCAATGGTAGCGGGGGTCAGTTTTTGATTAAGCAGTACGCCTCCGAGGATCTTATTTACCGGCATTTTGGCAACGGAATTATACACCGCTGTTGGCCCTAATCTGTCCGAACCCGAAGCGGGACTTGCGCCTTCAGCTAATGGTGAGGCTGCTTTACGCCCATCGGGAGTGGCCATTGTCGCTGCGCCAAAGGGCACATTTGCAGAGATACTCGATGTACCCGCATAGTATTTACCGCCTATCGGGCCGCGTCCATAACGGGTATTGTGGAATTTTGACAACTCATCAATGTAGGCGTTATAGGCAATAGTGATAAGTTGATCCACCGCGTCATCATCATTGCCGTATTTCGGCGCAAAATTTAATAAACGCTGACGTAGTCGCTCACCTTCAGATGTTGCGTAATTGTTCGCTAATGCCTGCGCTAATTCTGGTTGGGTAATTTTAGGGTGATCAAAAACGAGATGCTTAATCGCTACTAGGCTGTTGCCCAAATTGGCAATGCCGACCTGTAAACCGGATACCCAATCATATTTTGCCCCGCCTTCTTTAGCCGTTTTACCACGGCTTAAGCAATCATCTACCAAGGAAGAGCAGAATATATCCTGTACTTGTTGCTCGAGCACAGAATCGACTACGCAATCAATCTCAATAGATTTACGCGTGAAGTAACTAATCTGCTCGGTCCATGCTGCCATGATTTGCTCAAAGTCTGTAAAATTACCTTTTGCTAATGACTTTTCTGATGCCAAGAAAACCTTGCCTGATGTTGCATCACGACCTTCATCTAGTGCCGCTAATAAAATACGTGCAAAATTGATAAAACTCATGCCTGTGCAGCGGTATCCCCATTTACCCGGCACCGCTGTTTCAATACAGCCAATCGCAGAGTAGTTATAAGCGTCTTGTTTTTCAACGCCTAATTTAATGAATTCGGGGATCACAATCTGATCGTTATTAAATGCAGGCATACCAAATCCACATTTAATCACTTCAATGCAGGCCATTAAGAACGGCTGATCTAAGCCTTCATGGTAACGCACGCTTAAGTTGGGTTGGGTTGAGCGTAATTGCCCACAAGATTCAAGAATTGCCCAAGATAACGAGTTTACCGCATCGCAAGGGGTGCCATCCTGCGCTAATTTTTGCCCGCCAATAGTGACGTTTTGGTAAAGTGGACTGCCTGCGGAGGCTTTTGAATGGGCACCAGAGCGGATCTTATTCACTTCCAGTAATTTCAACCAACAGCTTTGTAACAGTTCAAGTGCAAACGCTCTAGTGATTGTTTTATCTGTTTCAACGTCTTGCTGATAGAAACTGTGCAGGTATTGATCCATTCGCCCAAATGAAACTGAATGTCCATTTGATTCAATTTGCAATATAAGCTGCACAAAATAACATAACTGCAAAGCCTGCCAAAAAGACTCGGGTTTATTAAATGCAATTAAACGGCAATTAGCGGCCATAGTTTGCAGCTCTTTAACTCGCTCTGGACGTGTCTCTTGCGTCGCCATTGTATCTGCAAGGTTGGCATAATCAATAATATGTTGTTGTACGGCTAAGAGCACAATTTCAACCGATTTTAAAAATTGTTCACGTTTTAAATCTTCATAATCGGCAAGATCGATATTGGCGCGGTGTGCACGCACTTCATCAATTAAACCAGTAAGACCAATACGTAATATTTTTTCATTATCCACCGCTAGGTGTGCGTCGCCAGAGGTCATATTGCCCTCTGCTTTGATAATGGTTGATGCGAGCAGCGCTTGTTGTTCATCAGTAAACAAACCGTAACAACGATCCTGCACCGTTTTACCTCGCCAGTATGGCGCCAGTTGATGGATGTTTTTTTTATCCTCTTCGCTTACTGAAAATCCAGCTCCCGGCCGCTCCGCTAAATCATCAATTTCCGCATCAAGCCAACGTACTGTGTATTCAGGGAAAATAGGTGCAGCACGGACTTTACTGGCTTGATTACCGATAATCAACTCGTCATGCTTTATCCAAAGGGTGCGTGTTTGTAAATGTGCTTGTAATGCAAAAGCGCGCTGCACAATCACCGGTTTATCTTCATGTTGTTGATAAATATGGGTATAGGCCTGCGCCCGCTCAGTACAAATTGGCGGTGTAAGGATATTAATCAGCTGAAGCTTATGAGCACTAATACGTTTTGCTAAGTAATTAAGATTCATTTTGGTTAACCTCTAATAGTAACGGTAAGCTTTTGCACACTCTGTGGATGGTTTTGTGCATATTCTTGTGCATTGATAAGTAATACAGGGTTGTCTAATGGCTTGTCGGCACAGTGATAAGGCATATCAAGTAAGTCATATTTATTGATGCCTAACGTGTGATAGGGCAATAGATGAAGTTCACAGCAAGCTTTAAGTGAAACTGCAAAATCAATGATCGCGTGTAATTCTTGCTCCGTATCATTAAAACCTGGCACGATAGGAATGCGGATCACAATGCGTTTAGCGTGTAATGCGAGTTGTTGAAAGTTCTTTTGTATACGGGATAGAGAGCCTTTTGCCCACTCTTGAAATTTTTGTTGATCGGTGTGTTTTAAGTCCGTTAACCAGCAATCAATATACGGGAGAACCCGTTCAATATTTTTCCATGGCACATGCATACAGGTTTCAATGGCCGTATTGATTCCTTGTTGATGCATTCTTTTGGCTATATTCTCAACCAATTCTGGCTGCATTAGCGGTTCCCCACCTGAAAATGTTACACCACCACCACTTTGAATATAAAAGGCTTTGTCTTTTAATAGCGTCTCAAAGAGAATATCTTGTTGTGTCTCTTTTCCGCAAACAGAGAGCGCTTGTGTTGGGCAGCATTGCGTTAAGCTGTCTAATACTTTTTCATCAATAGCTAAACGATCGATGACTATCAGACCTTCTTTATTGCGGGTAATTGTATTTGTCTCTTTTTGGCATGCTTGGCAGTCTTGTAAGCAGAGACGCTGATCGAATAATAATGAACGCTTTTCACTGCGGCTTTCTGGATTTTGACACCATGGGCAGGCAAGGCTACATCCCTTCAAAAACAAGATAGAACGGATGCCATCACCATCATGGGTAGAAAATCGTTGAATATCAAAATACATGGTCACCTCAAATGAAACTTTAAAGTTTCGATAAGTGAAACAATAATACTTACATACGAAACCTGCTTTGATATAGATCAAGTGGTAGGTGCTTTTTAATCGTTATAGTTTTGCTACCTCATAAACCCACGGAGTAATAACGATGATTGAACTGTATCTTGATACCGCAGATATCGAACAAGTAGCTCGATTCAAGCAATGCCTACCATTAAAAGGAGTGACTACTAATCCGACTATTCTTGCCAAGTCTCTCACCGGTCTGAGAGATCTACTTGCTTCATTAGCAGAGATAATGGGGCCCAATGCGCGTTTTTTTGCGCAGGTAGTCAGTACCACTGTTGAAGGCATGGTTGAGGAAGCTAAAAAAATCAATCAGTTGCCTTATGACATGGTTGTTAAAGTGCCCGCGACTGAGGTTGGCTTAGCTGCTATTAAGCAAATAAAACAAGAGGGGATTGTCGTGCTTGCAACAGCGATATATTCTGCTCAACAAGGTTTTCTGGCTGCATTATGCGGGGCTGATTACCTTGCTCCCTATGTCAATCGTATTGATACAATGGGCGCCGATGGTGTTGGCGTTGTTGCTGATCTACAGCATTTGATAAATCAACATCGGTTACCGACTAAGATATTAGCGGCAAGTTTTAAAAACACCCAGCAAGCGTTGGAGGTTATGAAGCTGGGGATCGGCGCAATTACACTGCCTGTCGAAGTGGCCGCACAGATGTTTGCCCATCCGGCAGTACAACCTGCAGTTGATCAGTTCAGCAAGGACTGGCATGGCGCTTTCGCTGATAAACTTTCATTTGAAAGTTAATAAAGAGGGGGGTAATCAGATCATTCGCCCCTTCTTGAAACGTAATGCTTTAGCGCAGAAGTACACGGGAATAGCTGTACGATATCGATTTGCTAACCCCGAACTGAGGTTACTTAACTTTCTTTGTTGTCTTCTCCGTTTGCAGTCTTTTTAATGTCACCATTAGTGAGGTGACATTGTTTTTGTAATCGTTCGAGTTGTTGCTTATATAATTCTTGCTTTGTTTCTGCTTTAGCGGAGCGGCGAGTTGCACTATCTAGTTTTTGGCGGATCTTCGCTAACTGAGCATAGATAGTATTCCGATCTTCATCGTCGCCATGCAGTGGTGTTTTTAGTAGCGCTTTTAGGCTTGCTTCGATGGCTATATTTTCATTCTTTACCTCCTCTTCTGCTTGTTTAGCGCTTGTGTGTGCTGCATTTAATTTGTCCTGCGCCTCTGCCAGTAAACCGGCAATACCTTGCTCCGGTTCAGCATCGAGATCAATCTTTTGCACAGCGATAACCAGAGCGACAAGAGGAAGCTCTGCAAGGAGATCTGCTACCGGGAGCCCTGAGCAGTCTACAAGCTGCTCGGCTTGTAGTGTTAATGGCAATAAAACTAAGCTGGCATCCTTCGAATAATGGCGGATAGTAGCGCGGCTAAAATCTTTAACAATCATCGCTTGTGCATCAATGCGGCTCTCCTCTAACTCATCTTGCAAGGCCTGTAACGCGCCTTTATTATTGCCATGAGGGGCACTCAGTACCCGTAAATCAGCTTGATCCCAAAAAGGGGCTCGGGTAATCAGGTGGGCCTGTAGCAGCATCAGTGAACCGCTGTTTCCGGGGATATACCAGATATCAATGCGACGTTGATCAGCTGGCTGTAGCTCAAGTTGATGCCACTCATCTTCCTTGGCATCGAGGATGACTATATTATAACCAAGGCGTAATGCGGCATGCAGATTTTTGCCAAAGCTTTTCAGCTGTTGGCTAAAAAAGTGTTGGGCATAGGTACCTAGATAATTGATTAAGATGGTATTTGCTTTTAATGGACCAACACCAAAAGATTGTAGTAATAATTCACTGCCGATCGCAAGAGACGGTGCATTGACCACCAGTGGAAAAGCTTGTACACCGCTGGCGGCTATGTCCTCGTAAAGCTCATTTTCTGCTGCGACTTTTTCTGATTTTCTCTTTTCCAATATATGTACCAGGGTTGTCAGGCCACTACCTGCTACGAGCCAAGAAGAAAATTTGAGTAGTCGCTCTCGCCGCTCTTTACTACTCGAAAAAGCGAGTATTTGTGGCCGCCAATCGCGGGGATGCTCTAATTCTAGTGAAATCTGTAGTAGATGCTCGCGCACTTGTTGCAAGTGGTAAGAGCGGCGACCATCGGCCCACCGACTTTGCTTAACGGTGCGTTGTAGATATTGGTAAAGGCCAAAAATCAAAGCAACGGCCAGTGCGCCCGATTCCCAGTTAATAGCTAACATGGCGAGTAAGCAGATAATCGCGCCTGCTAGGCTGGCATATTTATGAAACCATTTAAAACGGGGACGAAAAGAGGGACTGGCTGATCGGGCTTCAAAATAGGTAGCGTAATTAAGCAGCCCATAGGAAATAAGAAAGAACATAGCGACAATACTCGCTATCAAGTTTAGATTGCCTAGGGCAACAGTAAGTAATGCTATAGCGGCAGCCAATAATACCCCTCGTTGGGGGTTATTGGAAAGGCCAGCCCCTTTAGCAAACGGTGTTAACAGTGGAAAAATTTTATCACTGGCCAATGATTGTAGAATACGTGGAGCCCCCAGAAAAGAGGCCATCGCAGAAGATAAAGTGGCAGCACAGACGCCAGCAAAAATAAAGTTAGGTAGCCAAGCGACTCGATTCATTGCCGAATAATCACTGACTAATAATGGTTGCGGTAGGCTTGCAGCAAAAAATAGTGCCGCGAGCAAATAGATAAGTAGCGAAATACTCACCGCAAGAAAGGTCCCTCGTGGCAAGCTTTGACTTGGCGAACGCAGGTCGCCAGACATACTGACTCCTTGAGTGAATCCGGTAACGGCGGGGAAAAAAAGTGCAAATAGTAGCCAGAAAGGCGGACTTTCTGATCTGGAGAGTAAATTTTCCTGTAGCAGTGTACTATCCCAATGTTGTAGCCCCCCGATAAAAAAGGAGATCAGCGCTAAACAGAGGATCGTCATGACAGCATACTGAAAACGGGTAGCCCAATCCGCGCCTCGCCATGCTAAGAAAAATAATACAGCAATAGCAGCAAGCGCGATGATCTGCGCCATCCCGTGGGCTATCGGGAACATTCCTGCAACCACTTCGCCAAAACCGATGCAGTAAAAACCGATTGAGATTGATTGTGCAAAAAATAGTACTAGGCCCAGAGCGCCACCAAATTCTATCCCCAATGTTCGTGATATTAGATAATAATCTCCCCCACCGCGGACTTTTAGATTGGTGGCGATCGCCGATAGTGAGATGCTAGTCAATATTGTGATCGTGTAAGCAATCAAAATAATTAGTAATGTCTGTAGTAAGCCCCCAGAGCCAACCAGGTAACCGAGACGTAGAAATAGAATTATGCCGAGTATGGTTAAAATGCTCGGCGTAAAGACACCTGCGAAAGTACCGAGCTTATTTTGATCGCTTTGCACAGCGGTCTGCTTGCTCCGTTTAGGCATTTTCTCTTTCCTCAGTACAATTTTTAGCAAACTACAGAGCGACTTTTTGCATGGGTATGACAAGCATAGCGTAATATTTTTTAGATCTTACGATCGTCGGTGGCTGAAAAGTGATCATAGTATAAATAGGATAATAAAATTTGTAGGTAAAGGGTGTTACAGGGTGGGGGGTAATTAATCTTTATCTTTTTTTTCTGTTTTTGTCGAACCTGCGTTAAATGCGCTGGGCAGCACATCTACACCGACGACTTTACCGAGCCAGACGATTAACGGTATCGTGATAGGGGCTAAAGGTAAAATAGCAAACATACCTAATCCGAGTCCTTTCAATATGTCCGCAAATTGTTTATTCGCTTCGCGAAGCTCCTCGGCGCTTGCCTGCTTTTTCGTATAACGTTTGTAGATGGCCAGCATCTCTTTGGTTTCTTGTTTTTCCTGTGTCAATGCACTTTTTAAAATCAGCAATTCACGTCTTACGCGCAGCCAAAAACGTCGTCTGCTGATACGCAGAACACGAACCGGCGCTTTATGTATTCGGGTATATATTCTCATCCTCCGATTATCTCATAGGGATAGAAAAAGCGGTATATTTAAAATTATAGATTGTTCATAATTTTTCCTTTTTTCCTTTTTTCCTTTTTTCGTTTTGGATGTAATTAACAACACCTTGTTTTTATAGGGTTATATCACTAATGTTGTGCCGCTTAATGGTATGAATACGATACTCTTTTTACCCAATATAAATTTATCTTGTTAAGGCGTTGCCATCGCAATCATAGGTGGGAGGGATTACTATCTTTAAAATTAAAACCTATACTCATGTTACGCCTTATTCTAGGATCCGAGCTAGTGCCTGATAAAGCCGCTTGAGGTGACATGTGATTGCAGTACCCACATTGTTGGCGCGCCCTTAAAAAAATAAAGATCTACCTTATCGGTTAGTGAATTTAATTATAGAGAGAGTGTGAAGATGGAAAACCCAAAAATAGAAGCATGTGTGTATATATTAACCGCTTTGTTACAGCGTTTAGAGCGAGAAAAAACCGGCCTTATTGAAGATATCATTAAGGGGGTAGAAGCGGATCAAAACGCATTACCGGACAACATAGCTAATACCGACAAGATAGATGCTATTTTTTGTGAAGCATTGAAAATTCTCAATTTAGCGGGTGGCAGCAGCGCTAAATAATGACTGCAGTTCAAAAGCATGCTGCTATTTCGAGTTGATCAAATCAGCTGGGGATTGTAGCGGGCTTGCGCCTTGAAAATAAAGCCGCGAGTAGTAACTGTCACTTATCTTTATTTACTTCTGAATCTCCACTAATCGCATGTTAAATTTTTGTTAAAAATATTGATTGCGACCTTTATTTAGCTTCGTATAATACCCCCTCGATTAATAGTAGCGCTGGATTTACGTTTCAGTTAGCTCAGAGGAAAAAAACATGTCAAATACAGTTGTCTGCGCGTTATACCGCTTTGTTACATTAAACAACTACTTAGAAATTCAGCCGCAGTTACTCCGCGTGATGCAAGCCAATAATATTAAAGGGACGTTATTACTCGCCAGTGAAGGGATCAACGGCACGGTCGCCGGTAGTCGGGAGGAAGTCGATAATCTAATTGCTTGGTTAAAATCCAATCCACTATTAAGTGCTTTAACTAGCAAAGAATCATTTACTCCGGAAAATCCCTTTTATCGTACTAAAGTGAAACTTAAAAAAGAGATTGTCACCATGGGGATCGAGGGGATAGATCCACAAAAAGTGGTCGGCAGTTATGTGAAAGCAAAAGACTGGAATGCATTAATTAGCGATCCAGAGGTGTTATTAGTTGATACGCGTAATGATTATGAGGTAAGCATTGGCACTTTTAAAAATGCAGTGAATCCTCATACAACGAATTTCAGAGAGTTTCCGCAATATGTGAAAGACCATCTCGACCCTGAAAAACATAAAAAAGTAGCGATGTTTTGTACCGGAGGGATTCGCTGCGAAAAATCGACGGCATATCTTAAAGAGCAAGGATTTGATGAGGTTTATCATCTTCAGGGAGGCGTACTTAAATACCTTGAAGAGGTGCCTGAAGAGGACACTCTGTGGCAAGGAGAATGCTTTGTTTTTGACAATCGGGTTTCCCTAAACCATCAGTTGGAAAAGGGCTTGTACGACCAATGTCACGGTTGCCGTTTACCGATTACCGAGCAAGATAAGCGCTCAGAAAAATATAGCGAGGGGATCGCGTGTCACCACTGTTACGATCAGCTGAGCGATTTGCAAAAGAGCCGTTTTGCACAACGTGAAAAGCAGATTCGCTTGGCCAGTGAGCGAGGTGAAGTGCATATTGGCTCAGATGTAATGACGCATCAGGAAAAAAATCGCAGCAAAAAACAAGCATTAAAAGCGGCACAGCGCAGTAGTAAAGGTGCTGAAAAGTGCTAGTGTAAAAATAATCAGGAGAGCTTACATGTTGCTAAAAAGTGCTCTCCTTTTTTCCTTGTTATTAGAATCGGTTATGACGCTAACTCGATTTTTGTCTGCGATTAAATCTCTCACTGCTCTGTCAATGGCGAAACACGTGTGGGCAATAGGGAAACTGAAATCATTAATTTACTGTACAGAGGGGATCCCAGATCGTCTTGCTTCGTGTTAGAATGATGGAATCTATTTTGTTGTTATTGCCTGTCGCCTTAACTTTCCTTTATTTATTATAAGCCAGAGATTTAAAATGCCATTTTCCACCCTTGGATTAAGCGATCCGATTGTAAAAGCTGTAGCCGAACAGGGCTACCTGATCCCGACCCCTATTCAACAACAAGCGATCCCAGTCATTTTGGCAGGTAAGGATCTAATTGCTGCTGCGCAGACAGGGACAGGTAAAACAGCCAGTTTTGTGCTGCCTATTTTGCAAAATTTACTTGATGCGCCAGCAGTGCGTGCAAAACGGATCCGGGCATTGATTTTGACACCTACTCGCGAACTGGCAATACAGGTTGAAGCTAATGTCGCTCTTTATGGAAAACATGTGCATCTGACGTCGATGGCAATGTATGGTGGGGTTGATGGCGAGCCGCAAAAACAACGTCTCATAGAAGGCATTGATATTTTGGTAGCAACGCCCGGGCGATTATTGGATATGTATACCAGCAGAGCGATCCATTTTGACGAGTTAGAAGTACTGGTGATCGACGAAGCGGATCGCATGCTCGATATGGGGTTTATTGCCGATATTAATAAAATTGTTGAACGTTTGCCACTGAAAAGACAGAACCTACTGTTTTCAGCGACGCTTTCCGATCAGGTGCGCTTTTTAGCGAGAACCGCAATTGAAAATGCGGTTGAAATTGCGATCGCACCCGATACAACCACTATGCCTAAAATAGATCAGTGGCTGGTGACTGTGGATAAAGAAAATAAATCTGCCTTGCTCAGTCATTTAATTAGCGGAAACCAGTGGCAGCAGGCGTTGATCTTTATCGAAACCAAACGTGGGGCGGCTAAGTTAGTCAGTCAACTGGAAAAGCGCGGTATTAAAGCGGAGGCTATTCATAGCGGCAGAAGTCAGGCTGTCCGTGCGCAACTATTAGACGATTTTAAGGCGGGCGAGCTTCACTTTATGGTGGCAACGGGTATTGCTGCACGGGGAATTGATATTGACGATTTGCAGCGGGTGGTTAACTACGATCTGCCCGACGATGCAGATGATTATGTGCACCGAATTGGCCGTACTGGTCGTGCTGGTGCTTCTGGCGAAGCTATTTCATTTGTTTCTCGAGATGATTTTAAAAACCTTTGTGCGATTGAAAATCGTCTCGGTGAATTTATTACTCGAAAAGAGATTGCTGGATTTGCAGCAAAGCTCGAAGTACCCGCTTCTAATGCCGCTCACGCGCCCAAAAAAGCACAAGATTCGCGCCGCAAGCGCATCAAAAGTAGCCGTTCATAAGCGATAAAAAACGGCCCGTAAGTGGTCTCTATCCCCATCTTACTCAATGATGATAAAGCATATTGAGGGAGCATGGCGATGAGTTGCCGCTTTGGTGATTTTATTAGTGCGCAGAAATTTTTAACAAAAGCTTAATTGAAAAATTATATTGCCAGTTAGGCTGATCACCCATTAATTAATGACATACTGGATTTATCACATCAAAGGGAGTGGGTGTGCTAAACAATGAAAAGGATTGGTACAAGGATGACAAGCTGATCGAAACGATAGCAGGGTGTCGGCGCAAGCGGGCACTTATTTTCGGTAACATCTATACGAGAATTTATATGTATAAAATTGTAGCATCCGATCTCGACGGCACACTACTGACCTCAGATCACAAAATCACCCCTTTTACGAAGCAAGTATTAACACAACTGCATCAGCAGGGAACTGACTTTATTTTTGCCACTGGTCGTCATCATATTGATGTGGCGAATATGCGTGAGAAGTTGGGTATTCCTGCTTTTATGATCACCTCAAATGGCGCGCATGTTCATAACAGTGACAATGAAATTATTTTCAAACAAAATCTTCCCGAAGATATCATTGCCACTATTATGGATATGCTCAAAGATGATATTGAAATCCATATCAATATCTATCGCAGTGATGACTGGCTAATCAATAAAGAAGAGAGCAATAACGGATGTTGCCAGGGACACTTTCCATATAAAATATTCGATGTGAAAAATCCGCCATTAGAAGATGTCGCTAAAATATTTATTACCCGTGAAGATAAAGACCACGACAAGCTAGTGCTTTGGGAAGATAAAATTAAAGAAAACTTCTCAGATCGGGCCAATATCGCTTTTTCGACCCCTTACTGCCTTGAAATAATGGACCGCGGAGTTTCTAAGGGGCATGCGCTTGATGCGGTTGCTAAAATGAAGGGCTATGGGTTAAAAGACTGTATTGCATTTGGTGATGGCATGAATGACTTTGAAATGCTCTCTATGGCTGCTAAAGGGGTGGTGATGGGAACGGCGCATCATAAAGTGAAATCAGCGTTACCCGAGAATGAGGTTATCGGTAACTGTGATGACGAAGCGGTTGCGCATTATCTTGTTAAACACCTGCTTGATTAGGCTGGTAAGGAATTCAGATCGGAGCCCTTGTATTTAGCAGCGCTTATTAAACGCTGCTAAATAGACTGTTCACCTAAATGGTCGCAGAGGTAATCTAACAGCAACGCTATCTTTGGTGAAAGATAACGGTTTTGCGGGTAAAGCGCCCAGATTCCCTCGGGGGGCTCTCGTTTATTATCGAGCACAGTGAGCAGCTGTCCTGAGTCTAAGTACGACTGAATATAATAGTCGGGTAATTGGACGATACCAATATGCTTTAACGCAGCATCAACCAGTCCAACCCCACTGTTACAACGAATATTACCCTTTACACGAACGCTTTTTTGCCGCCCTTGTTCGTTAAAACGCCAATAATCTCGCGTGCCTAACAGACAATTGTGATTTTTTAATTCGCACAGAGAATGTGGCACTCCGAATTTTTCAATGTATTGTGGTGATGCACATAGATAATTTACCCGTTCGCTGAGTTTTTTGGCTATTAAACTAGAGTCTTCAAGCTGGCCAAGGCGGATGGCTATATCAAAGCCACCTTCAAGCAAATCAACTCGGTGATTGCTTAAATCACTAATGATCTCAATATCCGGATATAACGTTACAAAATTATTGATTAATGGAATGATTTTTTGTTCGCCGTAGGTGATGGGGGCTGAGAGTTTAATCGTCCCTTGCGGCGTCGCCTGCAAATTTTTGAGCGCTTGCTCGGCGGCCTCTAAACTCTCGAGTAGATGACGGCAATGTTGATAAAAGAGCTGCGCTTCTTGGGTTAATGATACATGGCGAGTAGTACGGTAAAAAAGTTTGATATTAAGGTGTTTTTCTAATGCACTGATTTGGCGGCTAACTTGCGCTGTGGAAATATTTAACTTTTTTGCCGCTAAGGTAAAGCTGTGCGTTTCTGCCACCGCCACAAATTCATTAATCCCTTCCCATCTCATGATTGTTACCATCTCGTAAAAGTGATTTACTGTTTACCTATATTATCATTCTATAAGAAATAAATATAATGGTGTAAAATAAACACATTGCATACTCACAGGAGCTACCATGACAGATCAATTTATTAAATCAAAAGCCGCTATTGCCTGGGGACCTAACCAGCCTTTATCCATCGAAGAAATCGATGTGATGCTGCCTAAAAAAGGCGAAGTGCTGGTTAAAATTATGGCTTCAGGTGTTTGCCATACGGATGCATTTACTCTGTCTGGTGATGATCCTGAAGGAATTTTCCCGGTTATTTTGGGCCATGAAGGAGGAGGGATTGTTGAGCAAGTAGGAGAAGGGGTTAGCAGTGTTCAGGTTGGCGATCACGTGATCCCTTTATATACACCCGAATGTGGCGAGTGTAAGTTCTGTAAGTCGGGTAAAACCAATTTGTGTCAAAAAATCCGCGAAACTCAGGGGAAAGGGCTAATGCCCGACGGCACTACGCGCTTTTATAAAGACGGCCAGCCAATTTATCACTATATGGGTTGTTCAACTTTTTCAGAATATACGGTATTGCCAGAGATATCCTTAGCAAAAGTGAATAAAGAGGCTCCCTTAGAAGAAATCTGTTTGCTCGGTTGTGGTGTAACAACGGGTATCGGTGCGGTGATGAATACTGCTAAAGTTGAAGCTGGCGCGACAGTGGCTATCTTTGGTGCTGGTGGAATTGGTCTTTCGGCGGTTATAGGCGCTACGATGGCCAAAGCAAGCCGTATTATTGTGATTGATATCAATGAAAGTAAATTTGAGTTAGCCAGAAAATTGGGCGCTACAGATTGTATTAATCCTAAAAAATTCGATAAAGCGATTCAGGATGTGATTATTGAGATGACTGATGGCGGGGTTGATTACTCCTTTGAATGTATCGGCAATGTTAATGTTATGCGCAGCGCACTGGAGTGTTGTCATAAAGGTTGGGGTGAGTCGGTCATTATTGGGGTGGCAGGTGCCGGTCAAGAAATCTCCACGCGACCATTCCAATTGGTGACTGGGCGTGTATGGCGTGGCAGTGCGTTTGGTGGTGTAAAAGGACGTACTGAATTACCTGATTATGTGGAACGTTATCTGCAAGGCGAATTTAAACTCTCTGATTTTATTACTCATACCATGACGTTAGAAGAGATTAATGAGGCCTTCGAACTGATGCATAAAGGGGAAAGTATTCGTTCTGTGATCCATTTTGATAAATAGCTTTCTACAATAAGTCGTTAACTGCCAGCCCTTTTTAGAAAAGGGCTGTTTTGCTATAAAAAGGAAACATAATGGGCATCGAAAATATCAGTAATAATAAGGTCTTTGATGGTTGGCATAAGCAGTATAGCCATCACTCTGCAAAGCTTAACTGTCAAATGCGTTTTGCTATCTATTTACCCCCGCAGGCAAGTAGCAGCAACAGAGTTCCTGTTATGTACTGGTTATCGGGGCTGACTTGTAGTGATGAAAACTTCATGCAAAAAGCCGGGGCACTGCGTATCGCTGCATTGCTTGGTATTGCTATTGTCGCCCCTGATACTAGCCCGCGTGGCGAAGGTGTGGCGGATGATCGACAGCAAGCCTATGATTTAGGATTAGGTGCTGGCTTCTATGTTAATGCCACGCAAACGCCATGGGATAAACATTATCAGATGTACGATTATGTGGCTGATGAGTTACCTAAATTGATTGAAAAGCATTTTCCGGTGAATGCGCAACGGGTAATTAGTGGTCACTCGATGGGCGGACATGGGGCATTAGTGATCGCATTACGCAATCCCACTCTCTACCAATCTGTTAGTGCCTTTAGCCCTATCTGCAATCCAATCAACTGTGCTTGGGGGAAAAAAGCATTTACAGCCTATTTAGGGGCAGATCAAGCTGCGTGGCGTTTATATGATGCCAGTGAGTTAATGGCAGCCGCCACGGCCAAAATTCCAGCGATGGTCGATCAGGGCAGCCATGATGATTTTTTAGAGGGGCAACTTAAACCTAATACTTTGCTTCTAGCAGCCAAAGAAAACCACTATCCGCTGATCTTTAATATGGCTGAAGGATATGATCATAGCTACTATTTTATCAGCACCTTTATTGAACAGCATCTACGTTTTCATGCGCAACATTTAGGTTTGCTGAAACAGCTAGATTAAAAATTAATTGCACCCGACATGTTAGGGTCGAACTTTTATCTCTTCTGACTTTGCGATAGAGGTTATGAAGAATTATAAAATAGTTTTGAAGGTAAATAATATAGTGCAAATTGACTCAGAAAACAGCCTAGACAACCCTCTTATCTGGCCATTACTGACCCTTCTGAGCGCATCACAGCAAAGCTGGAAAGTACATGTTCTAGCCAGTGAACTAGAAATTAAAGGGCTGTTGCCTGACTTAGATCAGGATGCCAATAAAGCCCTATTTAAACGTAATTTCTTGCTCATGAACGCCCTTTATCAACTGCAGGATATGCTCTTGCCCGATCATTGGTTGCAGATTCAGGCCATGGATATTCAATTGTTGGCTCAGCTGCCCTCTAATATCGCTATTCTACTTAAACAAAACGATGCACTGCGCAATTATTACCTTGACTGGTCTCACTTTGATACCAGTGCCGAGGGCATCGAAGCACTGCTTAATAGCTTTTGGGGCCGTTATAAGCATGATCTTGGTAAGCTTGAGCAAATAATAGATAAAACGCAGGCTCTGCAGATTTTCGCGCTGGACGAGCGTGCATCCAATCAAGATATTCGTCGCCAATGGCGAAAACTAGCACTTAAATGGCATCCAGACCGAACATCTGGCAATGTCGTAAAATTTCGCCAAGTCTGTGAGGCATGGCAAATATTAAGGGTAACTTGACCTTGCTTGTGTTTTTATTTTCTACATTATGCTATTTCCCTAAACGCGAATAGACTGCCTATTTTCATTTCTGACGCTCTAAAAATCGTTTATGGCCTTGATATTAGCCTTCTTAAGCGGATGACACTCCCGCAATGCGGGCGTACAATCGCCTCATTAGTCAATCAGAATTTTTTTGGAGAGTGGTATGGATGAGATCCGTCTTACACAATATAGTCATGGCGCGGGTTGTGGCTGTAAAATATCCCCGCAAGTCTTAGAGCAAATATTACATTCACAGATAGCTCCTTTTCATGATCCCAATCTGCTTGTTGGTAATGAGAGTAAAGACGATGCTGCCGTATTTGATCTGCAAAATGGCACTGCAGTAATCAGTACTACTGATTTCTTTATGCCGATTGTTGATGACCCTTATGATTTTGGACGAATTGCGGCAACCAATGCGATCAGTGATATCTATGCAATGGGTGGTAAGCCAATTATGGCGATTGCTATCCTTGGTTGGCCGGTCAATCTGTTAGCGCCAGAAATTGCACAAAAGGTCATTGAAGGTGGTCGGGCAGTATGCCGTGATGCAGGGATCTCATTAGCGGGCGGTCATTCTATCGATACACCTGAGCCTATTTTCGGACTCGCTGTGACAGGGATAGTACCAACCGAAAGGGTGAAGCGTAATAATAAGGCGGAAAGTGGTTGCCAGTTATTTCTCACTAAACCGTTAGGGATCGGAATTTTAACCACTGCAGAAAAACAGTCCAAATTGCGCGATGAGCATCAAGGACTTGCCTGCCACTGGATGTGTCAGTTAAATAAATCCGGTGAATCCTTCGCCAACGTTTCCGGGGTAAAAGCGATGACTGATGTGACTGGATTTGGTTTACTTGGTCATCTAACTGAGATCTGTGCAGGCAGCGTGTTAAAAGCGATCATTCACTTTGATAAGGTGCCTCATCTTCCTGCTGTTTTTGATTATATTGAACAAGGCTGTGTACCCGGCGGTACTGAGCGAAATTACGCCAGTTACAGCGATAAAATTGGCGCACTTACTGCGCAGCAAAAAGCGCTGCTTTGCGATCCACAAACCTCAGGTGGTTTATTATTGGCGGTCAGTCCTGATGGGGTGGATGAAGTACATGCTATTGCCGAGCAGCACAATATCGAGTTGCATGCCATCGGTGAATTAATGGTGCAAGATGGTCCTGTTTTAATAGAGATCTGCTAATGGTGCGAAACAACAGTCGTGATTTCCGTGATATATTTTTAAACGATACGCCTATGATCGATGTGCGAGCGCCTGTTGAGTTTTCTCTGGGAGCGTACCCCTCTTCACGTAATTATCCACTGATGCTTGACGATGAAAGGGCGGCTGTTGGGTTATGTTACAAAGACAGTGGACAGGATGCTGCCATTGAATTGGGCCATCGACTTGTAAGCGGTGATAAAAAAGCACAACGCGTGGCACAATGGAAAGCCTTTTGTGAGGAAAACCCGCAAGGCTACTTGTACTGTTTTCGTGGCGGGATGCGTTCGCGCATAACCCAGCAATGGCTGAAAGAGGTGGGTATTGATTATCCTTTTATTGAGGGGGGATATAAAGCAATGCGCAGTTATCTATTAGACACGCTAGAAAGTATCAGCGAGGATCCTATCACTATTATTGCCGGTTGTACTGGCAGTGGTAAAACTGATCTGATCAAGACTTTAAAAAATGGATTGGATCTGGAAGGGGTTGCAAATCATAGAGGATCTTCCTTTGGTCGTTATGTGTCAGCGCAGAATAGTCAAATTAATTTTGATAATAGCTTAGCGATTGATGCTCTGAAAAAACAGGCTCGGGGCTACCGTTGCACTATTTTGGAAGATGAAGGGCGTAATATTGGCTCGGTGAATCTTCCCTTAAGTCTTTATAAAGTGATGCAGTTAGCGCCGATTGTTGTTATTGACGATCCCTTGGATATTCGTTTAGGAAGATTACTTGATGACTATGTCAGTCGCATGCAGACTGATTTTGCGAATCTTTATGGTGAAGCTCGTGGTTGGATCGAATTCGCCGCTTATCTGGAAAAAGGCTTGCTGGGTATCCGCAGACGACTCGGTAATGAGCGTTATGCAAATATTCTTGCGCGTCAGCAACGCGCGGTAAAAGTGCAGCAGGAAACGGGAAAGGTAGAGGATCACCTTGATTGGCTAGGGCTTATCCTAGCGCAATATTATGATCCTATGTACCACTATCAACTCGGTAAAAAAGCAGATCGTATTGTCTATCGAGGCGATTACAATGAAGTGCAGGCGTGGTTAGTCGATAAGCACAAATAATCTATTAGTTTGCCGTCACCTGCTGATTATTTGTTGGTGGGTAGCGGTTAAACATAAGCAAGTGAAGTCGTTATTTACAAGCGCTCTGTATTAACAACTTACATTTACTTTACTGCGCTTGCTGATATTTATCCCGCTACGTACTACTGCGTTAAGTACAGCTTGCAAAGACGCGCTGACGATATCGTTGCATTTGGCCGCTGCGCAGTAGCGCATCCCGTTAATACTCAGCTGCACATAAGCTAACGCTTCTGCTTGTTCATTTTCTGCGCCTTGCCTGCTGGGCAGCGCATGTTCGCTGTAGTCTATCACCACGATATCGCTTTCTATTGATCTGCTTAAGCCACTGATAAATGCATCAAGTACTCCTTTGCCTTGACCTTCAATTGCGACCGAACTGTGATCGCTAATAATGGTCACTCGTAACTGCTCATTATCCCCCTGACGGTTAAGCTGGTAGCTGTGCACTTGAGCACTTTTGTGTGGCGCTAAATAAGTCATTGAAAAAATATCGTAGATGGTTGCTGCACAGACTTCCTGTGCGCTTTTTTCAGCATAGCTTTGTACGTGTGGGCTGAAGTCTATCTGCATCCAACGTGGCATTTTTATACCGTAGTCCTGCTCGAGTATGTACGCAACCCCGCCTTTACCTGATTGACTGTTGATGCGGATAACCTGCTGATAACTGCGCCCTAAATCACGAGGATCAATGGGTAAATAGGCGACCTGCCAAGGCGTAAGCGGATCGGCTTGGCGTTTCTTGGTATCGATATCCATACATTTATTAATCGCATCCTGATGACTACCAGAGAATGCCGCGAAAACTAACTCGCCCGCGTAGGGGTGGCGTGGATGCACGGGCAGTTGCGTGCAGCGTTCAATGGTGGCGATGATACGATCCATATCGGCCAACTTTAATTTAGGATCTATGCCTTGGCTGTAGAGGTTCATCGCCATTGTCACGATATCCATATTACCTGTGCGCTCACCATTGCCGAGCAAAGTCCCTTCTATTCTATCCGCGCCGGCCAGTACACCAAGTTCAGCAGCTGCGACACCACAACCTCGATCATTATGAGTGTGCAAACTAATGGTAACGGCTTCTCGATGGCTAATATTGTCATTTACCCATTCAATTTGGTCGGCATAAATATTGGGCGTCGAGACTTCTATCGTGGCAGGCAAATTAATAATGACCTTGTTATCTGGCGTGGGCTGCCAGATATTAATCACTGCATCACACACCTCCACGGCATAATCCATTTCCGTGCTGGTAAAACTTTCTGGTGAATACTGAAATGACCAGTGCGTATTGCACTGCTTGGCTGCATAGTCTTGTATCCACTGCGCCCCCTGTTGCGCCATTGTTTTAATCTCTTCGCGAGATTTTTTGAAGACGTGTTCACGTTGCACCGTGCTGGTAGAGTTATATAAATGAACAATCGCTTTTTTTGCACCTTCTAAGGCGCTAAAACTGCGCGCAATTAAATGTTCTCGTGCTTGGGTTAGTATCTGAATAGTGACGTCATCGGGGATTAAATCTTGTTCAATTAACAGCCGCACAAAATCAAAGTCGGGCGCCGAAGCGGCCGGAAATCCAACTTCAATCTCTTTGAAACCAACATCGATTAATAGCTTAAACATATCCAATTTTTGGCTTGGACTCATCGGTTCAATAAGCGCTTGGTTACCATCGCGTAAATCGACACTACACCATTTAGGTGCTGCAGTGATAACTTGATCTGGCCAGCGTCTATCTTTTTTTTGCATCGCGGGATAGGCACGATATTTTTTGTGATTAAAAGCTGGCTGGGTATCGGTGTTATTGACCATGGATCTTTACCTTTTGATAACTTTTTTGGTGATAGGGAGGATTAACGAGATGGCGCCACCTTGGTAAGGTGGTGACCGCTTGCTTCAGGGTAAGAAACCTCGCTCGCTATCCATGTACTCATTATAGATTGAATGGCTTAGTGAGAGATTGCAAATTCAGCTCTATTTTCTTGATTTTTTGCAATTAAAATCTAAAAAAAATGCTATTATTAGTTAAATGTATCTTTCAGGTTGGTTTTCATGCAGGAATTGATTAAATTAGATCGAATAGATAAAAACATTCTTCAGTTGATGCAGGATAATGCGCGTATTACCAATTTAGAATTGGCTGAGCGTGTTGGGCTATCTGCGACGCCCTGTTCTCGTCGAGTTAAACGGTTAGAAGAATCTGGCATAATCGACAAGCATGTGACATTGCTTAAACCTGCCATGTTAGGATTAAAGCTGACGGCGATGATTGGTATTACTATGGATAGACATACACCAGAACGCTTTGATAATTTTGAACGTTCAATTGCGACCCTACCAGAAGTAATGGAATGCCTGATCGTGACCGGTCAGTCGGCAGACTTTTTATTAAAAGTCGTGGTGCGTGACATGCAACATTACGAACAGTTTTTACTTGGACAGTTAACCCGATTAGAGGGCGTCACCGGGGTACATTCTAGTTTTGTGTTAAGAGAGATCGTTAAAAAGAGCGCGCTGCCACTTGGTTGAGTGGTGCTAGCGGCTATTTTTCTATAATCCGATTAATATGAATCGGGTACCGCCAAATTTCATATAAGCGAGCAATTTTTTCGCACTGGCTTGGCCTTCATCATCAAATTTAAAGCCATATTTAGAATAATGAAGTGAGCTTTGCAAGTTGCATAGAGTACCCGTCAGTGGAAACTGTTTAAGTCGTGTTCTCTGGGCTGTAATAATTTCAATGGTCACTTTCTCACCTATATCGAAGTGTTTGACCATTGTTCCTGTAATAAAGCGGCAACCTCCTTTAGAAATATCGCGAATTTCACACTCGACTTTTTGACTACTTATCATCGCACTAGCTGTCAGGCTCACTTCGTATCTGGGCTCTTTACGTAATTGACAAATCCGCATCATGCTTGGTACAGAGATCAATATCATGGGAATAGGGCCACTGAGCATATGCACAATTTGACTTCGAAAATGGATTATCGCACCTTCTCCTTTTTGAGAAATGGCACGGATATTCATCCAAAATCCGACTTGAAAATAGAAATCAATTTTGTCATCCGATGTATCGGGGATCTCGATCAGTATAAGGTTGTTTGAGTGGTAACCAATAAATTTGGTTTTTGCCATAAATTTCATGCCAACCGGGGTGGTGAGATTAATAGTAAATTCACTGCCGTGGTTTATCATATCAATAGCATCACTGCTATTAATGGTGCTTTCAGTTCCCTTGCTCAGCGCAGCCATCTTCAACGGCAGCACTTTATTGTCCATTTTTTCACTCATGGGCACCTCACTCAATGCTTTAGTATGTGCTAACGTACTTTATTTCCGCTGTTAGCATTATTCACCGTTATCCTGCGCCTAAAGATCATTTAATTAGATATTAAATAAGGCTTCCCTTGTTTCGCCTATTCACAAAACAGCGGGAAGGAAGTGATCAAAAAAGTTTGTTATTTATGGCGTTAATCAATCGCCGCTAAGGTTGCCACTAATAACTGCCAGTATTTGTCGACACTTGCAATATGCACTTTTTCATCAGGGCTGTGCGGGAATTTAATGGTTGGGCCGAATGAAATCATATCCCAGTGTGGGTATTTATCACTGAATAAACCACATTCTAATCCCGCATGAATGACCATTGCTTTTGGCTTTTTATCAAATAATTTGCTGTATTGTGCTTCCATTACTTTATAGATAGTGGATGTCGGATTCGGTTTCCAACCTGGGTAATTTCCATTTTGTCGTACGAGTCCACCATTAACTTTGTAATGCTCACTTATTTTATCCGCTACTAATTGTTTTTCTTGTTCCAGTTGTGAACGTATTAGCACTTGAATTTCAAAGCGTATTTGTTCATTCATGTTTTGCGTCACCATGCCTAAATTACTTGATGTTTTTACAACATCAGAAAAATCATCATCCATGGTAAATACACCATTTTCACAACCCGTTAAGCTATTTAAAATATTAGTTTGGCTTTGATTGGTAAGCACAAATGCAGGTAACTGGCAGGCTTTTACTGTGAGTTGTAACTGCGCTTCAACATGGTGAAATTTATTTGCCAGCTCTAATTGTAAGCTGTTGATAATTATTTCCAAACTATGTTGATACTGTTGGTTACATACGATTACAGTGCGTGCTTCGCGTGGAATGGCATTACGTAAGCTGCCACCTTCAAATAGAGCCAGATGAAACGGAAACTCATTTAGATTGTGCAATACATCTGCTAATATTTTGATGGCATTACCGCGCTGTAAATTGATATCGCAGCCGGAATGGCCTCCTTTTAAACCACACAGTGATATTTCATAAGCATTATCGGCAGGCTCTGCTTCCATTATTTCATAAGGTAGGTCGATATTTACATTAATGCCGCCAGCGCAGCCGATGTAAAGTTCACCCTCTTGCTCTGAATCCGTATTAATCAAGGTTTTCCCTTGCAGTGCATTCGCTTGTAGGCCGAAGGCTCCCGTCATACCGGTTTCTTCATCTGTTGTTAAAAGTACTTCAAGTGGGCCATGTGCAATTGTATTGTCAGCAAGCACGGCTAAACAAGAAGCCATGCCAATACCATTGTCTGCCCCGAGGGTGGTGTTTTCTGCGTGCAGCCATTCGCCATCAATAACAGGGATTATCGGGTCAGTTAAAAAATCATGTTTCGTTTGGCTATTTTTTTGAGGCACCATATCTAAATGGGCCTGCAATATCACGGCTGTTTTATTTTCATAACCTGCACTAGCCGGTTTACGTAAAATTAGGTTCCCGGTTGTATCTTGAATGCAGCTGATATTTTTATGTTTTGCCCAATCAATAATCCAAGCAACTAATTGCTGCTCATGCTTAGAGGGGTGTGGAATACTGCAGATGGTGAGAAAATAAGACCACAGTTGTGCCGCTTTAGTTGCTTGTAATTGTTGCATAATAGACCTTTTAGTCTGAAAAAATAAAGAACCCTAATTTGCGTGGGTGGTTAGAGACAAAAAATTTAGGGCGAGCTAATGAGATTATAATCAATAAATATACAGTGTTGCATAACTTTTTACAGACAGATAGCTAATCGACTATTTTGTATAAAATTTACTGAATATAATCAAACTACCTCAAGGTGCTGGTTCTGGTGTTTTTGAGCTTGTGCGTGCCGCCGCAATGGCGAATTTATTGTTTATTCCGCTACTTTAAATATTCCCAAGTACTCTTTTTATCCCTACATTTTTAAATGAAATAAAAAATTGATTGGTCAATTACGTTTAAGATCTATAAACTGTCGCGAATTTGCCAAAATTTATGATTGCTTGGCGGAAAAAACGCATTATTTTCCTTCAGCAATTGTAGATTTTATTTTTACTGTTGTCCCAATGGAGGTTATCTTGAGTCATTCTGCCATACTGGTATTGGAAGATGGAACTGTATTTGAAGGTGTGTCAATCGGTGCTGACGGAAGTTCCGTCGGTGAGGTTGTTTTTAATACGTCAATGACCGGTTACCAAGAAATTCTAACAGATCCATCATACGCTCGTCAGATAGTGACACTAACATACCCCCACATAGGAAATACCGGAACAAATGATGAAGACGAAGAGTCATCATCAATTCATGCTTGCGGATTAGTTATTCGTGATCTACCTCTCCTTGCAAGTAATTTCCGTAGCCAAGCTTCCCTAAGTGATTATTTAAAAGCGCGTAATGTGGTCGGTATCGCTGAAATTGACACGCGTAAATTGACACGTATCTTACGTGAAAAAGGTGCGCAGGCTGGCTGTATCATCGCGGGTGAAAATCGTGATCAAGCTGCCGCACTTGCCTTAGCTAAAGCTTTCCCTGGTCTGAAAGGGATGGATTTAGCTAAACAGGTGACTACAGTAAAAGCATTTACATGGGCACAAGGTAGTTGGACATTGACGGGTGGTTTACCGACTCCTATCACTGACGCTAAATACCATATTGTTGCTTACGATTATGGTGTTAAACGTAATATTTTACGCATGCTGGTAGACCGTGGTTGTCGTGTCACGGTTGTCCCTGCACAGACTTCGGCGAGCGATGTGTTAGCAATGAATCCAGATGGTATTTTTCTATCTAATGGTCCAGGTGACCCAGAGCCATGTACTTATGCAATTACAGCGATTCAAGCCATTTTAAAAACAGAAATCCCAGTATTTGGTATCTGTCTAGGCCATCAACTACTGGCGCTTGCCAGCGGCGCACAAACCTTAAAAATGAAATTTGGTCACCACGGTGCCAACCATCCAGTTAAAGATTTAGATCGTGATATAGTGATGATTACGGCCCAAAACCACGGTTTTGCTGCAGATAAATCAACATTGCCTGCGAATCTACGTGTAACACACGTTTCGCTGTTTGATGGTTCACTACAAGGTATTCATCGTACTGATAAACCTGCATTCAGTTTCCAAGGCCATCCAGAAGCGAGCCCTGGTCCCCATGATGCGGCGCCTTTATTCGATCACTTTATTGAATTGATTGAACAGTATAAAAACGCTTAGTAACCGAACTCGAATAAAAAGGTAAATTTCAGATGCCAAAACGTAATGACTTAAAAACTATCCTAATTATTGGTGCCGGGCCGATTATTATCGGGCAAGCCTGTGAGTTTGACTACTCAGGCGCACAAGCTTGTAAAGCACTCAAAGAAGAAGGTTACCGTGTTGTATTGGTGAACTCTAATCCAGCAACCATAATGACTGATCCCGATATGGCTGATGCAACCTACATAGAGCCAATCCATTGGCAAGTTGTCGAAAAAATTATTGCCAAAGAGCGGCCCTGTGCAGTGCTGCCGACGATGGGCGGACAAACGGCATTAAACTGTGCGCTTGAGCTGGAAGCAAAAGGCATACTAGCAAAATACAATGTGGAAATGATCGGTGCTACGGCTGATGCGATTGATAAAGCGGAAGATCGTAGTCGTTTTGATGCGGCAATGAAAAAAATCGGTCTTGACTGCCCACGTGCTGGTATCGCACATACAATGGAAGAAGCTTACGGTGTATTAGAAATGGTCGGTTTCCCTTGTATTATTCGTCCTTCTTTCACAATGGGTGGAACGGGTGGTGGTATTGCTTATAACAAAGAAGAGTTTGATGATATCTGCTCTAATGGACTCGATCTTTCACCGACTACTGAACTGTTAATTGATGAATCATTAATCGGTTGGAAAGAGTATGAAATGGAAGTGGTTCGCGACAAAAATGATAATTGTATCATTGTTTGTGCCATTGAAAATTTCGATCCGATGGGCATTCATACGGGGGATTCGATTACAGTTGCACCTTCGCAAACATTAACCGATAAAGAATATCAGTTAATGCGTAATGCCTCCTTAGCTGTACTGCGTGAAATAGGTGTTGAAACGGGTGGATCAAACGTACAGTTTGGTATTAACCCTGCAGATGGCCGTATGGTGCTTATTGAGATGAATCCGCGTGTATCTCGTTCATCAGCCTTAGCTTCTAAAGCAACGGGCTTCCCAATTGCGAAAATAGCAGCGAAATTGGCGATTGGCTATACATTAGATGAACTGCAAAATGATATTACCGGTGGCAAAACCCCCGCATCATTTGAGCCGACTATCGATTATGTTGTTACAAAGATACCGCGTTTTAACTTTGAAAAATTCGCTAATTCAAACGATCGATTAACCACTCAGATGAAATCTGTAGGGGAAGTAATGGCGATCGGCCGTAACCAGCAGGAGTCATTGCAAAAAGCGATGCGCGGATTGGAAGTCGGTTCAGATGGCTTCAACCCAATGGTTGATCTTAATGATGAAGGCGCTAAAGACAAAATATTATATGAACTGCGTGAAGCCGGTGCAGAACGTTTATGGTATATCGGTGATGCATTCCGTATTGGCATGAGCATCGATGAAATCCATACCATTACCATGATTGATAACTGGTTCTTGGTACAAATTGAAGATCTGATTCTTGAAGAAACTAAAATAGCTGAAGGCGGTTTACGTGGTTTAGATAAAGCCGTGCTTAAACGTCTAAAACGTAAAGGTTTTGCTGATAGTCGAATCGCGACCGTTGTGGGTGTGGCTGAAGCCGAAATTCGCAAATTACGTGAACGTTTCGATTTGCATCCTGTATATAAGCGTGTTGATACTTGCGCCGCAGAATTCTCTTCGGATACAGCGTATATGTACTCTACTTATGATGAAGAGTGTGAAGCTAATCCGACTAATAATGAAAAAATCATGATTATTGGTGGTGGCCCTAACCGTATTGGTCAGGGCATTGAATTTGATTATTGTTGTGTTCATGCCGCTCAAGCGATGCGTGAAGACGGTTATGAAACTATTATGGTTAACTGTAACCCTGAAACTGTTTCAACCGATTACGACACATCCGATCGTTTATATTTCGAGCCAATTACATTAGAAGATGTATTAGAAATTGTGCGAGTTGAGAAACCTAAAGGCGTTATCGTACAATATGGCGGTCAAACCCCGCTTAAATTAGCACGTGCTCTTGAAGCTGCTGGGGTTCCTATTATCGGGACTTCACCAGAAGCTATTGACCGTGCAGAGGATCGTGAGCGTTTCCAACAAGCAGTGCAACGTTTAGGTCTTAAGCAACCAGAAAATGATACGGTTACAACGACAGAACAAGCGGTTATTTCAGCTGAGCGTATTGGCTACCCATTAGTCGTACGTCCTTCCTATGTGTTGGGTGGCCGTGCAATGGAAATTGTTTATGATGAAGTAGATCTACGCCGTTACTTTAAAGAAGCGGTGAGTGTTTCTAATGAATCACCGGTGTTATTGGATCGTTTCTTAGATGATGCGATAGAAGTAGATATTGATGCTATTTGCGATGGTACAGATGTCGTTATCGGTGGCATTATGGAGCATATCGAACAAGCGGGAGTTCACTCAGGTGATTCTGCATGTTCTTTACCTGCATATACCCTAAGCGCTGAAATACAAGATGAGATGCGCGGTTACATTCGTGCATTGGCATTAGAGCTCGGCGTTATTGGCTTGATGAATACCCAGCTCGCGGTGAAAGATAATGAGATCTATATGATCGAAGTTAACCCCCGTGCAGCACGTACTGTACCTTTTGTATCTAAAGCCACGGGCGTGCCGATTGCAAAAATTGGTGCAAGTGTGATGGCAGGTAAAACACTAAAAGAGTTGGGTATAACAGAAGAAGTGATCCCACCTTATTATTCAGTAAAAGAAGTGGTTTTACCTTTCCATAAATTCCCTGGTTCAGATCCGATTTTAGGGCCGGAAATGCGCAGTACAGGTGAAGTGATGGGCGTCGGTGATAGTTTCGCTGAAGCTTATGCAAAAGCCGAATTAGGTTCGATTAAAGATGTGCCTAGTGTTGGACGTGTTCTGCTTTCTGTGCGTAACAGTGATAAAAAACGAGTAGCAAAGCTAGCGAAAAACTTAGTGAGTTTAGGTTATGAGATTGATGCGACACACGGCACGATGATTGTCTTACAAGAATCGGGCATTAATGCTCGCCTTGTCAATAAAGTGCATGAAGGTCGTCCGCATATTTTAGATCGTACCAAAAATGGCGAGTACACTTATATGGTAAATACGACTGAGGGGCGTGTGGCAATAGAAGATTCACGTCAACTTCGTCGTGCGGCATTACGCTATAAAGTGAACTATACAACGACGCTTAACGGTGCTTTTGCAGCATGCCAAGCGCATCTTGCAGATCCCACTGCTAGCGCTGCAACAGTCAACTCAGTACAAGAGTTACATAAACGTATTACAGGTTAAGTTTTGAGGTATTAACTGACCTTTAACAACGAGTCTAGTAAAAAGCTATCCAAGCAGTTGGATAGCTTTTTTTTTGCTTAAGTAACCTCCGCGCGTAATTGATACAGCGTAGCTACTTCCGTGTGTTTCTGCTTTAACTCAGCGGTCAATAGCCCGTTATTGTTACGCTAAGTTGCCTTACACAAAACTATCAATACAGTATGATGTTATTTTCTAACCTAATAGTCCTAAATAACCTCAATTCTGGATAAGCTAAACGATACAGTACCGTTATTTACGCGTATTTCTGCGTTAAATCATCTAGCAATAACCCGTTATTGCTGCGATGATTCGCCTTGAACTACGCAAAACTAACAGCACTGTATAATATGTTTTTTAACTTTTTGATATTTAATCTAATTTCGCTTCCATTATCCAGAACTGAGGTTAAATATATAGTCCTGAATATAATTTTTGCTTTCACTATCCTGAGTTGAGGTTGAGTAAAATAACCATCTTTCTGATACGTCAGTATTTGTAGCTTCCCACTTATCAATTTTATCTTTGTTGGGGATAATAAAATCACATATAGAGCAGTTGCTTCTGTGTTAAATATGCGATCAATAACCACTTATTGCTATGCTAATTTGCCTAGGGCGACATAAAAAAAACTATCAATACGCTATGGTATAAAATTCTTATTTTTTGATATTAAGAAAATAATAACGATTTAATAGCCACGTTAAAAATACATAATTAACAAAAATAACACCTAAATAGTTTTTTTATCACGTACTCGCTAATAACACACATTAATAGTAGGTATATAAGCCTTATGAAACTATTTTTGTGATCTTTTGGATTACTGCGTATTCTTGTGATATTGTCTTAAATACTATGATAGCTTGCCTTTGGTTGTTTTGGTTTTTTGGTGGCATTGAAAAATCGCTACTTTTTTATAGTTAGAAATGATTTATAGTCTAACCCTTTGTTTTGGTAAGAAATAGGATATACAAAATGCACAGCAAACTGATCCTTGTACTTAATTGTGGCAGTTCTTCTTTGAAGTTCGCTATCATCGATACTAGCAGTGGTGATGAAAAATTTTCAGGCATTGCTGAATGCCTGCATCTAGATGATGCGCGTATCAAATGGAAGCTAGAAGGGGAGAAAGGTAGTGCTGATTTAGGTGCGGGTGCTGCGCATCAAGAAGCGCTTGACTACATTGTCAGTAAGATTCTTTTTCAAAAAACCGAATTAAAAGAAAACTTATTTGCAATCGGTCATCGAGTTGTGCATGGCGGAGAAAAATTTACATCATCAGTGGTGATCACTGATGATGTAATAAAAGAAATTGAAGACTGTATTCCGCTAGCGCCGCTGCATAACCCCGCCCACCTTGAAGGTATCCGTGCCGCGCAACGCGCTTTTGCATTGCTGCCTAATGTTGCCGTCTTTGATACCGCTTTTCATCAAACGATGCCCGAGGAAGCGTTTCTATATGCATTGCCTTATAAACTTTACCGCGAAAATGGTATACGTCGTTATGGTATGCATGGCACAAGCCATTTTTATATTAGCCTGCAAGCAGCTAAAATATTGAATAAACCGCTCAATGAATTGAATATTATTAACTGTCATCTCGGTAATGGTGGTTCAGTTTGTGCGATTAAAAATGGTGTTTCGGTTGATACTTCAATGGGTATGACCCCTTTGGAAGGCTTAGTGATGGGGACTCGCTGCGGTGATATCGATCCCGCTGTTATATTCCATCTGCACGATGAGCTAGGTTATAGTATCGATGACATTCATAGCATGTTGAGCAAAGAGTCTGGTCTGCTAGGATTGACAGAAGAAACATCTGATTGTCGTTTTGTTGAAGATAACTACCAAACAAACATTGCAGCTAAACGTGCAATGGATCTTTATTGTTACCGCCTAGCTAAATATATTGCTAGCTATACAGCGGCTTTAGAGGGACGTTTGGACGCGCTGGTATTCACTGGTGGTATCGGTGAAAATTCAGCTCCTATTCGTCAACACACGCTCGCACGTTTGAGCTTGTTAGGTTTTAAAGTAAACCAGCAAGCTAACTTAGCAAACCGTTTTGGTAAAGTATCTAATCAAGGTATTATCTCCGATCTCGGCAGTACCGTTGCTATGGTTATTCAGACCAATGAAGAATGGGTTATTGCGCGTGATACGCTCGATTTAGTGAGTGCATAATTAACGTTTAATAATGATCAAAGCTAGTCAAATTATTGGCTAGCTTTTTATAACGTTAAGTAACCTCAGTTCTGGATAATGGAAGCGAAATTAGATTAAATATCAACAAGTTAAAAAACATATTATACAGTGCTGTTAGTTTTGCGTAGTTCAAGGCGAATCATCGCAGCAATAACTGGTTATTGGCAGATGATTTAACGCAGAAATACGCGTAAATAACGGTACTGTATCGTTTAGCTTATCCAGAATTGAGGTTAAGTAATAAATCACAAATAAAACAGATTTTACTGCTCTAATATCGCGATGCGATTACGCAACGTTTCGACCTCGTCAAGCAACTCTAAAGCAAGTGCTGCGCCTGCTAAATTGAGTCCGAGATCGGCTTCGAGACGCTGAATAATTTGTACGCGGCGCAGGCAATATCCATGAAATTGCCAATGTCGGGGATCTCCACCTTCGGCTTCAATGATTCCCTCATCCACCAATCCGATAACCCACTTTTCAGGTTTACCACAGGCTCGGCTAAGTTCGTCTAAGGTAAAAGCACTGCTTTCTTCAACAATGATGCCAGATAATACGATTTGCTTGAGCATGCTTTATCCCCCCATTTTGACTCTTGGATTAAATGCCAATGTGCTTGCCATCTCTTGATATAGAGCCTTGGCCGCGTCGCTTGTTGCTGGTGGCGTTACTACCGTTAGAGTGATATAAATATCTCCAGCTTGTTTGCCGGGGATCCCTCTGCCTTTAAGACGAAGTTTATTACCACTGTTTGATCCCGCTGAAATTTTGAGATCTAACATGCCATTCGGGGAGGGCAGCTTAACAGTTGCGCCCAGTGCCGCTTCCCACGGTGTTACAGGCAATTGCATATACAGATCTCGCCCCTCTGTGTGATAAAAGGGATGAGGATTAAAATGTATTTCCAGATAAAGATCCCCTCGACCACCATTTCCCATGCCAGGGGCTCCTTGGCCGGAGAGACGAATTTGTTGCCCCTCTTTAATACCTTTGGGAATTTTCACATTAAGTGTTCGCTGAGTTAGATGAGATTGTCCATAGTCATCTAGGCTTGGACTTTGCAGATTGACGCTACGTGTGGCACCGGTAAAGGCATCTTCAATGGCGATCTGCACCTTGGCATGATGATCCTGCCCTCTGCTATTGAACTGCGCGTGACTTTCCGTGTGTGCCGAACGCCTCTGACGACCAAACAACTCTTCAAAAAAATCACTGAAAACTCTACCATCCGGATCGTTAAACTCAGCACCACTAAATTCTGCGCCTGCATTCCAATTAGGTGGAGGAGAGAACGTCCGACCCGATTTTAGATTGGGGTCAATCCGATCATAAGTAGCACGTTTTTTAGGATCTTTAAGCACTCGGTAGGCCTCATCAGCCTCTTTAAACTTAGCTTCTGCATCTACTTCTTTACTGATATCCGGGTGATATTTACGGGCTAATTTACGGTGAGCACGTTTAATCTCATCCGCAGAGGCATCTCGTCCAACTTCCATTATTTTGTAATAATCTTTATATTCCATGGCCGTGCCGCCTTTTTGAAACGTTATAGATAAATACAACCGCAACCTTTACGTTGTTAGTAAACAAACAACATATATCCTTGAATCATAGTCTAACAGGCTTAAAGTTATGCTATTATTTTTCATTCTCAGCGTTATTTGTTGTACAACAAATATTGTGGATTTACCTAACGGGAGATCGCGAGCGGCAATGATAGAAATAGTTTAAGGCAATAAAGACTTTACTGAAATGGAAACTAACTAATGAATATTGAGATCACAACGCTAGCGGATACAGAAGTGAGCTGTGCAAACTGTGAGGCCTGCTGTTGCCGTTTAGAAGTGATGATTATTACCGATACAGGCGTACCCGACAATTATATTAAGACCGATAGGTGGGGAGGGCAGACCATGGCGCGATTAGATGATGGTTGGTGTGCCGCTTTGGATCGAAATACTATGCGCTGCACTATTTACGAAAAGCGACCTCTGATTTGCCGTGAATTTGAGATGGGAGAGACGGAGTGTATCGCCGAACGTGCGAACTAATATATACGTAAGCTAATACAAGATGCAGAAATCAGCATTTTGTATTAGCTTGCGTATATACAAAGAAATAGTGGCTAATTTACTTAGACCACTATTAATATTTATTAAACAGAGGTTATTAGCTCGTGGTGTGCTTTTAATTGTAGATATAAACTATCTTTTAATTTTGCTCTTTCATGTTTGAGCTGATTCATATTCTCATCATCGGTCGGACAATCTGCGATTTCAAGTTGACGAATCTCATAATCGAGTAGGTGATATTGCTGTGCATTCTCTCTAAATATCTGATCGCTGTGATTTAAATGAACAATGTCTAATTTTAGCTCTGGGAAGTCCAGAATAAGTGCGTGATTTTCATTTAACATATTGATTCCTATATACAAACAGTTGACCTGATCGTTACTATAGCATTGTAAATATGAGATAAAGTTTAATTAATACGTTTATCTAGATCTGCTTAACAAAAATACCTACAGATCTAATATTAATCGAAACTTTTTAATCTATACCGATGTCACTTCAAAATGCCCTGCGGGGACTGCGGCCGAAAACAAGCATTATGTTTCGCCTTTTTCTAACGTTCGGACGATGATCTGAATGTGTACCTTGAGGTGGTTTGGGGGATAAGCGTAAAAATAAGCAATCGAAGCGAATTTCAGCATCGCTCCAATAGATTTACACCATCTCTGGGTAACGGGTGGGAAATATGCCGTTGCGCTTTCATAATTCATTAAGCTGCAATCGGCATCGCTGATCGGTAGTGATTATTGCTCAGAGTATAAACTGCTTCTTTATCACTTCTCGATATAAACAATTAATAAGTCTGTGCTAACGGTATTGACAAGTTTGCGTACTGAAGATAATAAACGACTCCAGAAATCATGATGGTGCCCACAAACTAATAGATCCGCATCTAATTGATTGACTGCAGTTGTTAATTTTTCTTCTAAATCACCCATTACAACTAGCGTGTTTTGTACAGGATAATCAAGCTTATCGACTAAGGTGTGCAGCTCTTTTTGTAATAACTTTTTCTCTCGTCCATCAGAGGCCGCTTGCCTCGCTAACCCTAACGTACCGGCGGGTCCCACCATGCTCACATAATTGGCATCAACATAAATAAATGATAGCTTAGCATTCGCCTCTTTTGCTAATGCTACGGCTTTACTAATCACTATTTCGCTGGACTTTGTTAAATCAACAGCAACTAATATATGCTTATAAATCATTGTATTTCTCCCTATTAAATACCTTATCAATAGTCGTAACTATATAAAATAACATGCTCATGCACTTAACTCAGGTAAAAATGGGAAAAGATAAAAACACGTCAAAAAATCGCACCACAGAGTAAAATGAGGGAAAACACAGAAAAACATAAAAAATAATAATTATCTTATATTTTAGTATGTTAGTTTTTTCTCTGTGTAGCGCGCAGCCCCTCTTTTATGAATGCGAACCGAAACGCAGTTTCGCAGTCGTATGAAGTGTGCGTGGTAGTGGTTTTAATTTTTTTACAAAAAATAACCTAAGTCATCTACATAAGCATGTAAAATAATGCGCTATCTACATCAAGCTTAAGATCATAATAGCTTACCTTTCAGCAGCCTGTTATGGTCGGCCATATTATTGATACTGTTTAGAATTGTAGCCTGACATGGCTTTCAACAGTGGCCAATAGTTATGGATTGTTAAGTTTTCTTCGTTTATCTAGTGCGCAGTTCATTAACATACTCACTGTTAGTTTAGCACTCGCTTATGTTTTGTGTTTTGTGGTGATGTGTTTTTTTTGGGGGGGGCTGGTAAGCGTTGGATAAAATAGATAGTGGGTCTAAAACGGGAGGGAAAACAAGTATATTCAATAGCAGATGTTAATTCGGTTTGTTCACTTATAAAAATAACTTTGCAATGTCCATTGTGTTTTCTAGCCGCTTTATAAATGTGGAGAGTTTCGCGAATAGACCTACGTTACCTCAATATGCTGATTTTGCATCTTGAGGTAACAGGCTTTAAATCTATCTTCTATTGCGACGCTGCCATTTTTTGGTGGTATTGACACGCCAGAATATACGTAGCAGCACATAGCCTAAGATCGAGCAGATAGTGCCCATAATAAAACAGCCCAATAGCAGAGGGGGGGCTATGGTTTCAAGTGTTTTAGCTAACCAAGTCAGTGTCAGCTGAAAATGAAAATCAACCACTTCCTCTTGCAAGATAAATGCACCTAAACGATATGCACCATAGAATAAGGGCGGCATGGTGATTGGGTTCGAAAGCCAAACTAATGCGACCGAGATAGGGAGATTAACGGTAAATAGCATCGCAATAACGGCAGCCAATACCATCTGAAACGGAATGGGCATCCACGCGCAAAATAAACCTACGCTAACAGCTCCAGCTACACTCCTACGGTTTAAATGCCATAAATTAGGATTCTGTAAAGTTTCACTAAAATGTCGAAGGTGAGGGTGAGCTTTTAATGTTTCTGGAGTTGGTAAAAACCGTTTAATAAATTTTTTTGGCATATAATTAAGTTTTACTGTTAATTAATTCGGATAACAATGCGCATAGTTTTGTGGCTAGCAATTGCTGTTTTTTTATCAAGCCTGTTTTGGCCGCGTCTGTTAAATGATAAAGATATCGTTTATTGCCTGATTATTTTTTTTGTTTTATTAATTCTACCACGTTTACGCACTTTAGCTGTGATTCCATTGCTCGCTATTTACATTACTTTTTATACTCATTTAGCTTTAACGGGAAGTTTGCCTCCATCTTGGTTAAATAGGGTATTACCTTTTTCTAACAGCACATCATTACAAACGTTTGTTGATAAGCAAGACCATAGCATAATAGTGGAAATTAATTCATTAATAAGTATTAAAAATAGAGGTTATTTCACCGCTAAATTAATTGAAATTGATGGTAATCACTTAAATTATTCACCACTGTTAGAAATGCGCTGGTATAAGCCAACATTGGATGTCCAAGCGGGTGAGGTGCATGCTTTTAAGGTTCGTTTTAAACCTGTTTACGGGCGAGCAAATCCGGCTGGATTCGATCGTCAAAAATGGCGTTACTCTAACCATGTTGCTTATCAGGCAACTATTAAAGCACATCTTTTTCAGCAATCAGCTAGGCGCTCTTTTCGCGCTTTTTTTTATCAAAAAGTAACTACGTTATCAAATTCTTTAAATCACCAAGGCATTATTTTAGCGCTCTCATTTGCAGATAAAACATTAATTAGCAGTGAAAAAAAAGACTTGATCCAAAAGTTGGCTATTGCTCATCTATTTGCCATTTCAGGATTACATATAGGTCTTCTTTTCTCTTTTGTTTATCTGTTGGTGCAGCAGCTAGTAAAGCGTTTTTGTGTTGAACGTTATTTAGGTTGGTTTGCTTGGCGTCTGGTGAATTTTACTGCGCTCTCTGGTGCGCTTTTTTACGTCTACCTTGCCGGATTTTCACTGCCTACGCAGCGGGCTTTTTTAATGTTGCTATTTGCCGTTGTGGTTTTGTCATTAAAGCGCAAATGTGCGCTTGTTGATCTATTGGGGGTGACTCTGTTGGTTATTCTATTATGGGATCCCTTATCTGTTCTAAGTTTAAGTTTATGGTTATCGTTTGCAGCGGTAACTATTATCTTAATTATTATATGGCGTTTTCCCGGTGTCGCAAAACAGCATAAAGATAACGCAACCGATAGTCTATTTGCAGCCAGCAAACGCTACTTAAGCTTTCTTTTTTTTATACAATTATCTTTAACCTTACTGATGATACCGATTCAGTTATTAAGTTTTTCTGGGCTTAGTTGGTTATCGCCCTTTATTAATTTTGTTGCGGTACCGCTTTTCTCGGTGCTGATAATTCCTTTGATTTTATTGGGGTGTTTGTTTTCTCTTATCGCAGAGCCTATCGCATTACTGCTCTTTTCTACTGCCGATGTAATGATCAATTTTTTCTTTACTTTTTTTGCTTGGGGAGGTGTGGCCTACCAAAGCTATTCAGGTGTTTATTGTGAGCTTATTATTATGTTTGTCAGCTTGGTTGTTACATTATTTGTTCTTTATTTTCTGCTCGCTAATAACCGTAAAACAAGTTTGTTATTTAGTGGGCTGCTGCTCACGCTATTTATTTCTTCATTCTGGAAGAATAAATTAAATGACTCAACGCAGTGGTTTGTTGAGGTATTTGATGTGGGGCAAGGACTAGCTGTGTTAGTTAGAAGTCAGGGGCAGACTCTGCTTTATGATACGGGCCCGTCATATCCATCGGGATTTAGCACTGCCAAAAGTGAGATAGTGCCTTATTTGGATTTATTGGGTATTCGCGAGTTGGATTATTTAGTGATAAGTCATAGTGATATCGACCACGCGGGGGGATTTACAGTGATTCGTAATGCATTTAAACCTAAGCATATTATCTTTGGTGAACCACTGCTTAAGGATGCAGCGGTAAGTGAGGCGAGACATTTATGTCGAGCGGGAGATAGCTGGTCTTTTGGATTATTATCGATTGCGGCTTTATCTCCCTTTTCGGTTACAGAGAACAACAATAATAATTCCTGCGTATTGCGTATTAGTGATGGCAAACACGCGCTCTTGTTAACTGGCGATATTGATAAAAAGCAGGAGTTATTGTTGCTTGAACATTCGCCTCTTTCATTACCAAGTGATTTATTGTTTGCCCCTCATCATGGTAGCAAACATTCATCGAGTCGTGCTTTTATCAACAGGGTTGCGCCGCGGTGGGGCATTTTTACTGCGGGGTTTATGAATCAGTGGGGATTTCCAGCGGCACAGGTAAAGTCACTTTATGAAAAGCAGGGCATTAAAACGGTCAACACGGGCTTACAGGGTTTTATTCGATTTACTATAACGCAAGAGAAAATTAAGATGCAAACATATAGAGAAGATCTTGCCCCTTATTGGTATCATCACTCTTTTTCTCTCTAGAAATCATTACTGGGTGTCCCCATGAAAAACGAAGAACAAAGTAGTTGGCCTGCCTTTAAGCGCTTAGCGGGCTATGTTAAAGAGTTTAAATCAGGTTTGTTTGGCGCAATTGTTGGTATGTTAGGCTATGCAGCGGTGGATGCTGCGTTTGTTTATTCAATCAAGCCGTTAATGGATAAAGGTCTCACGGGAGACGATCCATCTGTTTTAACCTTTATGCCTATTTTCGTTGTGCTTATTGTCGGCGCACGCGGTATTGCCGCCTTTTTAAGCTCTTATTGCATGGCATGGGTGGGTACGCATGTGGTGATGAAGTTACAACGTCAACTTTTTAACCATTTGATGGTATTGCCAATTAGTTTTTTTGATAAAACCAATACCGGCGATCTGCTTTCTAAAATAACTTATGATGCGAGTCAAGTGTCGAATGCAGCGAGTAATGCGTTGGTCAAAATATTTCGAGAAGGTGCGACGGTTATTGCCTTAGTGACGATGATGTTTTTTCAAAGCTGGCAACTCTCTCTGGTTTTTTTCTTGGTGGCTCCGGTGCTAGGAATCGCTATCAAGGTGGTCAGTAAACGTTTTCGAAAAATTGGTAAAAATATACAAAGTGCGATGGGAACAGTTACGACTACCTCTGAGCAAATGTTAAAAGGACATAAGGAGGTGTTGATGTTTGGAGGGAAAAATATTGAAAGTGATAAATTTGACCGCATAAGCAACACCGTTCGTTCTCAAAACATGAAAATGGCTAGCGCCTCAGCTATCAGCGTGCCGATCATACAAACTTTGGCTTCTTTTGCGTTGGCTTTTGTACTTTATCTTGCCACTTTTCCTGAGATTATGGATAGCCTCACCCCAGGTACCTTTGCGGTCATTATTACCTCGATGATGATGTTGATGAAACCGATAAAAGCGGTAACTCAGGTTAATAATGAAATTCAACGCGGTATTGCTGCAAGTGAAAGTTTATTTGCTCTTTTAGATATAGCACCGGCAAAAGATAAAGGTACACTAGAAATTAAACGGGCTCACGGCGATATTGAATTAAAGGATGTTATCTTTACCTACCCCAGCGCTGAGAAACCGGCTTTAAATAAAGTGAGTCTGACAGTCAAAGCGGGGAAAACTATCGCATTAGTGGGACGTTCAGGCAGTGGTAAATCAACTATCGCGAATCTATTAACGCGTTTTTATGATATTGACAGTGGTGAGATAATTTTAGATGGGGTTAATATTGAAAATTACCGCTTGGCGTCTTTGCGCAGTCAAGTTGCGATCGTTTCACAAAGTGTACATCTCTTTAATGACTCTATTGCTAATAATATTGCCTATGCTAATACAGATAAATACAGTCGTGAAGATATTATTAAAGCGGCAGAAACGGCGCATGCGATGGAGTTTATTAACGCTTTCCCTAACGGTCTTGATACGGTTGTCGGTGAAAATGGTACGTTATTGTCCGGTGGGCAGCGTCAGCGTTTAGCGATTGCCCGAGCACTGCTTCGTGATGCTCCTATTTTAATTCTAGATGAAGCAACTTCTGCTCTGGATAGCGAATCTGAGCGTCATATACAAGCTGCTCTGGATGAATTACAAAAAAATCGCACCTCGATTGTGATTGCGCATCGTTTGTCAACGATTGAACATGCCGACCAGATACTGGTTGTTGATGAGGGGCGAGTGGTTGAGCGTGGCACACATGCTCAACTGATGGCTGAAAAGGCGATTTACCATAGCCTCAATAAAATTCAAGCATCTGGAGATTTGTAATGCGCTTTTGGTATCAAGCAATACACTGGTGGGGCTGGTTTTTATACCCCTTTTCACTGCTGTTTGCTGGCATCACTTTAGTGCGTCGCTTCGTGTATAAAAAAGCACTCATCAAAAGTACGGAAAACAGATTGCCAGTAATTGTTGTCGGCAATATATCCGTAGGCGGAAATGGAAAAACCCCTTTTGTGATTTGGTTATGTGAGCTGTTAATTGAACAAGGTTATAAACCGGGAATTATTAGCCGCGGATATGGGGGAAAAAGTGAGGTTTATCCCCTACTTGTTGATGAAGAAGTAACCGGAAAGCAAGCGGGGGATGAGCCCGTGATGATTTTTAAACGTTTAGGACTTCCGATTGTTGTTGATCCGCGACGCAGCGCTGCAGCAGCGTACTTAAGTAAGCATTGTGCGGTTGATATCATTATCAGCGATGATGGACTACAGCATTATGCTTTGCAGCGTGATATCGAAATTGTGGTTGTCGATGGGCAACGTCGTTTTGGTAATGGCCACTTAATGCCGATGGGCCCGTTAAGAGAGCCTTTATCGCGTTTAAAAGAAGTAGATTTTATTATCAACAATGGTCAGCTGCACGCGGATGAAATTACTATGTTATTGGCGCCAAGTCGTTGTTTAAGGGTTGATGGGGCTGATGCTTTGCTACCTTTAAACTGTACAATAAACGCCTGTGCCGCTATCGGTTACCCTCAGCGTTTTTTTGATACCCTAAACAGACAACATTTCACGATACATAAAGCGATTGCGTTTGCTGACCATTATGCTTTTAGTGAAGGTGACTTTACACAATTTGAGCCACACTTACCCTTGTTGATGACCGAAAAAGATGCGGTAAAGTGCACCACTTTCGCACAGAAAAATTGGTGGTATTTGCCAATTGATGCGCAGTTACCAGTATTTTTTGAAAAGCAGCTATTAGATAAAATTAAGGAAATAAGATGATAGATATTAAATTACTCGACATTATTGCTTGTCCCGTATGCAAAGGAAAATTAGGGTTTAAAAAAGAAACCAATGAGCTCATCTGTAAATTTGATCACCTCGCTTATCCTATTGTCGATGGTATTCCTGCTTTATTGACAGTGCGCGCCCGCACTATTGCGCAAGACGAGGAAGCTTAACCATGTCTTTTATTGTTGTCATTCCAGCGCGTTATCATTCCACACGTTTGCCTGCAAAGCCGCTACTTGATATTGTGGGTAAAAGTATGATCGTTCGTGTGGCGCAGCAAGCTTTAAAAAGTGGTGCTTCACGTGTGATTGTTGCAACCGATGATCAGCGTATCGTTGATGCTTTAACGGCAGTGGAAAATATTGAAGTTTGTATGACTTCAATAATGCATGAATCGGGCACCGATCGACTTGCGGAAGTATGCCAAAAGTATCAATTCGGCAGCGATCAAATAATTGTTAATGTGCAAGGTGATGAGCCGCTTATTCCTCCTGCAGTCATTCGTCAGGTTGCTACCAATTTACAGCATAATAAGCGTGCCAGTGTGGCTACATTGAGTGCACCTATCGACACTTTAGCTGATGTGTTTAATACTAATGCGGTAAAAGTGGTTTGTGATAAAAATCAGATGGCTTTGTATTTCAGTAGAGCGACTATCCCTTGGGATCGTGATAACTTTAGTGCTGAGAATAAAACCAAGGATGCATTTGATAGCTGCAAATTACAACGCCATATTGGTATTTATGCATATCGTGTTGGATTTCTCGCAGAGTATGCGCAACTGTCCGTTTCGCCATTAGAGTCACTTGAAAAGCTTGAGCAGCTGCGGGTGTTATGGCATGGGTTTAAGATTCATGTACAACAAGCTTGTGAAGTGCCACCTGCCGGTATTGATACGGCTGACGATTTACAACGTGTTATTGATTATTTATCTAATTAGGGAAGGTAATGAAAATTAAACTATTACTGGTGTTTTGCATGAGCTTGTTAGTTGTTGCCTGTGGCGATGACCGACCAGCTCAACTAAAGAGCAATATTCAACGCGCAGATTATTTAGTTGAAAATCTTGGGCAAAACCTAGATACAAATGCAATTCGCAATACTAGTATCTTGCGCGAGTACGCAAAACTATTGGCACAAGAAAAACCCGATTTGAAGCCATTACTGGGGCAACTAAGCCGTGATGCAAGTCGTGATGGCCCTATGTATCAAGGTCTGCAAAACCGTTTGAAAACCGTTAAAGAGCAACCGCAAGTATTGGGGGACATTGAAGCGCAGCTTTATGAAACAGAAAACTTAATCGCAGCGGCAGATGCTATTCTTTTTAATGATGCCTTATCCGATCCGATTAATGTTATTGCGGATATGTCCGAAGGGAAGTTAGCGCGTGTTAACGCCATTAGTAAGCAGCGCAGTCTTCAAGCTAATGGAGCCGAGGATAATGGTGCCGGTAGTCAGTTAGTTGGTAACCCCGGGTATGGCAGTTGGCAGAGCAATAGTAGTGGTGGTTCATTTTGGCAATGGTATGGCATGTACGCTATGTTTTCTGCCTTATCACCTCGTCGAGTGCAATACGACCGCTGGTCCTCTCGCCGAGATTACAGCTATTATAACGATTATGGACGCAACCGTTATACCTCGCCGCAACAGGCTAAATCACAAGATAACTTAGCGAAAAAAACCAATAAGCAGTTTGCCAATAAAGGCGGTTTTAAGAGTCCTTATGCAAAATCGAAAACAGGCGCAAGCCGCATGTCAAGCTCAAGTCAGCAAGCACAAAAATCCGCCCCATTTTCGGGGAAGTCGAGCTTTTCAAGAACAAAATCTTCAAGTAGTTTCAGAAATAGCAAATCCACTTCTTCTCGCGGCATAAGTCGCGGAAAATAAGGCAATAATATGAATGAATTAATCACAATGTTAGGACAAAGCGGTTCGCTGGTTGGCTATTTACTAATTGATATGGCAGTGGCTATTCTTTTATTGGGTGGGATCCGCTATACCATGGGTTTCATTAGTAAAGTTGATACCACAGATGAGCTCGCTGAGAAAGATAATTTTGCCTACGGTATCAGTTTAGCGGGTGGCGTGGCCGCAATGGGGATTGCCCTGAGTGGGGCTATTACCGGTGAATTGGCCGGCTCATATCTTGTTGAATTAATTGGGATGTTAACTTATGGCGTGGCGGGTCTGGTGATGATTAAAGCCGGTCGTTATATTCATGATAAATTTGCACTGCCTGATTTTCGTAAACATGAGCAGATATTACAAAGAAATATCTCCGTCGGTATTGTTGATGCAGCGTCCGTGATTGCCACTGCAATTGTAGTGAGGGCTGCTTTGATTTGGGTAGAAGGCATTGATCTTAATACCTTTATCGCGTTATTTTGTGCATGGATTGTTTCCCAACTTATGCTCGTTATTATTACCCGGGTCTTCGAGTGGCAATATGCTCGTAATAGCGCAGTTAGCTTCCAAGCAACGTTAGAGGCGGGTCAAATGGCGTTGGCAATCCGTTATTCTGGTTACCTCATATCAACCGCGATGTCGGTCACTGCCGCAAGTTATTTCATTCATTATAACGCCCAAAATTTGTTGGTCGGCATTATGCAATGGGCTGTAATGAGTTTAATTTTGATGGTCTGTTTAACATTATTAACGATGCTCGCAAAAGTGCTTGTGTTGTGGGGAATTAACCGTCGAGAAGAGGTCGAAGATCAACAAAATATTGGTATTGCACTGATTGAATTAACCACCTCATTCTCAATCGCATTATTGTTAATGGCCTTAATGACCTAAATTAATCTTTAATTAATCACGTGTAATAAAGGTCATCACAGTGTTGGTGACTTTTTTTTTAACGGCTAAAGAGAGTAAAGATGGGCGATTCGAAAAAATTAAAACTGTTGGTTGATGATTCTCTGTTGATCTTAATTATGGCGACATTAGCGTGCTGTGGTTTGATTTACGAGTATCTACTTTCTCATTATTCAGCACGTATTCTGGGTAGTGTTGAAACTGTTATTTATGCAATTATCGGCATTATGATTGTCTCTATGGGCTTAGGCGCATTTGCTGCTAAAAAAGTAAAAGATGCTTTTCAAGGTTTTGTTGTTTTAGAATTGCTTGTCGCCTTTATTGGCTGCAGTGCGACTTTATGCATAGCGGCTGTGATCGGCTTGAGTCAAACATTGCCACAGATAATTGCAGACACTTACTTGATCCCGATAGATGCTATGCCACGAGGTGGGATACTGGCGCAAATAAGTTGGTTAAGTGGCCAACTTCCATACCTGTTTGCTTTTATACTAGGGTTTTTAATCGGCATGGAAATCCCTTTAATTGCACGTATTCGTGAGTCTGTTTATGGCCACCATTTAGCGCATAATGCAGGTACTATTTATGGGGCCGATTATATCGGTGCGGGTATTGGCGCTGCAATTTGGGTGCTGTTTATGTTGCGTCTTGAAATAAGCCAAGCAGCGGCACTGACTGCAACACTTAATCTTATTGCCGGATTTGTTTTTTTGCTGCGTTTTAAAAAGCAGCTCAAGCATATTAAATATTTATTATTAGGCCATCTCTTGTTAGCTGCATTAATTGCTTTGGTCTTTCAATATGGTGGTTTATGGCAAAAACAGATGCAAAATATGCTTTATCTGGATAAAGTGGTCTATCAAACACAAACCCCTTATCAAAACCTCGTTTTTACTCGACGTCACTTAGGGGGCGGATTAGAGCCCATTTATAATTTTTATATTAACGGACGTTTGCAGTTTTCCAGTTTAGATGAACAGATTTATCACGAATTTTTAGTACATCCGGCAATGCAGGCCTCTGCCCGACAAGATCATATTTTAATTATTGGTGGAGGAGATGGTTTAGCACTACGTGAAGTTTTAAAATGGCAGCCGAAAGCGGTGACCTTAATTGACCTCGACCCTAATTTAGTCGCGCTATTTAAGTCACCACAAAAGCAACTCCCCGAATATTTAGCGGATAAAATCGTACACTTAACAAAAAATAGTTTTAATGATCCGCGTGTTGATGTCATTCACGATGATGCCTTTATCGCGATCGACCATTTATTACAGAAAAAGAAAATTTTTGATGTGATTATTGTCGATTTACCCGATCCCAGTCATCCTGACTTAAATAAAATGTACAGCGTCAATTTCTACTACCGCCTTAACCATTTACTCAATGGTGATGGTGCAATGGTGGTCCAATCCACCTCTCCATTTCATGCTAAAAATGCATTTATATCAATAGCTAAGACTGTTAAAACTGCTAAATTTAAAGACGTTGAGCAGTACCATCAGAATGTACCCTCATTCGGAGAATGGGGGTGGACAGTGGCGACAAAAAGGGGCGGAAGTGTTAGTGCGCGCTTGCAAGGCCAAGAAAAAATCAAAGTACAAACAACTTGGTTAACGAGTGCGCTGTTACAAAGTGCCTTTGTTTTTAATAAAGATTTTTATGTAGATCAAAACAGCATAAAAGTAAATTATTTAGGTTCTAATCAACTTTATCAATATCATCAGCAAGCATGGGAAAGGGAAACCGAGCTTTCACCCTAGTTTTTATCTGCCAAAAAGATCTGTATAAAATATACGACTAACACAAATAGAGCGGCGCTTATTAATTCATCGTTTACTATTAATTAGATACAAAAGCGGCTACAATTCGCGACCATTTATTCGTGTTACCAAAGGAATTATAAACTGTGTTTGATTTTCCCCAGTTCAGTAAGAACAGTGCAAAAAATGATATACTATCTGGTCTGACTGTTGCACTGGCATTAGTGCCAGAGGCCGTTGCATTTGCATTTGTTGCCGGTGTCGATCCTATGATAGGTCTTTACGGTGCCTTTATAGTCGGATTAGTGACCGCTGTTCTAGGTGGCAGACCAGGAATGATTTCAGGTGCAACCGGTGCCATGGCAGTGGTAATGGTATCACTGGTTTCTGAACATGGTGTGCAATATCTATTTGCGGCAGTATTAGTGGCCGGATTGCTACAAATTTTATTTGGTGTTTTTCATTTTGGTAAATTTATCCGCATGGTGCCCCATTCAGTGATGATAGGTTTTGTTAATGGATTAGCTATTGTTATTTTCTTGGCGCAACTTGGCCAATTTAAGGTTAAAACTGCATCAGGGCAGCTTGAATGGTTACAAGGTAGTGCACTGTATATTATGCTCTGTTTAGCGCTATTGACGATGCTGATTATCCATTTTTTACCTAAACTAACCACGGCTGTACCCTCGACTTTAGTTGCAATTGTTACAGTGACGTTATTGGTTTATTTTATTCCTGCATTAGAAACTCGTACTGTTGTTGATTTTTTGCGTTCAATGTCAGGGGATGAGAATGCAACGATAGCCGGTAGTTTGCCGACGTTTGCATTACCTGCAGTGCCTTTCTCATTTGCAACGCTGCATATTATTTTGCCTTACTCATTGATTCTTGCGGCGGTAGGGCTAATTGAATCCTTATTAACCCTGACTGTGATTGATGAAATGACCAATACACGTGGTCGAGCCAATAAAGAGTGTATTGGCCAGGGCGTATCAAATATGGTTAATGGTTTATTTGGTGGTATGGGGGGTTGTGCCATGATTGGTCAATCAATGATTAATATTAATTCCGGTGGCCGTGGCCGTTTATCGGGTATCACGGCGGCATTAGGCTTATTGGCCTTTATTTTATTCGCGTCGGATTTGATTGAGATGGTACCCCTAGCTGCGCTAGTTGGCGTGATGTTTATCGTTGTATTGGGGACTTTCGAGTGGGCATCTTTTAAAATGATGCGCAAGGTCCCTAAAAAAGATGCATTTGTTATTTTGTTGGTTACGGCGGTGACGGTGGTGACCGATTTAGCGATAGCGGTTTTTGTCGGCGTTATTGTCTCTGCTTTGGTCTTTGCTTGGGAACATGCGCGCCGTATTCATGCAGTCAGTCAAGTTAGTGAAGATGGTAAAGAGAAGAGTTACCGTATCAATGGCCCTCTTTTCTTCGGCTCAGCTAGCAATTTCTTAGATCTGTTCGACGTTAAAAATGATCCTCTGCATGTGATTGCTGATTTTGCAGGTTCGCGTGTGGTGGATCAATCTGCCATTGAAGCGATCAGTGTATTAACGGATCGTTATATGCGTGAAGGTAAGAAAGTTCATATTCGTCATTTGAGTCAAGACTGTCGTAAACTCTTAAATAAAGCGGGCGTATTGGTTGAAATAAACTTAGTTGAAGATCCATTCTATAAAGTTGCATCTGACAGATTAGGCTAGGTGTTTTTAGTTATGGTAATCTTAGCTACATAAAGATTGTACAGCACTAGAAATTAAGTAAAAAACAGGTCGATTGACCTGTTTTTATTTATTGGAAATACGGGGTGGATGATAAGCTGCGTCACATTTTGGACTGGGAGCTGTATTTTTAGCATTCCAAACTGAAAACCAAATTTGATTGTTGCGTAAGCGTTTTTGTTTATTTCTCATTATTATTACTCCTATTAGTTTTAATATAATCTAGCTGCTTAATATTACAAATAGATGATAGTTCCTTTTTTTTTGTTAGTCGAACTTGCGAAAGAACAAAGAATCTCTTTTTTTACTGTAAGATAATCAGGCTGAGTGAGCATAAGCAATATAAGTATTTATGCAGATTGGGTTTGTTAACGAGATGCACCTTTACAAAATCGAACGACTTGGAAATACAATTTTTTTAAATTTCCAAGTGGCTTGGGAATAGTTGTGGTGTATTGCAGCATTAAGTGATAAAAATACGGGCATAAAAATATCCTGTTTTTATCGTATAAAAATTTTGAATTATATTACTTAAATAATTTAAAAATTCGCATTTGTCGTTTTTTGGTATTTGAGTCAATTGTTAATTTATGTAATTAGTCGAGGTAGTAAGTGATTAAAAAAATTGGTGTTTTAACAAGTGGTGGCGATGCGCCAGGCATGAACCCTGCAGTACGAGCCGTTGTCCGTACCTGTTTAGCAAATGATATTGAGGTTTACGGTATTTACGATGGCTATGCAGGGCTTCATCAAAATAAAATTAAAAAGATGCATCGTCATTCTGTTTCTGACATTATTAATCGCGGCGGTACTTTTTTAGGTAGTGCTCGTTTTCCTGAGTTTAAAGAGGAAAGTGTACGCAAAGAAGCGATTAAAAATTTAGAAGAACATGGCATTGAAGCACTGATCGTGATCGGTGGTGATGGTTCTTATATGGGGGCTAAAAAGCTCAGTGAAATGGGTTATCCATGTATCGGTATTCCTGGAACAATTGATAACGATATTGCAGGTACTGATTATACTATCGGTTTTATGACTGCGTTGAACACCGTTGTTGACGCTGTGGATCGCCTACGTGATACCTCTTCTTCACATAACCGTATTTCTGTTGTTGAAATAATGGGCCGTTACTGTGGTGATTTGACACTATGGGCAGCCATTGCTGGCGGCAGTGAGTATGTAATCGTACCTGAAGTTGGTTTTAACGAGGAAGAATTACTCGTACAAATTGCACGCGGCCAAGAAAAAGGTAAAAAACACGCGATTATAGCGATCACAGAACACGTGACGGATGTCACCAAGCTTGCTAAGCGAATTGAAGAGAAAACCAATTGTGAAACGCGTGCAACTGTTTTAGGACATATCCAACGTGGTGGCACACCAATGGCATTTGATCGTATTTTAGCAAGTCGCATGGGGGCTTACAGTGTTGAGTTACTAATGCAAGGTAAAAGTGCGCGTTGTATTGGTATTCAAAATGGCAAAATGGTTGATCATGATATTATTGAATGCTTGGAAGAGATGAAACGTCCATTCCGTCAAGATTTATACGATTTATCTCAAGCTTTATTCTAGAAAAAAGCAACCTTAAATTATGTTTAAAAGCCTGCCGTTTGGCGGGCTTTTTCTTATCTGGAGAATTCGCCATGAAGGCCCCCGTAATCCGATATCAAGCTCTCAATGAACTTTTCTGTATTCCTGAAATAAAAACAAATGGTCGTGCATTTGATGAAATGCTGGGAATAGTTTGTGCGATAGCGACATCTCCGACATGCATCGATTTGGCAGATTGGTTTCCACTGTTATGGGATCAGGAAATGCCGCCATCATTCAGTAATGAAAATCTCGCTGCCGATTTTGCTGCGGCGGTGCTGCAATTTTATGATGATTGTTTAATGAGTTACCAGCAATCAACGCCTTTATCATTGCCAACTGAGCGTTGGTTAAATGAGTCTCTGCAAGTGACTGATGCAGGAAGATCATTTGCTTGCGGATATTTACTTGGCTTAACTCGGATTGAAGCGAGTTGGCAAAACCATTCATTGCAGCTGAAATCAGATCCATTATTGCAAACAACGCAGTTATTACTCAGTAAAATGACAACAGTTAAGAGCAATGATCCACAAATGCAGTCGTTATTTATGGAGCTGCCCGATATGCAAGAAATTATTAACGCCTTGCCTAGGTTACTAAGCGCATTAGGTAGCTTGTGTCTTTCGAAGGTGCAAGAATGATTGAACAGCGTAGTGAAAATTTAGCTAAGTATGCGGATTATTGCTCTTTGCACTTTGAAAATGATCAGTTTATTGTTATCAATAAACAAGCCAATATTAATTTTCATAGTGAGGATGGTGGTTTCGGTGTCGTAGTGGCGGCAGAAAAAGCACTGGGCTGCAAACTTTACAGTGTTCACCGCTTAGATAAAATGACATCTGGGTTGTTATTACTGGCTAAATCCTCACAAATTGCTGCTCAGCTTGCGGCATTATTTGCGACGCATCAAATACAAAAATATTATTTGGCAGTTAGTGATCAAAAGCCGAAAAAAAAGCAGGGGCTTATCAAAGGAGGAATGGAAAAATCACGTCGCTCTATGTGGAAGCTGACTAAAAACAATAACAATTTGGCAATGACCCAATTTTTCAGTTACCCGCTTGAAGAGGGAAAACGTCTTTTTGTTATCAAACCGCATAGTGGGAAAACGCATCAGATTCGTGTGGCGTTAAAAAGCCTTGGCAGTGCTATTTGTGGGGATCCGCTTTATGCAGAAAAGTCATTACAGACGCAACGATATGATCGCGGTTATTTACATGCTTATCAGCTGGACTTTTTATTCAATAAGGAAGCCTTTAGTTTTAAACTATTGCCACAATTTGGGGGGCTTTTTCGATCAGATCGTTGCTTAAGCCAACTACAAAGTATCGGCCCTGTTGCTGAATTAGCTTGGCCAAAAATTTAAAGTTATGGGTCAATTTTAGTATGACCCTTTATTATTAGGCAAACTCAGTCCAAATAGGGGCATGATCAGAAGGTTTTTCTATTGCCCTTAATTCATAATCAATCCCGGTATCAATGGTTTTATCTGCTAATTTTGCTGTTGCTAAAATAACATCAATGCGTAGTCCGCGATTATCATCAAAGCCACGAGAGCGGTAGTCAAACCAGCTATATTGGTCATTGACTTCCGGATTTAACAAGCGGAAGGTATCAGTAAAACCGAAATCCATTAACTTAGCTAGCCATTCACGTTCCTCAGGTAAAAAGCTGCATTTTTTGGTTTTTAACCAACGCTGCGCATTATGATCGCCAATGCCAATGTCTAAATCGAGTGGGGAAATATTAATATCGCCCATGACAATAATATTATCTTCGGGGTTATGGTGTGTTTTTAAGTAGTTATTTAGATCTATATAAAACTGGCGTTTATAAGGATATTTTGTTTCATGTTCTTGGTTTTCACCTTGAGGGAAATACCCATTTAAAATGTGTGTTTTTTCACCTTGTTGATCTTCAATCGAAACCATTATCATCCGTTTTTGGTGATCCTCATTATCTGTTGGAAAACCATATTGCACTGTAATCGGTTTTTCTTTACATAACATAGCAACACCATAATGGCCTTTTTGACCGTGAAAATAGGTGTGATACCCCATTGCTTGAACTGCGTCGATAGGAAATGCATCGTTATCTACTTTTATCTCTTGTAAACCAATTATATCAGGCTGGTGTTTATCGATAATTGCTTGAAGTTGGTGAAGGCGAGCACGTAGCCCATTGATATTGAATGATATTACTTTCATAAAAAAAGCCTTAATAAAAACAAATATTAAGGCTGAATGTACCTTGCTAAGCGTGATAACTCAACAAGCGAAGGTCAAATACCAATAAATTAGCTTAAGGTTGCTAATACATGGTGAAGGTGATCAACTGTTTCTAAGCCACTATCCGTTAAATAGCCGCCATCAGGCAAAGTAGTTAGCCCTTTTTCAAATAAAGATTTTGCAGCCTCAATGACCGTTGGAGCTGCATCATTATGTATTTTAATACCTGCTAGTTGTGATTTTTCAGGAAATTTAGCAAGCAGTTTCATTTCATCAAATAAAGCATCAGAGTAAGTTTTTATCATTATTATTAACCTCTTTTATTAAGCTTGGGTGTGTTTATTTATATAACCATATCTTGCCTTAAAATTGCAAATATTGGAATCAGTGAATTGGCGCTAGATCAAGCAATTAGGTAAACTATTTGCTTTAAAAAGGCAAAAAGGATATTTAATGAAAATAAGCGAAATTAGTATTGCGATTGTAAGAAATTCAGAGCATTTATTTTTAATCTGTTTACGAGCAGAAGATGTACATGAAGGCGGAAAATGGGAGTTTCCAGGGGGGAAAGTTGAACAAGGTGAAACACCTGAAATGGCGATGTGCCGAGAATTATCAGAAGAGGTGGGATTAACTGCCCTTAACCATCAGGAATTAGATTCAGTCCGTTTTGATTACGACGATCGTAAATTGAATTTACATTTTTATTTGGTAACGCAATTCGCAGGAGAGGCGCAAGGCAGAGAAGGGCAGCCAGTCAAGTGGGTGAGTAAAGAACAGCTTGCCTTATACCCTTTCCCGGATGCCAATAAAAGTATCATTGCGAAACTTTAACGGTGCTAAAAAATATGCTCGCCAGCGATTATTTGTACCAAGCGAATATTCTTGCGTGGTTCGTTTTACGTTATTCTATAAAAGCTCGCTATATTAAGCCTTTGCATGTCTATTTCTAAGGAGGGGTTGACAAGCTTATGCCTGCTTTGAATTATCCACTTTACCTACCTCATCATTATTTTCTGGTAGTATAAATGGCAGATTATTTTTTGTCAGCCAATTATCAATACCCGTCGCAGTGATATAAATCAACAGTTGTTGCTCTTCTATTTTTTCTAATTTGATGGTATAGGAATTCAATCCTTCTATTTTTATTTTTTCAATGTCAATTTTTTCACGTATATAAGGGCAACGGTGACATGGTAAGGCGCAAACATTTGATACTTCACAGGTTACCGCTTCTTTAAGATCGTTAATTAACTCTTTTGAGGATAAATCCATAAAATGTACGCCTCTTGTTTGTAATAATTTAACCACGATCGTCTCCTTTATAAACGTGAAAATAGTTGCGGAATATACTCGTTCATATCATTGTAGGAAGGAAAACAGGGCTTTGCTGTAAAAATATATATTTATTTAAAGTGCATGATTTAATGCATGACGGGAATGAAAGTCAGTGGATCAAACCCTGATATTACTGAGGAACATTTTTTAAACGACGTTTGGCATCATGCGATAGTAACAATCGCTTTAGTGGCTTACGATATTTATCCTCGTGATACATATTTAGTGATAAAAATGGCCGATGGATTTTTAAGCTTATTTGCAAGTTAGCTTTCAGGAGGTATTCGCAGCCAACCTCGCGAGGCCATATGCGGCCGATAATTTTTACTGATACATTATATCTGCTGATTGTTATCATGCAGAGCAGTTGCCGAAAAGTTCCTTAACGGAGTCTATTTTTACATTTTTATTTTCAATAAATTTCGTTATTTTGATAAGTTCTACAAGGCATAATTCATTTATTAGCAAAGTAAACAAAGCTGAAAGCGGTAATCACTTCGGTAAATAAAAGATATCACTTGAAATTTTTTGGGTACTCTCTGTCTTCATAGCTTGCTCTCGCGGCCCATTCATTTGCATCGGCATCGACACGTCGCCAAAGGGCCAATTCATAGTTGAGGGACAAATTCGAAGCAAAGTTACTATTTGATGCGTTATAATCAATATCATATTCAAATGAGGAATCATGAGAAAAACTCACTGTTGGTACTTTATTATTTTCACTAGTGCCAGCCTCTAATAGCGCTTTTCTTAAAGTAAGCGTCGCTTTTGCTAAATCACTATTTGATTGAAGCACTTGCTCGATCAAGCTATTTAACTGCGTGTCCTCAAATAAAGTCCACCACTTGTCAGAATGTTCAATTGTATTGCTACTCTGCGCTTCTGCTTTAGCATCTTCATTGGGCAAAAGTCCTTCAGACCAGTGTGCAGGTGTTTCTAATTCTGGTTGTTGATAGTCACTGCGCATGGAACTAAATCCAAATAGCGAAATAACGCATACCATCATGGTGATAGGGGTTTTACTTCTTATTTTAATAGTCGTTTTCATTTTATTTTCCTTGCCCTTAATCTCTAGAAAGCGCATCAACAGGGTTAAGTTTTGCGGCACTTCGAGCGGGGAGAAAACCAAACAAAACACCAATTAATGTCGAACAGGCAACCGCTGCAATAATCGATGAAGTCGAATAGACCATCAGAAAATCGCTACTCGTGTGTTGAAAAATAACACCAATAAGATAAGCAAGTCCTATGCCCAACGCACCTCCACTGAAGCAGACGAGCACCGCTTCAATCAGAAATTGACGCATAATATCAGTCTGCCGCGCCCCAACAGCCATGCGTATACCTATCTCACTCGTTCGTTCTGTGACTGAGACCAACATGATATTCATCACGCCAATTCCGCCAACTAATAAAGAGATAAACGCAATAGCAGAAATAAGCAGAGTCATCGTATCGGATGTTTTGGTGATACTTTTTCGCACCGTATCAGTATTAATAGTAAAGAAATCAACGAGGCCGTGACGCATGGTCAGTAAACTAATAATGCCTTGTTCCGCTACAGCACTAGAGACATTTTCGTCAATCCTTACCGTGATATCGCTGACATAATTTTGCCTAAATATCCGTCCAGATACCGTGGTATAAGGCACCCAAATATTGAGCTCATCACTATTATTAGAAACACTTTCAATTGGCTTTGTAACACCAATGACACGCACTGGAAGTTTGCCGAGAAAGATAACACTACCCAGCGCCTCTCCATCAGAAAAGAGCGCTTCTTTAGTGTTTGCATCAATAACAGCGACCTGCTCTAAGGACTCAATACTGTCTTCAGCAAAATATTGCCCCTGCGCCAAACTATAACCACGTACACGGAAATACTCTGTACCCACGCCCTGAACTGAACCTGTTACTGTTTCACTAGAATAACGAATCGCCACATTTGCCCTAACCGTTGGCGTAACACTGTCTACAAAGGGCAATGTTTTAAGCGCATTAGCATCTTCTGCTGTGAGCGAACGCACTCGACCAGAACGACGATCTCCGCGTCCTGTTCCTGGTTTTATTTCAATAGTATTAGTGCCCATTGAAGCAATATTAGCCAGAATTGTTTGTTGTGAGCCATTACCCAGTGCAACCACAGACACGACTGAGGCAATACCAATAATAATACCGAGCATGGTTAGAAATGTACGCAGACGATGATTGGCCATCGCAATCAATGCCATTTTCAACGCCTCAATATAACGTGACCAACTCAGCGCAAATTTTGCTTTTGTCTTATTTTCTACAGATGTTTTGTGATTGCTTATCGACTCACTCACCTTTTTGGCAGGGCGAGTTTGTTTATCACCAATAATCTCTCCATCTTTGATCTCAATAATTCGATCTGCAAAGGCGGCAACATGTGGGTCGTGCGTAACCAAAATAATGGTGTGCCCATCATCGTGTAGCTCACGAAGAAGTTTCATCATTTCTTCACCACTGCTACTGTCTAGTGCACCCGTTGGTTCATCTGCCAGAATAACATCGCCGCCATTAACCAGTGCTCTGGCAACACTTACTCGTTGTTGTTGACCCCCACTAAGCTGACCAGGTTTATGATCTAAGCGATCACTCAATCCAAGGCGAGTCAGTAATTTTTTTGCTTTTTCCTGACGGGCGTGTGGCCCCTCATTTGCGTACAATGCAGGCACTTCTACATTTCCCAGTGCGCTTAAATCTCCTAAAAGGTGGTAACGTTGAAAGATAAAACCAAAGTGATCGCGTCGCAATGCCGCCAACTCATCTTCACCCATGGTCGAGGTATTTAGCCCATTAATGAAATAACTGCCTTTATTTGCCTTATCCAAACAGCCCAAGATATTCATCAGTGTCGACTTGCCCGAGCCAGATGTCCCAATAATCGCAATCATCTCACCACGGTTGATCTGCAGGTTAATATCTTTCAGAACAGTCAACTCTTGATCGCCAGCAGAAAAAGAACGGGTAACCCCCACAATATTTAATAGTGCTTCAGTCATACGTTATTACCTCCTACCTTGGCCATGACCGCCTTGTCCACGCATCTCAGATCCCGATAGCGCATTCATCGAACTACTCGAAACACTATCGTCGCTCGCTGACGCCTCACCGATCACGATCTCATCACCTTGGTTAAGACCTGAGAGTATCTGAGCATAAATTTTATTGTTGATGCCCACTTCCACATCACGATATTCAATTCGGTCGTTTATTTTAATTGGAACCTGATAAGAAGGGGGCGCAGCGGTTTTTTTGACCAAAACCTGTGATGGAACGAGTAAAGCATCTGTTGCATTTTCTAAAATGATAGAGACCTGCGCGGTCATACCGAAACGCAATAGGCTCTCTGGATTTTGTACATCAAACAATGCGTTGTAGTAAATTGCTTCATCATCACCAATCTTCAAAGAACTATCATCACCACTCAATAATGTTGGGCCCGGTTCAATCGCACGTAATACACCTGGGTACTTCTTGCCCGTTGCCCCTAATATAGTGAAATAGACTTCTTGACCTGCTTGAACATTAATAATGTCAGCTTCGGAAACCTGCGCCTTAATGGTCATCACATCCAGCTGTGCAATCTCAATAATACTCGGTGTTCCCTGATTGTTATTCACCGTCTGCCCCTCTTCGACAGATATGTAAATCACGGTACCATCGATAGGAGAGTCAATGGTTGTGTAACCCAGATCGAGCTTGGCAGTGTCTACACTGATAATTGATTTTTCTTTTTCAGCTTTAAGCTGATCCAAATCAGCCTGATAAACAGCCAATATTGACTCTGCTAAGTCAAATTCTGATTGAGATGTGGCACCATTCACCAGCATTTTTTTCTTTCGTGCAAACTCAGACATCGCAACTTTAATCTGAGCTTTTTTTGCCCCACATTGAGCATTAATACTCTTCAGCGAAGCTTGTGCTTCTTTGATCGCATTTTGTTGTGTAAGGTTATCTATTTGAGCAATCAAATCTCCCTGCTTTATCTCATCGCCTAACTTGACATTAAGTTTGCCTACTAAACCAGAAACCTGAGCCCCAACACTGACCAATTTCGAAGGGTATAAGACACCGTTTGTCAGCACCACACTTTCAATATTTCCACGCTTCACAAAATCAGTGATGAACATCGGCTGAACCTGTTTCGCCACCATGTAGTTATAGCCGATACCTACGACGATAGCGCCGATCAGAAAAAATAATGCCAATGTAGTTTTAATGTTTTTTTTCATACCAATCTCGTCATTTCTCTTTGATTATTTAACTTCGATGAATGTTGTTCCGTTCGCCTATTTTTATGCAGCTACTGATCTTCGATTACTCTACTTCTATCGGCGCTGAAGTACGCGTACTATTGGATTTTTTACATAGCGGTAATGTTGATGGTGGCTCGTGTTCTTCGACTTGGTTGTTTTGGTTCGGACGAGGTTTGTGTGGGCTTTGGCAGCTGCGTGCAAAAGTAACGGTTAGGGAATCAGAACCGAGTACTAAGCCACTCAACCTTTTTCGCAGCGTCGCTTCTGAAACCTTGTCTGAGTGAGCCAACTCTAAAGCGCTTGAAAGCGCATAGAGATGAAAGGTGTAGTTTTTTGGGCCGGGGCCTTTCGAGCAGGGTGGCGCATATTCATTATTATCATTCACAACATTGCTGCCAAGGGTGCCAACAGATTGTCCACTTTTAATACCTGAAATTTCCGCCGGAATATTGTACATAGTCCAGTACCAGCGCAGTCCTTCTGGCCCTCTTGATTTAGGGGATTTAGGTGGTGGGGTGTTTTCTTCGCGATTGGCAACTTTAGGGACTGGTTTGTTTTTTTCATTACTAGCCGTTTTAGGCTCAGGTCCGTGCCCTGGCATATGATCCATGATTACAACAAAAGACTCTGTTCCATCCGGCGTACCACTCCAGTTCAATGGTGGCGAGATCCCTTCTCCTTCACAAGTAAATTGAATGGGAAGCGTCCCCTTATCTGTAAATGCAGGACTGCTGAGTTCGAGTGATTCATTGGCTTGAGTTGCCGCTGACATAAGCAATATCGAGGTTAGTAGTGGAACGATGGGGGAAAAATGGGGGATGATTTTTGCTTTCATGGACCTATCTCCGTAGTAATTAAGGTAACTCTTTAATGAGTAACACCAATATGGATAAGTCATTGTTCATATAATTGCGCAGGGAAATTTAACCAGCAAGAATGATCAAGTATTTATTTAAATTGGTATAACCTTAAGTCTATAGATTAGCTGGCGGAGTTGGATGACAATGCTGTCATTTAACGATGGGTAGTAATAATCGCATAGAAAAAACATCTTCTATACTTGCTTCAAGCGTGAGATCACCACCGTGTGCGCGGGCAATTTCCCGAGCCAAACTTAGCCCAAGACCACTACCGGATATGCCTTGCAACTGTTCTGGCTGTCCACGATAAAAGCGATCAAACAGTTGACTCCTGACTTCGTTTGACATCGGAAGACAAAAATTATTGATCAGGATTTCTATGGAGGATTCATTTTGACGGGCTTCAATAATCACTCCTTTTTTATGAATGCTGTAGCGGATCACGTTAACCAATAGATTATTTAAAAGTTGTTTCATTAGAACGATATCGCCTTTTAGAATAAGCTCTCTTTCAATCGTACAATGAAGTACCAGTTCATCGGACAATAACTCCATATCAGCGGTCAATTCATCTAATAAAGAGGTCATATTTATTGGTTCAAAATAAAGCGCCATGGAGCCAGAGTCGGCCTGTGAAAGCAGTAATAATTTACGGGTAATGGCCGATAGGTGCCCAACTTCATCAAGAATGGCATTCAAATCTAATTGCGATGTATTTTCAGATGTCACCGCTTGCTCAAGTTTGCCTCTTAATACAGTGAGCGGCGTTTTCAGCTCATGCGCAGCATCCGCGGTAAAGCGAGACACCTGCTGAAAACTATCCTCAAGTCGTTCTAACATCATATTGTACGCATCGATCAACACTTTAAACTCTTTGTCTTCTTTATCGCCTAATAGACGATGACTGAGATCTTTTTGGGTCACCCTATCCATTGACTTATGCAAGCGATTGATAGGCCGAAGGGTAGTCGTAGTGATAAACCAGGCACCAATAATACTAAGCAGTAAAGAGAAAGGAATAACCACAAAAAAAGCCGTTCGCAAGGTCGTCTCTAATTCACTGGTTGTAGCAGAAAGGTCAACCGCAATAAAACTTTTGATATTGTGACTTTGAAAATAACTCGCTCGCCATTGCTGGTGTTTATACTCGAACGAGGCCAACTGACAACGGATGGGATGATTTTTATCTGGTGGTGCTAATCGCTCTGATTTAATCCAATCTAATGAGCCTATTAGATTTTTTATATCTGTACCTTCTGACGCGATTAAAACACCATGCGCATCTGAGTCAACAAAAACCATTACATTGCTTTGTGAGTTAATGCGTAACTTCGCCATCAAATCAGCAATAAATCGCGCATCTGAATTCTCAATACCTTTTGATGTGGCTACTTGGGGTAAGGACATCTCACCATCAAGTCTTGGTGCTAAGTTCATTCGCATAGCGCGCCTTGCTTCCATACAAAGTCGATTATCAAGGTGTTCAAGTTCCACCTTCATAATACGTGACCAACTTAGTGTGGCCACAACTGTAAGTACAACGCTCACAGTAAGGATAGATATAGCAAAAATACGCGTGCGAAAGTACATTCTACAGCCTCATCGAGGGGTCAGTCGGTAACCAGTACCGCGTACCGATTCGATAGCGCCAATCATTTTCCCCGCACGTTCCAGTGAAGCTATCTTACGGCGGATCCGTTTAATACAGACATCAACAACATTAGTGCAGGGATCAAAATCGTAGCCCCAGACATGCTCCAATAGTTGTCCTCTTGTTAATACTTGATTAGGGGAACGCATCAAATGGGCTAGCAGACTAAATTCTCGACTGCTGAGTTCAACCGATTGGCCGTGACAATTAAGGCTGCGGCTAATGCAATCAAGTTGCAACGAACCAACCTCAACGACATGTTGTGAGGTACCTTCATGTCGTCTAAGTAACGCATTAAGTCGAGCACTCAATTCTTCCACGTAGAAAGGTTTTGCTAAATAATCGTCAGCCCCCATCTCTAGCCCCTGAACACGATCCCCCAGTTCATTTCTTGCAGTAAGAAGGATAATAGGAGTGTCATTACCCGTTTGACGAAGAGAACGGAGAATATCTAATCCATCACGCCCAGGCAGACCAATATCAAGGATAATAGCATCGTGTTTATTGTTGTTTGCAATCTCAAACCCTTGATTACCATCGGCACAATGAGTCACATTGAAACTTTTTGCACGCAAACCTTCACAGATAAAATCTGCGATTTTTTGTTCATCTTCAACAAGCAAAATGTTCATTGGGTTTAATCCTTAGATAAGTGATTAAAGTATCCCACCTGATACGGCTTACTTGCAACAAATATGAAAAGTATGACAGATTTGTCATATTTCTCATTCAACTCTTTTGATTGGTAAAGCTGAGCCTATTGGGCATCGCTAAGTGTAATTGACTAGAATAATTACTCCACGCCAATTTGCCAGAGTAGAATGAACCCGAGTCTCTTTTTCTTTTATAGTGGTGCAGTTATCCTGCTCAAATTATCAGCCATGCAGTTTGGCTTTATCATATGTTAATACAGAGTTTTCCTGATAATGAATAATTACTGACTACCTGAGACGTAGTTATCCGTTATGGAACGATTCGCCAATGGTGCAAGAAATACGGCGCGGACTATTGTAATTAGAGCAAAAATGATTTAGCTGATCTTGCTGATTTAGAGTGTTTTTATCAAAAAATAGTGTATTACATTACCCGTGGCTAGCCGTTGATTAATGTGTCATGAAATTGATGTCCTGGTTCAGAAATGAAAGTCGCCGTAAGGTAAGCCAAACTGTAATCGTCTGCGTCGTTATAACTCAAGTTTCGGGATTCAAAACAAACAATAAAACCCAAATAACTCGATGATTTTAAAGAGGTTGATGTCTCATTGTGGTAAAATACTTGTTAACTAGACAAAGGATAATACAACAAGAGACATCGAATGAATTCTGCCACAAAGACCTTGAACTTACCATCATTAACCGCTGACTTACTTAGCCAAACAAACCTTAAAATTGATAACACATT